>JBGPRB010000201.1:0-5139 GCA_041489355.1 Dehalococcoidia bacterium
CCCCAATATCGTCACCGTCTACGACTTCGGCGACCACGAAGGCCAGCCCTACATCGTGCTGCCGCTAATGCCCGGCGATGTGGAGGGGCTTATCGAGAAGGCGCCGGAACACCGTCTGCCTCTGGACAAAGCTATAGAGATTACCAATGCTGTCTGCCGCGGCCTGGAGTTCGCCCACGCCAAGGGTATCATCCACCGCGACCTCAAGCCGGGCAACGTCTTGCTGAGCGCCGACGGCACCGCCAAGATAGGCGACTTCGGCCTGGCCGTGGCGGTAGACCTCTCCCGGTTGACGCAGTCCGGCATGATGGTGGGCACGGTGGCCTACATGCCGCCGGAGCAGGCGATGGGCGGTAAAGTGACCACTAAGGCCGACCTCTATTCACTGGGCGCCATGCTCTACGAGATGGTGACGGGGCGTCCGCCCTTCGTGGGTGACGACTCGGTATCTATCATCGGGCAGCATATCAACACGCCGCCGGTATCGCCCGCCTGGCACCGTGCCGACCTGCCTCCGGCTCTGGAAACACTCATCATGCAGCTGCTGGAGAAAGACCCCGAAAAGCGCCCTGAATCAGCGACGGTCGTCCTCCAGGCGCTGGAGTCAATCGAGGCGGGGAAACTAAAGAAAGAGCCGTCTAAGGAAACTACCGCCACCGAAAATCCCCTGTACCGAAGGGTGTTCGTAGGCAGGGAGCCGGAACTGAAGCAGCTCCAGTCGGCGTTTGACGGGGCCATGTCGGGGCAGGGCGCCCTGACGATGGTCATGGGCGAGCCGGGTATCGGCAAGACCGCCCTCTGCGAACAATTATCGACCTATGTTATATTACGCGGCGGCCGGACCCTGGTAGGCCACTGCTACGAGGAAGGTTCGCTGTCTTTACCCTACCTGGCTTTTGTTGAGGCGTTGCGTTCATATGTGCTCTCCCGTGACATTAAAGACCTGCGGGAAGAGTTGGGTACGGGTGCCGCCGACGTTGCCCGCATCGTCTCGGAGATAAGGGAACGGCTTAAGGTAAAGCTCCGACCCCAGAAAGACCCCGAGGAAGAAAGGTACCGGCTGTTGCAGGCAGTCACCGGCTTTCTTACCAACGCTGCCTGTGTCCAGCCTTTACTCGTTGTGCTGGAGGACCTGCACGATGCCGATAAAGGCACCCTGGACATGCTGACACATGTCTCACGCCACCTGGCCGGGACAAGACTTCTTATCGTCGGGACATACCGGGACGTGGAGGTCGACCGCAGCCATCCCTTATCGGCGGCGCTGGCCGAACTGAGACGTGTATCCAGCTACGGTCGCGTTATCTTACGCGGACTCAATGCGGATGAGGTCAGGCGTATGCTGGAAAGCATTACCCGGGAAAGCGTCCCCTGGGGACTGGCCGAGGCGGTGCATCGCCAGACTGAAGGAAATCCCCTCTTCGTGCAGGAGGTGATACGCTATCTGGCCGAGGAAGGACTGATAACCCAGAAAGAGGGACGGTGGCGGCCGGCTAAGGATACCCCGCTGGAAATGAACATCCCTGAAGGGCTGCGGGACGTCATCGGCAAGAGGTTGTCCCTGCTCAGTAAGGAGTGTAACCAGCTTCTTTCCGTGGCCTCGGTTATAGGACGTGAATTTGCTATTGACACGTTAAGGGCCGTCGCCGGTATGAACGAAGATGTATTTGTTAATAATCTCAAGGAAGCTGTCCAGTTGTCCATACTGGAGGAGCGCTCGCAGGTGGGCCTGGTACGCTATCGTTTCACGCATGCCTTTTTCCGCCAGACCCTCTACGAGGAGATGATTGCCCCGCAGCGCCTGAAGCTGCACCAGCAGGTGGCACGCGCCCTGGAGAAGCAGTACGCCAAACGTCTTGAGGAGCATGCCGCCGAGCTGGCCGAGCACTTCTCCCAGTCCACCGATCCGGTCGACCTCATCAAGGCGGTTGAATATGGCGAGATGGCGGCCAAAAGAGCCACGGACGTCTACGCTTACGGCGAGGCCGTACGCCTGCTGGACCAGGCCCTCAAGGTGCAGAAGGTGCTTGACCCGGACGATAAAGCCAAGCAGTGCGACCTGCTGCTGGATCTTGCCGACGTGCTGAGTTTGGGTGGAGAATCTCGACAGGCTCTTGATACAACGTTACCAGAGGCGTTTTCTCTGGCTGAAACCATGAAAGACCACGCTCGCGCCTCACGTGCCTGCATGCTGGCGTTGACTTGCTTGCTCTTCTATGGGGGCGGTTGGATCGGTTCATTTGCCACTCCTGAGTCTACTAGCTGGCTGGAGCGGGCTGACCGCTATGCCGAGCCGGATACGGTAGCCCGCGCCTGGGCTGACCATGGTTTGGGGCAGAGTAAATGTGTATTGGGCTTGAACACACTACAATATGCTCTCATATCAGAAGGGGTCTCGTTAATGAAGCGAGCCCTGGAACTGGCACGTCGCCTTGGCGATCCTGAAACATTCTGGTTTATCGCCTGTGGGTGGCTCAATCGTGTCAGGGCTCCACAGCACAAAAGTGAGCGGCTGCATCTGGCCGAGGAACTGGTGAGTCTGTCACGTATCGGCATAACAACGAGAACACTAGGTACAACTCTATTTTTTCTCGGGGATGTTTTCCTCGGTTCCGGCCAGCGGCAGCGTGCTGAGGAGTGCTTTACTGAGTTGAAAGAAATAGCCGGGCGCAGCGGGCAGTCCAACCTGCTGTTAATTTCGATGGATGCGGACGCCATCATGGCCACCATGGACGGCCGCCTGGATGATGCTGTAGCGATGAGCCGGCACATCCGTACACATGGCGAAGAACTGGGACTCTCTGAATTTAGTGCAGTTTCTGCATATGTTACAGGCCTAATCCCCTTGC
Source organism: Dehalococcoidia bacterium (assembly GCA_041489355.1). GTDB lineage: Bacteria > Chloroflexota > Dehalococcoidia > Dehalococcoidales > RBG-16-60-22 > JBGPRB01. Next base: position 2,850 of record JBGPRB010000201.1, read on the forward strand.
TCAGACTGGGAAAAGCCGACGAAGCCCTTCAATTGCTAGACGATATGCCAATATACGGGAAAGTTTTATGCCTGGGACATCTCCATAGGGATGCCGAAGCGGTGGAAATCCTGGAAAAATTGGTCATGGCACGCCCCGGCATTGGCTCCGCTGAGGATGAGGTAAGTGATGTGGTAGATATCAGCTGTCTGGAGGTGGCGGTGCTGGTCGGACACCGCCGGGCGGCTGAACTACTTTTTCAAAGGCTTAATGAGAAAAACCTCATCACGTCTTATTTCGGATTATACTTTACACCCCGCCACTTGGGCGGGGCGGCGGCTCTCCTGGAAAGATATGATGAAGCCCGCAAGCATTACCTGGAAGCTATCAAGGTCTGCACGGAGATGCCGTTCCGTCCGGAGCTTGCCCTCACCCGGCTCCAGCTTGCCGAGCTGTTGCTGGAACACTACCCCAAGGAGAAAAAGGAAGCCATGGAGCACCTGGACTTCGCCATCAAAGAGTTCCGTGAGATGAAGATGCAGCCTTCCCTGGAGCGCGCCCTGCGCCACAAGGATATACTCAAGGCTTAATATCCTGCCTTGCGTTGCAACTTCTTCAAATGTCTCTTAATACTTTTTCGTGATTTAAGCGTGTATTCCTTTTTTTTCGCTTGTTCAGATTTTCCGACCGGAGTTTCCGTACAATAAATCCAAGTGCCGAAATGAGGGTTTCCCTTTTACTTTGCTCGGTTGTTTTCTGATCCATTTTTCCGCTACAATCCAGGCTTTTGAATTACGTAATTTGAGGTGTTACAATGACTAAAAATGGGAAGCTATTTTGACAGCAGTGTGTTCAACTATATAATTTTCAGGAGGTAAAAAGCATGAGTAATCAAGTTAATGAAAAACAAGGATCGAATACTGCTACGGGGATGGTCTTTCCACACACACCATTCGCATCGTATGATCAGAGAGTGTTTTTGTACATGACAGGCATGGGAGGTTATGCTGTACCATACGAGTACACCGGCTGGAGGGATGAGACAATTGCGTGGAAGGAGACCTGCTATCTCCACGGTCACCTGAACCCCACGCCCACCTTTCGGATCAAGGGTCCAGGCGCGCTCAAGTTCCTCTCCGACACCTGTGTAAACAGCTTCGCGAATTTCCCTATCGGCACCGGCAAGCACGGTATCATGTGCAACGAGGAAGGCCTCGTGATGATGGATGGCGTGCTGCTGCGGCTTGGCGAGGACGATTTTATCACCTACTGGCTGTCGCCGTACATTGTTTACGCTCTCCAGAAGGGCAACTACGACGCCGTGGGCGAGGATCCCACCGGGAAGGTATTCCTTTTCCAGGTTGCCGGCCCGCGCTCGCTTGAGGTGCTCGAGGCAGCGACCGGAGAGGACCTTCACGACATCCGCTTCATGCATCATCGCCTGAGCAGCATCGATGGCAGGGAAGTCCGCGTGCTCCGGATGGGTATGGCGGGCACGCTCGCGTACGAAGTCCACGGCAAATTAGAAGATGCACGACCTGTCTATGATACGATTTTCAAAGCCGGTGAAAAATATGGAATACGCAAGCTGGGTCATCACGCTTATATGATGAACCACACCGAGGACGGCTTCCCGCAGGCCTACTATCACTTCCCATATCCGTGGGAGGAGGACAAGGGCTTTGTGGATTATCTGAACAAGACAGGCAACCTATCACTGTTCATGTTTGCACGTCGCGCAGGCAGTATGGGCCAGGATATGAGGTTACGCTACCGGAACCCCGTAGAGCTCGGTTGGGCCGGCATGATCAAGTTCGACCACGACTTCGTCGGCCGCAAGGCTCTCGAAAAGGAAGTGGCGAACCCGCACCGGAAGATGGTCACCCTCCTCTGGAACACCGAGGATATCTTCGACGTATACGCCTCGCAGTTTAAACCCGGTGAGCCGTACCGCAACATGGACACGCCGAACCATCATCCGATAGAAGAAGGTCTATGCGCAGATCAGGTTCTCAAGGACGGGAAACCGGTCGGGGTCAGCTCGGGGCGGGCCTACAGCTACTACTTCCGCGAGATGATCTCCCTCAGCTCGATCGACGTGAATCACAGCGAGATTGGTACGGAGGTTATCGTGCTGTGGGGAAATCCTGGGACGCGCCAGAAGGAGATCCGGGCGACAGTCTCTCGATTCCCCTACCTGGATAAAAACAGGAACCAGGTCGTCGACGTGAGCAAGATCCCACGCGCTGCCACCAAGAAGTAATTTTACGGAGTTGGCGATTTGACAGGCTGGGTTAACGTTTACATCAAC
>JBGPRB010000202.1:0-5128 GCA_041489355.1 Dehalococcoidia bacterium
AGGAATGGGAGGGGGCATGGACCTTGCCGCCGGTGCGGGCAGAGTGATTGTCACCATGCTGCACACGACGAAAGAAGGAGAGCCGCGTATTGTCAAAAACTGCACCTTTCCTCTGACGGCTAAGCAGTGCGTCAGCCTCATCATCACCGACCTGGCTGTCATCGAAGTGACCAGGGAGGGCCTCGTTCTGAAGGAGATAGCTCCCGGCTGGACGGTCCAGGAGATACAGAGCCTTACTGAGGCCAGGCTGGAACCAGCCGCGGATTTGAAGGAAATAGAGCTTTAATGCTCATAAGGCGGAGGTAACTTATCATGGAAGTGGTTATACCGGCTCAGCCTGAACCAATCAAGCTGGATATCAATAGGACTGCCTTAATTGTGGTAGACATGCAGAATGCCTTCTGTACGAAGGGTGGGATGTTTGATATCCTGGGGACTATTGACGAAGCGAAAGCAAAGCGCGTCATTGAGACTGATAAGAAGTTAATCGAGGCATCCCGGCGCCAGGGCATAAAGGTCATCTATCTCCGGATGGGCTACAGGCAGGACCTGTCTAATGCCGGCGGGCCTGAATCACCTAACTATTGGAAAGAGCATGGGCTGGTGGCAAGACGTGAGCACCCAGAACGGAAATATGATTTTTTAACTATCGGCAGCTGGGACTGGCAGATATCTGACAAGCTTAAACCTCAGCCGGGGGATATAGTGGTTGAAAAGAACCGGTTCAGCGGCTTTTTCAACACGGACCTTAACTCCATCTTGCGGACATATAATATCAAACACCTGCTGTTTATCGGCATGGCCACCAATATTTGTGTCGAATCAACACTACGCGACGCCTTTTTCCATGAGTACTTTCCCGTCCTGGTAAGCGACGCCTGTGGTAATGCCGGCCCTGATTTTACTCAGGAGGCGACCATCTGGAATGTCACACAGGTTTTCGGATGGGTAACCACCTCTGACGACCTGATAAAAGCCCTGAAGTAACATCCTTTTTTAAGTAAGTATTCGCCAACTCCGCTCACCGCCGTAGTTCGAGTCTAACATCGTGGGTATTGGAGCGTCAGGGGATAGTAAACCCATGAATTTGTGATGTCCTGGCCTGTGATGGTGATTAATCCTGGGCAGAAAGCCTCTTAAAGTCCCGCAGCGGCCAGAATATCCGGCACCACTTCCTCCTTGCCGATAGCCATGATGTGGACGCCATCACAGACAGCGCTTTTCTTCAAAGCCGCAATCGTACGCCCCGCAATCTCGATCCCTTTGGTTAACATCGATTCCTTAGGTACTTTGGAAAGCTCGTCGATTAAGTTTTGAGGGACAAAGATACCGGGGACGTTTTCCGTCATATATTTCGCCATGCGGGCCGATGATAGCAGGACAATCCCGGCCAGTATTTTAGTCTTAAATTTACGGGCATATTCCATGAACTTGGTAAAGTTCTCCAGGTCATAGATGGCCTGGGTCTGGAAAAACTCCGCGCCGGCCTCCACCTTCTTTTCAAACTTGATGAGCTGCGGCTCGATGGGCCGCGCCTCCGGAGTGACAATAGCTCCGGCACAGAACTCAACTGTCCCCTCCAGCTTATTACCGCCCATATCCTGACCGGACATCATCTGGCGGACTGCCTTTAAAAGCTGCAGGGAATCCAGATCAAAGACGCCTTTAGCTTCTTTGTGGTCGCCTACAGGCACGGCATCACCGGTGAGGCAGAGGACATTCCTGATGCCACGGCTGTAGGCAAAAAGAAGGTCGGCCTCCAGAGCCATGCGATTACGGTCGCGGCAGGTCATTTGCAGGATGGCCTCACCACCCCTCTCCTTAATAGCCAGACAACCTCCCAGTGAGGGGAAACGCATCACCGAACTCTGGTGGTCGGTAACGTTAATGCCATCCACTTTATCCTTGAGAATATCGATGTGGTGGAGCATTTTATCCAGGTTAGTCCCCTTGGGAGGGGCAACCTCGCTGGTAATGACAAATTTACTGGAGTTGAGGGCTTCTTTAAAACGTGATACCATTGTCCTTACCCCCTCACTGAATTCTTATGGCTCTTGGCTTCAGGGCGATGTGGTGGTTCCGGGGCGGCTGGTACTGGCGCATCAGGTCGAGCCTGCCCTGCTCTTTCAGGCGATTGTAGATAAGGGTCCAGGCACAGTCCTTCTCTTTGTCTACCTCGCACTTGCCGTTATTCGTGCCACCGCAGGGACCGTTGACCAGCCCTTTATGACAGGCCGTGATGGGACAGACACCGGCCGTCTCGCCAAGGAGACACTGACCACACTGGGCGCATGCCTCGCGAAAGTAGCCGGGGGTCTCTTCAACGCCAATAAAGAGGGTATCCAAGGCCGGAATCACCGGCTTGCCGATATAGAGATTCATCCGGTGCACGCCCATAGCGCAACTCATCGATAGAATGCAATCGGCGTTGCGGATATACTGCTCATTTTCTTTCATGGCGGCTTCGGTCATGTCATCGCAGGCGGTGGGGATAACCGCCCTGCCCGTGACACGTTTACCCATCTGCTGGAGACGCCCCTTCATCTCTTCGACCTGGTCAATACCGCCGGTCTTCGTCATGGTGGTGCAGGTGCCGCAGCCGATAATAAATACTTTATCCAGACCTTTCAGACCCCGCTGAATCTCTTCCATCGTTTTTTGCCTGGTTATCGATTTCATACCGAACCCCTCCCTCTTCTTAATTTCCAACAACACATAATCATCAGCCTTCCAGGTCACATCGTAGACACCTCTTAGCCTCTCGCCGGGCGATATCCTCGGAGAAGCCGAGTTCTATTTCCGCAAAGCTAGCTCGTCTCTCCGGCAGGGGGAGAGTCGTCACTTTTGTCCGAGGCTTTGTCTCCCATGTTTCATCAAGCTCCGGGGGCCGAGCCTCTGTTATTTTTAATTTGCGGTCGTATATCTCGACACGGGAAACATCACCCCGGAGGTATTTATCGATGGCGATAGCCCCTCTCCTCCCGGCGGCAATAGCTTCAACGACCATGTCCGGACCGGTAACGAAGTCGCCGCCGGCGAAGATGCCGGGGACATTGGTCGCCAGGGTGTTGCTATCGGTAACCAGGGTCTCCCACCGGGTACGCTCCAGGGCGCTATCGGGGGGCAGGAAAGAGAGGTCGGGCGCCTGCCCCACGGCGGCGATAACCATGTCCGCTTCGGCAGTGAACTCAGAGCCGACGATGGGAACGGGGCGGCGCCGACCGCTTTCGTCAGGCTCCCCCAGCTTCATGCGCGTGCACTGCAGGCCGGTTACCTTCCAGTTATCGCTCGTTATCCTCGTCGGCGTGGCGAGAAAATTTATTTTAACGCCCTCGGCGACAGCTTCATCATACTCCACCTCAGATACCGGCATTTCGTCCCGGGAGCGGCGGTAGTAGATGCTGGTCTCATCCGCGCCGAGCCGCAGTGAGGTCCGGGCAGCGTCCAGGGCCACGTTGCCGCCGCCAATGATAGCTACACATTTGCCTACTTTTACCGCTCTGCCAAGTCTGACGTCCCGGAGGAACCGCAATCCATAGTAGAGTCCTTCAATATCCTCAACCTCTCCTGGTATACCCAGTCGCTGGCTACGCTGGGCGCCGGCGGCGATGAAGACGGCGGCAAAACCGTCTTTCCTCAGGTGCTCTATGGTGAAATTGGTATTAATCGGCGTATTGTACTTTATCTCCACCCCCCGCTTTATGATATAGTCGATATCCTGCTGGATAGCAGCTCGCGGCAGGCGGAACTCAGGTATAGCGACCGATAGCATACCGCCGCCCACGGGCAGGGCTTCGAAAACTGTTGCCTGGTAGCCCGCCTGTGCCAGGAAATAGGCGCAGGCAAGGCCGGTCGGCCCCGCCCCCACCACGGCAATTTTTTCTTTCTTGGTCCGGGGGAAGGGCTTGACTTCCCCAAGCTCGGAGCCGTGCTCCGCATACCAGTCGGTAGCGAAGCGCTTCAGCGTCCTGATGGCCACAGGGTCATCCAGCTCACCGCGGCGGCACCGGCCTTCGCAGGGGTGGTGACAGATACGGCCGCAGACGGCGGCAAAGGGATTGCGCTCCCTGATGGTCTCGATGGCTTCTTTATACTCTCCGGCGGCGATATGGGCGACATACCTGGGGATATTGATGCCTGCCGGGCAGGTATGCTGGCAAGGTGATATCATCAAAGCCTCGCAGACCGCCGCCGGGCATTTCTTCTCTTTAATGTGTGCCTCGTACTCGTCGCGGAAGTAGTTGATGGTGGAAATGACCGGGTTCGGGGCCGTTTGCCCCAGGCCGCAGAGCGAGCACTCTTTAACGGTTTTGGCGATAGAAAGCAAGGAATCTATATCCGTGTCAATCCCCCGGCCTTCGGTAATCCTGGTAAGTATTTCCAGCATCTGCCGTGTGCCCAGCCGGCAGGGTGCACATTTCCCGCAGGACTCGCTCTGGGTGAAGCCGATAAAGAACTTCGCCACCTCCACCATGCAAGTGGCCTCGTCCATGACCACCATGCCGCCGGATCCCATGATAGAACCGAGTTTGGCGAGCGTCTCATACTCGATAGGCGTATCGATGAAGCGCGCGGGAATACAGCCACCGGAAGGGCCGCCTGTCTGCACGGCTTTTAGTTTCCTCCCCTTCGGGATGCCACCCCCTATTTTATAGACGATGTGGGATAGCGGCGTACCCATGGGCACCTCGACCAGTCCGCTATTGGCGATTTTACCGGTGAGGGCAAAAACAGCCGTTCCTTTGCTCTTCTCCGTACCGATGCCGGCAAACCACTCAGCCCCCCTTTCGATAATAACAGGGACAGTGGCCAGGGTCTTAACGTTGTTGATGATGGTCGGCTTACCATCCAGCCCCGAATTAGCCGGGAAAGGGGGACGAGGTCGGGGCATACCACGCCGGCTCTCGATAGAGGCTATCAGGGCCGTCTCCTCCCCGCAGACGAAAGCTCCGGCACCTTCCATGATATGGACGTTGAGATTGAAGTTGGAACCAAGGATGCCCTTACCCAGGAAACCCCTCTTCTGTGCCTGGCCGAGGGCGGTTTGCAGTCGTTTCACGGCCAGCGGATATTCGGCACGGACATAGATGTAACCCTCACTGGCGCCGATGGCATAGGCCGCAATCGC
>JBGPRB010000203.1:0-5092 GCA_041489355.1 Dehalococcoidia bacterium
CCTCATCGCGCCCCCTGCCTTCGGTAATTCTGGTGAGTATCGCCAGCATCTGCCGCGTGCCCAGCCGACACGGTGTGCATTTCCCGCAGGACTCGCTCTGGGTGAAACTGATGAAAAACCTCGCCATCTCCACCATGCAGGTGGCCTCATCCATGACCACCATGCCGCCGGAGCCCATGATAGAGCCCAGTTTAGCCAGCGTCTCATACTCGATAGGCGTTTCGATGAAGCGGGCGGGGATGCATCCTCCCGAAGGGCCGCCGGTCTGTACCGCTTTGAGTCTCCTCCCCTTTGGAATACCGCCGCCAACCTTGTAGACGATGTGGGAAAGAGGGGTACCCATAGGCACTTCGACCAGTCCGCTATTAGCGATTTTGCCGGTGAGGGCGAACACGGCCGTTCCCCGGCTCTTCTCCGTACCGATGGCGGCATACCATTCGGCACCTTTTTCGATAATAACGGGGACGGTGGCCAGGGTTTTGACGTTGTTGATGATGGTCGGCTTACCATCAAGTCCCGAATTAGCCGGGAAAGGGGGCCGGGGTCGGGGCATGCCCCGCTTACTCTCGATGGAGGCTATCAGCGCCGTCTCCTCTCCGCAGACGAACGCACCGGCGCCCTCTTTGATATGCACAGCGAGGTTAAAACCGGAACCAAGGATATTTTTACCTAGATAATTTCTTTCTAGTGCCTGCCCCAGAGCCGTATGCAGGCGTTTCACGGCCAGCGGATACTCAGCGCGAACATAGATATAGCCCTCGCTGGCGCCGATAGCACAGGCGGCAATCGCCAGTCCTTCCAGCACAGCATGAGGGTCGGCTTCCAGGATGGAGCGGTCCATGAAAGCACCGGGGTCGCCTTCATCAGCGTTGCATATCATGTACTTCTGGTCGCCGGGGGCATTACGGCAGAAATCCCACTTGGTGCCCGTAGGGAAACCGGCGCCGCCCCGGCCACGCAGGCCGGAACGCTTGACCAGGTCAATCACCTCTTCTGGCTTCATCATAAAAAGGACTTTCCTGAGCGACTGATATCCTCCACAGGCCAGATAATCGTCAATCCTTTCGGGATTGATATGACCGCAGTGGCGCATAATGACGCGTTGCTGCTCCCCGTAAAACTTGATATCAGCATAATGAGGCACTGCCTGACCGGTCACCGGATCATTGTAAAAAAGGCGCTCAACGGGTTTTGCGTCCCGGAGGTGCGAGACGACGATTTCAGCAGCATCCTCGACGTCAACGTGGGTATAGAAAATTCCATCAGGCTCCACCACGACATTGGGGCCCTGCTGGCAAAAACCGTGGCAACCGGAAAAGTCAATTTCGGCTCCCGTCATACCCTGCTTTACCAGTTCCGTCCTCAAGGCTTCATAGACAGCGTCGCTGCCCCCTGATACGCACCCGGTACCCCGGCAAACAAATACCGTACGCTTCTGCGGCATACTACTCCTTCTTCCTCCCGCCGAACAATCGCGCTACTTTCTTGGGATTCATACTGCCGTAAGTATCTTTATTAATCATCATGTTTGGGGCCAGGGCGCAGACGCCGATGCAGGCAACTGTTTCCAGGGTGTACTCCATGTCTTCGGTGGTCTGACCTTCTTCAATCCCCAGGTGCTGACGTACCAGTTTCAGGATGGACTTACCGCCGCGCACGTGGCAGGCAGTCCCCCGGCAGACCCTGACGATATTTCTACCCCGGGGCTCGGTGTAAAGCTGGGCGTAGAAGGAAATCACCCCCTGTATCTGACTGGGAAATAGTCCGAGAGCACCGGCGATACGGGGTATAGCCTCGGGGGGAATATAGCCAACTTTCTCCTGAATCTCCTGCGCCAGGGGAATCAGCGCCCATTTCTGACCCCGATAGCTGGCGATGATTTTTTCTACCTGCCTCATGCTAATTTTAGGCACTTCCTTAGACTTAGCCATCTGCGGCCGTCCTCTCCAGCCTCACAGCACATGTTTTCAGTGCCGGGGCTTTGGTTTGATGGTCAATAATAGTGCTGAACAGCTCATAAACAGGGCAAGCAGGGAAAGATATCGGCATATAAAGCAGACCCCGGGGCAGCGTATAGCTTACCCTGGTGGAAGTTAAAAGCTCACCCTGTGCCGAGATTACTTTAACCTTATCACCATCGCTGATACCCAGGTCTTTAGCATCGTCGCCACTGAGCTCAAGGAAGGCTTCAGGGCAGAACCGCTTTAATCGTGCTGACCGCGAGCTACGCGAGCCTGTGCCAAAATGATACCGGCTGGAACCGACCATCAGTATAAAAGGATAACCATCTGTGGCGATATCCTGCTGAGGGACAAACTCTACGGGAGAGAACCGCCCAAACCCGCTGGGGAATAGTCCTCTGTGAAGGCGCCTCGTTCCCGGAGTATTGCCGCCCACTTCGCTCAGGTCCAGACCCATTGCGTCAACATCGGTGTGGGCGAAGTGACGGTAGAAAGGGACCATCTCTTCAATTTCATCTATTACTTGCTGCGGAGAAGCATAGGGCATAGGCGAGCCCATCATCCTGGCCAATCGCATGACAATTTCGCCATCAGGCAGGCTGTCACCAGCAGGTTCGATGGCTTTGTGCAGTCGCTGGACTCTCCCCTCGAAGTTGGTGAAAGTCCCATCTTTCTCAGCAAAGCTGGCTACCGGTAAAACGACCGTTGCCACCCTGGCTGTTTCCGTCAGGAACATATCGGTAACCACCAGAAAGTCCAGAAAGGCTAAAGCTTTTTTAACGTGAGCAGGCTGCGGGAAGCTGGCTACCGGATTCTCTCCCATGATGAGCATCGCCTTAACCTTGCTTTCCCTGGCTTGCTCCATCATTTCCAGAGCAGTAAGCCCGGTACGGACAGACAACTGGCCGCCCCAGCGTTCCTCGAACTTTTTCCTGTTCTGAGCGTCATCTATGCTCAGGTAACCCGGAAGAAAACCAGGCAGTGCACCCATGTCACAGGCCCCATTGGCATTGTTCTCACGCTGCAGCGCAAAAATTCCACCACGCCGGCCAGTATTGCCGATAAGCATGGCCAGGTTGGCGATGGCAATAACGGCATTGGTACCGCTAACCTGCTGGGTAATCCCGTTCCCGTAGACGATAGAGGCTTGTTCAGCCCCGGCCAATATGCGAGCAGCCATCTGCACATTCTTCTTAGGGATACCGGTCAGTTCTTCCACGTAGCCCGGTGTAAAGGCCTCCAGGCTCTTCGTCCAAACAGCAAAGTTATCTGTCATGCGGGTAACAAACTCAACGTCGAGTTTCTTTTCATCAATAATTACTCTGGCCAGTCCGTTAAGCAGGGCCACATCGGTGCCTACCCTGGGCTGAAGCCAGAGACGGGCAAACTGTGTCAGCGGGGTAAGGCGGGGGTCAATAACGATGAGTTCGGCGCCTTTGAACCTTGCCGCCCGCTTGATGACATAGGCTACCGCTGGAGCTGAGATTTCCAGGTCGGCACCGATGACCATAATGACCCGCGACCTCTCCAGGGTATCGAGCGAACCGGTCGTCCCGGCGTAGCCTATAGTTGCCCCCAGACCTATGCGGCTGGCCGCGTTGTAGAGACGGCTGCCGTTATCGATGTTGTTGGTGCCCAGGATACTCCGTGTAAATCTCTGCAGTAAGTAATTCTCTTCATTAGTACACTTTGATGAACCAAAAACGGATAGGGCGTCGGGGCCATAGGCTTCTTTAATTTGCTTCAAACCATCGGCAACCCGGGACAGAGCTTCTTCCCAGGTCGCTTCTTTGAACTCACCGTTCACCTTTACCAGGGGATGGCGCAGCCTTTCTGGACTATTGATGAAATCGTAGCCATAGCTCCCACGGACGCATAGCGTGCCGCGGTTCACCGGGCCTTCCACAGCCGGTCTGGCATAGACCACTTTTCCGTCCTTGACTCCTAGAGAAAGGGTACAACCGCAGCCACAATAGGGGCACACCGTAGTAACTGTTGTGGTAGCGGTGCCGGTGTATGTCCTATCCTTCTCCATAATGGCCCCGGTGGGGCATATAGCCACGCAGGCCCCGCAGAAAGTGCATTCGGACTTCTCCAGTGGCATATCGTTCAGTGTCGCCGCCCTGACGGCAGTGCCGCGGTGCATATAGTCGATGGCCCCTTCCACGACAAGCTCCTGGTCGGCCCGGATACACTTGCCGCACATGATGCACTTGGAGAGGTCGCGCTCGATAAATGGATTTACCTCTTCTATGACGTCCGGCTGGGGAATTCTCTGGAATTCAACCAGCCCGATACCCATCTCTGCCGCCAGCTTACGAAGCTGGCATCGGTTGCCCTTATCACACACGAGGCAGGAATCGGGATGACTGGCCAGCATAAGCTTGAGTATTTTCTTGCGATGTTCCACCACCCTCGATGAATTAGTCTGAATGACCATCCCCGGCGAAATAGGGGCAACGCAGGAAGCCAGCAAGGCACCGTTGCGTTCGTCTTCTACCAGGCAAAGCCGGCAGGCGCCTATCGAAACCAGGTTGGGGTCGTGGCAGAGGGTGGGAATATAAACTCCGGATTCCCGCGCCAGGTCCAGAATAGACATCCCTGGATAACCGCTGACCTCAACACCGTTGAGAACGATGGTTATAGTGTCCACTCAGGCTCACCCCTGACCCTGACTTTGCGGTTGGAGTGATTCTATCCATGACTGGTCGCCCCGGGCTACCGACCGTATCCCGGTTAAAAGCCGGGAGCTGGCAGCCGCCTTGGGAATAAATCCCACAGCCCCGACCTTTTTACTGGCCAGAACGTTCTCTTCATCATCGTACTGAGTCAGCATCAACACCTTGGCCGATTTGTATTTCTGGCATATTTCTCTGGCGGCGTCCAGCCCGTTCATTATCGGCATGACGATATCCATTACTACAACGTCCGGCATGAGTTCCCTTGTCTTTTCCAATGCCTCCCTGCCGTTGACTGCCTCCCCGATTACCTGTATGTCCCGCTGCAGGGTGAGTACCGACCTTATGCCGTCCCTGACCACGGCATGGTCATCCACAATCAGTACCCTGATTTTCTTCGTAGCCCTGTCCAGCAGAGCCTGGATGCGGGGTATCAGCGCCACCAGTTCAACG
>JBGPRB010000204.1:0-5026 GCA_041489355.1 Dehalococcoidia bacterium
ATATCCGGCCATCTTTCTTTAGCCTTTTGACCATTTCGTCATAGCTTATCAGGGGTTCTTTCTCCCTTTCTTCAAACACCATGATGTCCCTGGCATCCTCCGCGAGAGACTCTCTCACGGCATCATTAACAAGCTCCGATACGGACTGGGAGAAAGCGATGGCTTTTAATCGGAGCGCTTTATGCAGGTCGGGGTCTAAATATATTGTGGTTCGTTTGGTTTGGGTTGCCATAATAGCACCTCCGTGAACGATGTTATTATAACATCATAGCATTAAAACGTCAAAACGTTTGGAAGGAAAGGCGGCTGGTGATGGTGCTATATTGAGTCATGCTATTTATATATTGACGTTTTTATTCGTCCAGCTTCAACTTTTGTATTGTTGAAGACACCCTGACTTTATGGGTATTGACAATTCCGCCAGCAGGACTATAATGAGCTTGCTTGATATGAAATAATCTGGTAAATAATTGCGCTGGTGCAGGTATGGATAGATACATGCTGACTTCCGAGGGGAGGACTAAATTCAAAAGGACGAAGATACGCATGTCCGCCGAAGAACAGACGATGGAAGGCTTTGATATCCTGGACTATCTTTACGAGCATGGCGCGGCGACCGTTGAAGAAATTGAAAAACATACGGGTCTCTCCTACGGCCAGGTAGTACACAAAATAGAGTCTTTCATACCCTGGGGATATATAGAGAGACTGGCTGAGTAACAGTCACTGTAAATAACGCAGTAAAAATAAAGGGAGGTAAATAAAATGCCAGAAGAAAAAATTGCCGGTATCATGCGCGAGTTCGTCAAAGCTATGGTAGCCGGGGACGTGGAGAAAACCATCGCCTACTTCAGCGAGGACGCGGTCATGACCAATCCTTACGGCACCTACAAAGGCAAGGATGCCATCAAAGGTCACATGGCAGCGATGTTCAGGAACTTGAAGGATATGAAATTTGTGGAAACCGGAAATGGGATAGTAGCGCAGGGGAATAAGGCCTTTTTCGAGCATGTCCTCAGCGGTACGTTCCAGGGCAAAAAATGGGAAATGCTGTCCATGTGTGCCTATGAGTTCAGCGGTGATAAGGTTAAAGGTATAAGGGAGGTCTACGATAGGCTGCTGACAGCCCAGCAGGTAGTCAAGGGCTGGCCCGCTAAGCCTATGGTCAACATGGTTGTCAAGCAATCGGAAAAGGCAATGAAATAAGCGCCATACTTATATCAAAACAAAAATAGAATAGGCCATCAGTTTATTAGATGGGTTATTGGTAGTATGATGTAACCTATCCCCTTCAGGGTGAACCCTTCTAGGTGAACCCCTGTCCCCTTTCCCTTGGGTATCTATGAAGGTAAGGGGGAAATGGTTCGAAGGGGTTGTCTAAGAGGGGGCGGGTCCCCCTCTTAATCCTGGGTATGTTAATGGCGATCAGATTTATGGAGTGGGGTGGAAGTCCGATCCCCATCTGGTCGTAAAGGCCAAAGGAAAGCGTGGTTACCTTGCAGTTGAATGAGATAGTCCTTCAAGTTGCAGGACGAACCACGCCTTAAATAAACCTTCCTATTTATTCGCCATACGGGGTACAGGCTTCTTTTTTAGTGCCCGTATATATGATGGATACGCGCGTCAAGGTCCGGGACACCGAGATTATTCCAGTTATCCAGCCTGGCAGCCAAATTCACCATGGTGTCGTGGTCGCCGGACAAAAGCGCTGCATTTACATTAGTCCTGATCCATGTCGCGCTCTTGTAGTACGTGATAACGTACAGGCTAACCGAGTTCAGCTCGGCCGCTACAGCCGCCCGTAGCAGATTTTCAGCAGCCAGTTGCAGATTGTGGGCGCCGAGTTCGGGGAAATAAAGCGCCTGCAGCAGGGTACGGTTTTGCAGGTTGTACGCGCTTGCTCCCGTAAACATCGAACCCAGTAGATTGTTAGGGCTCCAATGGTTACCCCAGTAGTTCGTGTGGTTCTTCCACCATCCGGGAGTAAGTCCTTCATGGTAGCAGGCCTGGGCTGGGGCAGGGGTCAGGAAATTTGTCCCTGCAACAAATGTCATCACCAGCATTATCAGAGCCAGGATTGATATCCATTTGCCTGGCCAGTGCAGGTGTTTCATAAGACTCCCTCTTAATTATTGTAAATTTACGATTAAGTTGAAATAGCAATAAAATATAATAATATATTATCCCATTAACGGTTGGTTTAAAGTAAAGAAATGGTAGAAGTATAGTTAGAAATTCGGTAAGAGTGGCGGATTTATTAAGCCTTACTCTCGGTGCCGCCAATTTGTATGAGAGTTCTCTATTCGAAAGAGTATTAGAGTAGAGTTTACGTCTATAACCTGCTGGGAAAATGTCTGCTTGGTCTCCACCCTCCCATAAATGTTATAATCCAACTGTATGGATATCCTCGCCGAGCTTAACCCCGCCCAGAGACAGGCCGTGGAGGCTATCAATGGGCCGGTGCTCATCCTGGCTGGACCCGGTAGCGGCAAGACCCGCGTTATCACTCACCGCGTCGCCTATCTCATCCGGGTGGTCGGCGTCAACCCCCGCCGCATCATGGCCGTCACCTTCACCAATAAAGCCGCCCGGGAGATGGAGGAGCGACTCAACAACCTGGTGAGTGGATTGGTCAAGGACCTGACGCTTGGCACCTTTCACGCCATCTGCGCCCGCATTTTAAGGCGCGATGGCCAGGCTATCGGTATCGACGCCAAATTCGTTATTTATGATGACGACGACCAGATAAGCCTGCTCAAGCGGAGTCTCCAGGACCTGGCGCTCGACCCCAAGCAGTTCGCCCCCCGCGCGTTACAGTCGGTTATCTCTAACGCCAAGAGCCAGATGCTGACCCCGTCCGACTTTCTCCAGCGGGGGCGCAGCTATTTCGAGGAGGTAACGCAGCGTGTCTACGAGCGCTACCAGACTCTTTTAACCGAGAGCAGCGCGCTGGACTTCGACGATTTGCTTATGAAAACGGTGCTCCTCTTCCGGCAGGACCCTGAGCTTCTGGAGAGATACCAGTCGCGCTACCTGCATATACAGGTGGACGAGTTCCAGGATACGAACCTCGTCCAGTACGAGTTGATGAAGCAGCTGGCGGGGAAATACCGCAATATCTGCGTCGTCGGCGACCCCGACCAGTCGATTTACTCGTGGCGCTCGGCCGACCTGCGTAACATTTTAAATTTCGAGAAGGACTACCCCGACGCTAAAGTTGTGCTGCTGGAGCAGAACTACCGCTCCACCAAGCTGATTCTGGAGGCGGCTTCCCATGTCATCTCGGCCAACAAGCAGCGCAAGCCGAAAGACCTGTGGACGGAGAACGAACAGGGTGTTCCTGTCGCCGTCATCGAGTCCTATTCCGAGGAGGACGAGGCCCAGTACGTCGTCAACGAGATTGATAAGCTTGTCAGGAGCAGCGAGGTGAAGTCGGGCGACTGCGCCGTGATGTACCGCACCAATGCCCAGTCGAGGGTGCTGGAGGAGGCTTTTATCCGCTACGGCATGCCCTACAAGCTGGTGGCGGGCACCCGGTTCTATGAGAGGCGCGAGGTCAAGGACGTTATCGCTTATCTCCGCCTTATCCAGAACCCCTATGACACGGTCAGCCTGCTGCGCGTCATCAATGTCCCCCAGCGCGGTATCGGCGAGCGCAGCCTGGACGAGCTTACCCGCTGGGCTAGGTCGCAGGGCGTCAACGAGTACCGTGCTTTGCAATTGCTGGCGGAGTCGAAAGACTCCGGGGCCGACCTCCCTTTCAGCGTGCGGACGGTTAAAGCGCTGGCCGGTTTCGCGGTGATGATGGTAGGCTTTATCGAGAAGAGTCGGAAGCTGAACCTGGTGGAGCTGTTCGACCTCGTCGTGGAAAGCTCCGGCTACAAGCAATACCTGGCGGGACTGGTCGACGGCGAGGAGCGGTGGGAAAATATTCTGGAACTGCGGGGAGTGGCGCAGGACTACCGCGAGATGAAGTCGACCGAAGGGCTAGTCGCCTTTCTGGAGGGCGTGGCGCTGGTGTCGGATGTCGACAGCCTCGAGGAGAAGGTCAATACCGTCACTTTAATTACCCTGCACCAGGCCAAAGGACTGGAGTTCCCGGTGGTGTTCATCGTCGGCATGGAGGACGGTATCCTGCCGCATTTCAAGTCGATTGACGACCCCGCCCAGCTGGAGGAGGAGCGCCGTTTATGCTACGTGGGCATCACGCGGGCGAAGAAGAAGGTGTATCTGGTGCGCGCCTTCCGCCGCCATCTCATGGGCTCCAGCGCTATGAACAAGCCCTCGCGCTTTTTGCAGGACATTCCGGCGCATTTGATTACCACTGGCGCCGTCCGGGATGGCGAAGATAGATGGTCGACTCCTTCCGCCGAGGCCAAAGAAAATATTGGTAAGTTCGGGGAAAACCTGCCCGAGTTCAAGCCGGGCGACCACGTTCGACATGAGCAGTTCGGCGAAGGCGTGGTGGTGAACTATCACAAGGTCAAGAACGACGCCGAGGTGGTGGTGGCTTTCGACGGTGCCGGAGTCAAGAGGTTTTTATTGAGCTTTGCGAAGATAGAGAAAGTGTGACTTTTTCCCTTATTCTCCCCACCCCTCGTTGCTCTTCTTTCCCACCCAAACCCGCCCTCGGTCTTTATTCAACCCTATCCCCTCTATCCCCTTGCCACCTCTCCCTCGCCTTTTAAGGAGAGGGACTGAACACCATGGGCAGTTACATGTGCTCATTAGTGCAGAAATCCGTGAACACAAATTATCGGGGCAGACGCTCTTCCTCACATGAGTTCACGGAAGTAGCAGTGACGCACGGGGTTGCTGGAGTCACGTCTCATTACACAGCCATTCTATGCATTGAGTTGTATAAGATCAAATTTGTTAGAATAGTGCTATCGTTGTCGTCACAATAAGAGATTGCCGAAAAAGTCCCCCTTTCGTACATTGATAAAAAGTGGATTTTAAAGAACCTGAATGCAGAATATAGGGCTAAATACATGATAAAATACAGATAACTAATCGGTGGGAGGTG
>JBGPRB010000205.1:0-5011 GCA_041489355.1 Dehalococcoidia bacterium
CACCTCGCTGAAGGTGGTGCCGAGGTCGATACCTACTGCTTTTGCCATTTAATCTTCCTCCTTTATCTCTACTTCACCGTTGCCCACCGATACCCGGGAGGGTCGGAGAAGCTTATCATGCAACATATATCCTTTTTGGAGTTCTTCGATCACGATACCCTCTTTACCTTTATCATGTTTTAATGCTTCGTGGAAATTGGGGTCGAAGGTTTCTCCCAGGGCCTTAATCGGTTTGACCCCCTGTCCTTCGAGGCTGGTCTTGAACTTGCGCTCCACCAGCCGGACGCCTTCCACCCAGTCGTCATTGGCGAACTCTTCAGGAATGGCATTGAGCGCCCGCTCCAGGTCGTCGAGGACGGGCAGCAGCCCGCGGATAAGGCTGGCGTTGGCGAAGCTGTTGAATTCCTGCCTTTCCTGCTCGGTGCGCCGCCTGTAATTGATGAAATCGGCCTGCGCCCGCTGCCAGTTGGCCAGGTATTCCTCGGCCTTCTTCTTTTCCTCCGCCAGTGCCGGCTCGGGGCTTTCTGTCCCTTTTATTTCAACGGCCGGTAGCTCGGTCTCGTTGTCTTGTGGTTCTTCCGGGTCTCTCGGTATCATTGTCCGGTTATTTATCCTTTAAAATTAATCCTGTTCACTGCGAATTTCTCTGCCGTAAAGCCCGGCTACCAGCTGGCTGAGCACCGATGACAGGTAGTAGACCGTGGGTATGGTGCGTGAATAGGGCATTCTGGTGGGGCCGACCACGGCGATAGTGCCGGTGGCTTCCTCGGGAATGCCGTAACGGCAGATGACCACGCTGCAGTTCTGGATGGGCTCGTATTGATTTTCTTTACCTATGATGACGTGGACGCCGCGCTGGCCCAGACTTAACGGCGCGATAACCTTGAGCAGACCGCGCCGCTCGACCAGCTCCATGAGGGCGCTCATCTGGTCGCTGTGGGCGAACTCCGGCTGATTGAGCATGAAGTGCCAGCCTTCCAGGTACGGTTCCTGGTATTCCTTGCTGTCCTCGGTCTGCATAATCCCTACCAGAAATTCGGTAGCCTTCTTCTCCAGCGGCGAAAGCTCTATTTTGCTGTTTGAAATCTGCTGGCTGGTCAGTCCGGCATAGGCGCTATTCAGTTTGATGCTGATGGTGGACAGGGTCGGCTGAGATACCGGTTCGTCAAACGTAATCAGCATTTGCTTTACCTGGGCTCCGTCAATAACGACGACTACCAGAGCGCGGGAGTCCTGTACGGAAATCAGTTCCACATGCTTTAGTTTGCAGTCGGTCGATTTCGGCAGGCTGACCACCGCTACGTTCTGGGCAAGCTTGGCCAGGAGTGTTGCCGTGAGGCTAACCCATACCTCGACTTCCTTCTCTACCTGGTGAAAGGTATGGCTTATCAGGCGCTGCTCTTCCCGGGGGAGTGTCAGGTTTTCAATCGACTCCACATAGTAGCGATAGCCCATGTCCGAGGGGATACAGCCCGCCGAGGTGTGGGGACGGATGAGATAGCCTTCTTTCTCCAGATGTGCCATCTCGTTGCGGATGGTAGCCGGACTTACCCCCAGGTCGGTTGCATCGGCGATGACCTGCGAGGGCACGGGTACCGCTTTAGCGATATATTGTCTTACAATGTAGTTTAGTATCTTACCGCTTCTGGTGGTTATCATTTCAATCTCCGTTAGCAGTCGCCTGCTTAGACTGCTAATAATAATTTAGCACTTTAGGGGGTATTTTGTCAAGGGTAAATGGTAGCGGCTTCGCGCCTTCCTTGACCCTCTAAAGCTGAATATGATAAATTGTAAACGTGGATATTACCTGGTTAGGACTTTCTTGCTTCCGTATCAGGGGCAGTCAGGCTATCATCATCACGGACCCCTTTCCCCCGGGTCTGGGTTATACCCTCGGTAAGCAGACGGCCGATATCGTTACCGTCAGCCACCAGCACCCTTCGCATTCCTATGATCAGGGTATCAGCGGTGAACACAGGCTCCTCAGGGGCCCTGGCGAGTATGAAATCAGCGGCGTCTTGATTCTGGGGATTGCCGCTTATCATGATGCCGTGAAGGGGCAGTCCCGGGGCAAAAATACCCTCTACCTCATGGAAATCGACGGTGTGGCGGTGTGTCACCTCGGCGACATCGGGCATGTGCTGAGCGATGAGCAGGTGGAGGAAATGGGCAATGTCGATATATTGATGCTGCCGGTTGGGGGCGTCTCCACGATAAATGCCGCCATGGCCGCCGAAATTATACGCAAGCTTGAGCCGAAGGCGGTATTACCCATGCACTATAAAACGCCGAAAACAGACCGCGAACTGGAGCCGGTGGAGAATTTCCTCAAGGAGATGGGCCTGGGCCCGGTAGAGTCCCGCCCCAAGTTTTCCGTCAGCAAGTCGAACCTGCCCATCAGTACGCAGGTAATTTTACTGAGCGCTTAATACCTCGCAGGCTCAGTCATGGTCCAGAAAATCAAGCAGAAGCCGGTTGAAGGCGTCGCTGTTCTGCTGATGGGGGGCGTGCCCGTAGCCAGGTAGCAACGCCAGCCTTGCCTTCGGTATCACTTTCTCCGCCCGTCGGGCGATGGACACGGGAAAGTATGGGTCGAGTTGTTTCCAGATAAGTAGCGTGGGCATCCCCAGCCGGCGCAGTTTATCGTCGCCGACCCGGTTATAGTCCTCCCCCTCTTTCGCCAGGAAGCGGGGATATGGCTGCGGTCGGCGGAGCAGCTTGCGCAATGCCCAGAAGAAAGTCATTAAGACGGAGCCGAACCTGGTGATTTTATCGAGACCGGAGGCATCGATCAGGACGAGTTTACTAACCTGTTCCTGGCGTTTCAGGGCGGCATCAAGGCATACTCTGGCCCCGAAGGAATGTCCCACCAAAGCCGGATTTTCTAGCTGTAGCGAGTCAACGAATTCCAGAATGAAATCGCTGAAGTCTGAGAGGTAGTAGCCTTTCTCGTCTATATCGTTCCGCCCGAACCCGATAAGGTCAGGGGCGTAGAAGGTAAAGCGGCCGGAAAGAGCGGCCATGGTATCTATCCAGTCACGGGAGTCGCTGGCGCCGCCGTGTACCAGCACGACCGGGGCGCCGCTGCCCGCTTTCAGGTAGTGTATTTGTTGGCCGTAAACTTTCAGGCGCAGGCTCTCGATACCTGCCTGGTCGAATCTAATTTTATTATCCAATGTGTGAAGTCTCTATCTGTACGTAATTGATGAACCCCTTGAGCAGGCGGGACACGATTCTCTCCTGGCGGTAGACGCAATAAAAGTCCCGGCTCAGGTTCAATCCTTTCACCTTGACCTGACGCACGAGACCCTGGGCGAGACTGTTTTTAATCGCCAGGTTAGATACGAAGGCGATGCCGGCCCCGGCGGCTACCGCGGAAACCACCGCCTGGGAACTGCCCAGGACTAGGTTGGGCACCCATTTCCTGATATCGAGCCCCGACTGGGACAGAAGGCTTTCCAGGTTACGCTGCGTGCCTGAGTTTGCCTCGCGGAAGATGAGTGGCTCGCCCTCCAGCTCATCCGGTGATACCTCTCCTTTCCGGGCGAAGGGATGCCCCGGAAAAACAATAAGGACAATCTCATCGCTGGCTATCTTGAATGACGCCAGGTCATGCCCTTCCGGCGCGATGCCGCAGAATCCCACCTCATAAGTGTTGTCGCGAATCCTGCTGATGACTGTAAGGGAATCGGAAACATCCACCTGGATTTTCACCGCCGGGTACCGTTGCTTGAATTCCGCCAGGAGCAGGGGCAGCAGGAACTCGCCGGGTATGGTGCTCGCCGCTATAAGCAGGTCTCCGGAAATCTCCTCGCGCATCTGCTCCAGGTCGTGCTGAAGGCGTTCACGCTCCGTCTCAACGGCTTCGGCGAAACGGAGGAGGCGTTTGCCGGCAGCGGTCAGGGTAATCGTCCTCTGGGTGCGGTCGAGCAGGCGCATGCCGAGCTGCTGTTCCAGCTTCTGAACCTGGAAAGAGACCGCCGGCTGGCTGATGCCCAGCTTTTTAGCTACCTCGGAAAAGCTGCCGAGCCTGACTATTTCCTGGAAAGTCTTGAGATTGTCTATGTTCATGCTCGTTGTCATTGCGAGCCATCCCGACCGTAGTCGGGAGGCGCGGCAATCTCCATGTATTTATCAGCTACTTGCTCGCCTGTCGAACCATATCGTAGGCGGGATACTTGTTTCTCACCCTCTTTACTATAAATAATATTTATCTTGCACTAAGAATAATCTTATGATATAATCTCCCAGGATTATTTTATGGCATTGCTGTAAATACATCAAGCGGAAAGCTGCGGAAAATCGGAAGCTAATAAGAGGTGAAACATGCCGTTTAAAACTATTTTAATACAATCCGGGGTACTGGGTAGAGGTAACGACGAACTCGGTATGTTGCTCATGGCTAATTTCTTACGCTTGCTTAGTGAGAGCCGGGATAAGCCGGCTGCTCTGGTATTCTGGAATACGGGAGTGCGTTTGGTCTGCGAAGGCTCATGGGCGCTTGCCCATCTCAAAAAGCTGGAGGAACAGGGAGTCGAGATATTAGCCTGCACCACCTGCCTTGAATATCTTGAACTGACTGACAGGTTGAAGGTAGGTAAACCAACTACGATGTTAAAGTCGATTCAGTCGATGTTCAGTTCAGAAATGGTTTGTTTATAAAATCGTGTTAAGAGTAGTAGAATATCTCTGAAGAGGTAAATAGGATGGTTGACAAAAAGAAGCTGCGCCTGACCGAGACCGTTCACGGCGCGGGTTGAGCCTGTAAGATAGGTCCGGGCGACCTCGCCAAAGCGCTGGCCGGCCTGCCGTTCCAGTCCGACCCCAATCTCATCGCGGGCATGGAGCGGGCGGAAGACGCCGGCGTCTATAAGCTCACGGACGAACTGGCTATCGTGCAGACGGTCGATTTCTTTACGCCGATAGTCGATGACCCTTACGACTTCGGTCGGGTTGCCGTGGCCAATGCCCTGAGCGATGTCTACGCCATGGGCGGCAAGCCCCTGACGGC
>JBGPRB010000206.1:0-4938 GCA_041489355.1 Dehalococcoidia bacterium
ATATATGATGGCACGGCGAGCCTAAAAAATAATATATCAAGGAGGTTTTTTAAGTGGCTTACGATGTGTCAAAAATGGCAGACTGGCAGATTGCCGAAGCAGCCGAAGAGAAAATGCCCACCCCGGACGAATGGCGAGCGAAACTCGACCTGAAAAAGGACGAGATACTCGCCTACGGGAAAGTGGCCAAGGTCGACTTCCTAAAAGTAATGGAGCGACTCAAGAACAAACCCGATGGCAAGTATATCGAGGTGACCGCGGTTACCCCCACCCCGCTGGGCGAAGGCAAGACAACCACCACGATGGGCCTGATGGAGGGCCTGGGGCACCAGGGGGAAAACGTAGGCGGCTGTATCCGCCAGCCCTCGGGCGGCCCCACGATGAATGTCAAAGGCACCGCCGCCGGCGGCGGCAACGCCATATTAATCCCGCATACCGAGTTCTCCATGGGCCTCACCGGGGATATCAATGATATTATGAACGCCCACAACCTGGCCATGGTGGCCGTTACCTCCCGTATGCAGCATGAACGCAACTACGATGATGAACAACTGGCCAGGCTCAGTCATATGCGCCGCCTGGACATCGACCCCAACCGGATAGAGATGGGCTGGATTATGGACTTCTGCGCCCAGAGCCTGCGCAACATTATCATCGGCATAGGCGGACGCATGGAAGGCTTTTTAATGCAGTCCAAGTTCGGCATCGCCGTAGGCTCCGAACTCATGGCCATACTCTCAATCGTCAAAGACTTGGCCGACCTGCGAAAGAGACTGGGAGAAATTACCGTCGCCTTCGATAAAAAAGGTAATCCGATTACCACAACCGACCTCGAAGTAGCCGGCGCCATGACCGCCTGGATGCGCAACACCATTAACCCCACCCTCTGCTGCACGGCGGAATATCAGCCCTGCTTTGTGCATGCCGGACCGTTCGCCAATATCGCCGTCGGGCAATCATCGATTATCGCTGACCGTATCGGCCTGAAAATGTTCGACTACCATATAACCGAAAGCGGTTTTGCCGCGGATATCGGCTTCGAGAAGTTCTGGAATGTCAAGTGCCGCTATAGCGGCCTCAAGCCGAACGTGTCCGTACTCACCACCTCAATCCGGTCACTGAAAATGCACGGCGGCGGACCAAAGGTAGTCGCCGGCGTAGCCCTGCCAGATGCCTATAAGAAGCCAAATGTAGGCTTAGTAGAGAAGGGCTGCAGCAACATGTTGCATCATATCAATGTCATTAGAACTTCCGGCATCAATCCGGTGGTGTGCATCAATAGCTTCCCGACCGATACCAAGGAAGAGGTAGCTGTAGTTCGAAAGGCAGCCGAAGCCGCCGGAGCCCGCTGTGCCGTATCTACTCATTTTGCCAACGGTGGCGCCGGTGCCCTGGAGCTGGCTGACGCTGTCAAGGAAGCCTGCAAGGAAAAAAACGACTTCAAATTCCTTTATCCTATTGAGATGAAGCTGAGAGAGAGAGTCGATAAGATAGCCAAGGTAGTCTACGGGGCGGCTGGCGTGTCCTGGGCTCCGGAAGCCGAAGCCAAGGCGAAAACCTTCGAGGCTGATAAGAAATATGATGAATTCGCCACCATGATGGTCAAGACGCACCTGAGCCTTACCCATGACCCGACCATAAAGGGCACCCCCAAGGGCTGGACGCTGCCCATCAGGGATATCCTGATATATTCCGGCGCCAAGTTCCTCTGCCCGATGGCCGGCACCATCAGCCTGATGCCCGGCACCGGCTCCGACCCGGCTTTCCGGAAGGTTGACGTCGATGTGAAGACCGGCAAGGTCAAGGGCTTGCACGAGGTAGACTAAAGAATAAAGAAAAACGTAAAGTGATTGTCATTGCGAGGGCTTTAGGATGTGTCAATCTCTATTTTCAATAGAGTGAGATTGCTTCGTCGCTATGCTCCTCGCAATGACAACCAATATAAAGATAAGGAAGTTATTTTGACTATAAATATCGCTGTAGCTGGCAAGGGAGGCACCGGCAAGACCTCGATAACCAGCCTGGTCATTCGCTACCTGCTCAAGAATGACCTGGGGACGGTCCTGGCCGTCGATGCCGACCCCAACTCCAATCTGGCCGAGAACCTTGGCCTTGAAGTAAGACAGACGGTCGGCCGGATACTGAACGAATTTCAGGGGGAAAAACTTAAAATACCAGCCGGAACGACCAAGGAAGCCTACCTGGAGTACCAGCTAAACGTAGCCATCACGGAGAGCAAGGACCTGGACCTGATTACAATGGGGCGGGGCGAAGGCCCGGAATGCTACTGCTATCCCAACGTCGTTATCCGGAAACTTATCGACGAGTGGGCGAAGAACTATGGCTTCGTCGTCATGGACAACGAGGCCGGCATGGAGCACCTGAGCCGCCGCACCACGCAGAACATCGACGAGATGCTCCTGGTGTCCGACCACTCGGTAAAGGGCCTGCGGGCGGTAGCCCGTATAAGGGACCTGATTAAAGAGCTTAAATTGGTGGTCAAACGGGAGTCGATAATCATCAACCTCGTCCCCGGAGAGATAGACCCGCTGCTTAAACAGGAGATGGACAGGCTGGGAATGGTGCCTGCCGCTATCATCCCGGTGGATGAGGAACTGAAAAGATACGACCTGGAACAAAAACCGCTGTTCAACCTGCCGGACACGTCCAGGGCGGTAATGGCGGTAAACGATTTAGTGAAAAGGCTATTGAAAGCCGATAATGTTTTGATGAAAAGGGGGTAAAGATGACAGCCGAGATAATTGACGGCAGAAAAATCGCCGCTGAAATCCAGGGAGAACTAAAACAAAGGATAAGCCGCCTGCAGGAGAAGGGGATAGCCCCGAAGCTCGTGGCGATTCTCGTCGGTGAAGACCCTGCCTCTCTATCCTATCTTCGCGGCATTGCCCGGAGTTGCGGTGAGGTCGGGGTGCTTACCGATACCGCCAAGCTCCCGGCTAACCTCACCCAAGGCGAACTCCTGAAGAAGATAGCAGAGCTCAACCAGGACTCCAAAGTGCATGGAATTCTTCTGCTACTGCCATTACCGAAACATCTGAATACCCTTGAAGCCGAAAGCGCCATTTCCCCGGACAAGGACGTGGATGGCACCAACCCGATAAGCGCGGGCAAGCTATTGCTTGGGGAGGAGACATTCTTTCCTTCAACCCCCTATGGAGTCCAGGAATTGCTGGTCCGGAGCGGGCACAGCCCCGAAGGAAAGCATGTAATTATCGTCGGCCGCAGTAATATTGTGGGGAAACCTCTGATAGGCATACTGATTCAGAAGCAAAAGGGGGCAAACGCCACGGTAACCGTATGCCATACCGGAACGAAAAACCTGGCGGAAATCACGAAACAGGCCGATATACTGGTCGCCGCCATGGGGAAAGCTAAAGCTATCACCGCCGACATGGTCAGAGAGGGCACAATCGTGGTCGACGTCGGCGTGAACTTCATACCGGACCCGGCCACCGGTAAAAACAAACAGGTAGGAGATGTCGATTTCGAGGCGGTGAAAGAGAAGGCAGCGGCAATAACACCGGTTCCGGGAGGGACCGGCGCGGTAACCTCGATGATGCTGATGACCAACACCGTTAGAGCGGCAGAGACTCTCAGTAAAAAATAGCATAAATTAGTCTCAGGAGGATAAGGCTATGCCAGCCGTGATACTTGAAGGCAGAAAAATTTCAGCCGAAATAAGAGAGGAACTCAAAGGCGAAGCGAAGCGTCTCAAAGAAAAGAAGGGGATAGTACCGGGTCTTGCCGGCGTCCTCGTCGGCGAGGACCCGGGCTCAATCACCTATGTCGGACTGAAGAGCAAGGCGTGTGAAGAGATAGGGATAAAAGAAATGATGTGCCGGCTACCCGAGAACGTGTCTGAAGAAGAGCTTCTCAGGAACATCAAACGACTCAACCAGGACCCCCAGGTCCACGCCATCTTTATCCAGCTTCCTTTACCGAAGCATCTGGCCGGGTCTGAGGAGAAAGCCCTGGCGGCCATCGTACCGGAAAAGGATGTCGATGGATTTCATGCTATAAACGTCGGCAAGGCCTGGCTGGGACAGTCTGCTTTCGTCCCGGCGGTTGCCATTGCCATGCACGAGATGCTCATTAGAGGCGGATATGACATCAAGGATAAAGAAGTGGTGATTGTGAACGTAGATAATATGGTAGGCAAGCCGCTGGCATCTATACTCGTTCAGGATAAAGAGAAAGCCAGGGCGAATGTTACCTTATGCTATCCTTCTACGCCGAATCTTGCCTCGTATACCCGTCGCGCGGACGTAGTCGTGGTCTCTGTTAACAAGCCGAAATTCATCACCGCCGATATGATAAAGGAAGGCGCGGTGGTGCTGGATTTTGGCGGGACGTTCGTGGAGGACCCCGTGACCAAGAGAAGGAAAACCGTTGGCGATGTGGATTTTGAGTCGGTAAAAGAGAAGGCAGGAGCCATAACCCCGGTCCCGGGAGGGGTGGGACCGATGCTGGTTACCATGCTCATGTTGAGTACAGTCCAGGCGGCAAAAATGGCTGCCGGCTTAGCTTAAGTTCAGCTTAAAAAAGAGGAGGGATTATGGTCTATAAGACAGTAAAAAAGGAGGCGCCCGGGCGGGGGAAGGTGGACATCCTGGCGGAGACCTATGAGGCAGGCGAGCCAAAGGGGGAGGATACGGGCAGATGGCGCCAGAAACTGGAAAGTCGGGATGAGAAACTGAAATACCTGAAAAACGGCGAGCGCTACTGGTACAGCGACGACTGGTTCGGCAGTGAAAAAAGGAAGAATCCAGCCTGAGAAAAGGAGGCGAAATGGCATTCGAGATTCCAAAGACAGCATACAGTGGAAAGATAAAAGACATAAAGCTGGGTAAGGGTGACAAGGCGGTAACCGTCGGCGGGGAAACGGCCTATCCGTTCTATCTTTTCGAAGGCCAGATG
>JBGPRB010000207.1:0-4920 GCA_041489355.1 Dehalococcoidia bacterium
AATTTGTAACATGGACCCGAGGTTGGGGAAAGACGCTTTTGCCCTGATTTACGTACCTGAACCCTGGCCCGGGGTTTCCCACGGCAAATTCGAGGTGAAATGCGGCATGTATGCCGACAGGAACACCTCTACCTATTTTGATAACGTCAGGGTACCCAGGGAGTGGGGACTGAAGGGTCCCGTGGCCTGGTCTATTTTTGAAACAGCGTCGTCCGCTCCTTTTCCCCTCAATTCAGGACACATGGTAGGCATTCTTCAGGGCGCCTTTGATGTGCTTCTTGACTATACGGGGCAGAGGGTAGCCGGTGGCAGGCTGATTCAACAGCACCTTGATGCGGCCATGATTCTCGGCGAGATAGCCTCGTTTATAACAGTGGCAAGAGCCGCTTTCCTGGAACTGGCCCATGAGTATGACCATATGGATATTTACGGTATGTGGGACACAACCAGTATGGTGGCCAAGGGACATGCGGTACATGCTTATATTACCAGGACGGCAGCGGACATGATTCTGAAGGGGATGGAACTCATGGGTTCCTACGGCTATGTCCGCGAGAACCACTACGAGAAGTATTACCGTGATGCGCCGATAGCGAAAATAGTCATGGGTGGTAGTCATTTAGGGTATTTTGCGGCCTGCCGTCAGTTCTATGACTTGGACTACTCTTCATTCGGGCCGGGTAAGCTTGAAGACCCGGTTAAAAGCAAGAAGTAAATCACTAATGATAATAGCTAACGCAAGCTTTCTAAATAATGATTAATAAATCAGGTCTACTGATATGTCATTCCCAACTTGATTGGGAATCCAGGAACGTCTGGATTCCCGCTTTCGCGGGAATGACAAAATATGGAGAATCTCAAAATATATTGCGTCTGCTATAGGAGGGCGGGAAAATGATAGAAGCAGTAAAAAGCAGGCTCATCGGGCAACTGGAAAAAATCGCAGGCAGCGGGTTTGTCTCCACCAATTCGGCCGACCTGTATATTTACTCCTATGACCTGACGCCGGCAGAGCCCAACTGGCCGGACGTGGTCGTCCTGCCGCAATCGTTAGAGGAAGTACAGGCAATTCTCCGCCTGGCCGACAAAGAAAAGATTCCGGTTATCCCTTATATCGCCGGAGGCAATGTCGGCGGGCTGACCATCCCGCTCAAAGGCGGCATCATGCTCGACCTCAAGAGGATGAACCGCATCATCGAGGTAAGCGAGGCCGACATGTATGCCGTCGTCGAGCCCGGCGTAACCTTCGGGCAGATAAAAGCCTACCTGGACAAGCACCACCCCACCCTGAAATATACCTACGCCTTTTCGCCACCCTCCACCGGCGTTATCGCCAACGCCATCGTGCAGGGGCTTGATAATCTGTCGTTCCGATACGGGGCCGCCTCCCACTGGGTCACCGGACTGGAAGTAGCCCTGGCTACCGGCGAAGTAGTGAAAATCGGCTCATGCGCCGCCAGCAAAACATGGCAGGCCATCGCTCCCTTCCCCGAACTGGA
Source organism: Dehalococcoidia bacterium (assembly GCA_041489355.1). GTDB lineage: Bacteria > Chloroflexota > Dehalococcoidia > Dehalococcoidales > RBG-16-60-22 > JBGPRB01. Next base: position 1,500 of record JBGPRB010000207.1, read on the forward strand.
CGGTCTCTTCCTGGGATGGCAGGGAACCACGGGCGTCATCACCAAGGCAGCGGTGAGCCTCTGGCCCAATCTCCAGCACAGTAATGCCGTGACCTTCATGGCGATGGACCTTGAAGGCGCTTATGAAATTTTCCAGTCGATTATCCGCACCCGCATTCCCGACGACCTTATCGGCACATCATTCGCCCTGAACAAGGTCGGGGTGGCGGCATACGAGCACAAAAAGATGTCCCTGTATCCGGCGACCCGTCGGCTCCCCGATGAGCCGGAGTTCGTGATAACGGCGGAGATTACCGGTAATACCGAAAGCGAGCTTAAAGCCAAGGTTGAAGCCGTCGGAGAGGTGGTGAGGGATAAATGTAAAGGCTACAAGTTTACCGGACCGGACACCATGCCCAGCACCACCGCCGCTTTCCCCATGCAGGCGCTGGGGGTGCTCAGTTCCGGAGGGGGGCTAATGTGGGTGGGCACCTACGGCCCCATGAGCCGGTGGCTGGAGACGGTCAAAAGGGGCTGCGAACTCCAGGATAAATACGATATTACCCGCACCTGCTACACCCGCATGATGAACGAGGGACACTTCGCCGGGTTGAGATGGATGCTCCCCTACGATAAAGAAGACCCTGCCCTGGTCAAGAGAATCCAGGATTTATGCGCGGAGCAGCTTGACATGGTGCTGGAGACAGGCTATATACCTTACAAGACCCCGGTCTGGGCGGTGCGAAGGCTGGAGGAAAAGGTGGGACCCGACTGGCTGAAACTGCACCGCAGGGTCAAAGAAATGCTGGACCCCAACAACATCATGAACCCCGGCCGATGGGGCATGCCACAGGAGTAAGTTTAACGCTTTATAAAGTTATTAGGATATGTGCGTAGATTTCTCTCTTAAAAATTTCAGTACACCTCTCCCTTGAGGGGAGAGGCAAGGGTGAGGGTGAAAACAGCAGCCTTTTAAAAATGCCCCCTCACCTTAGTCCTCTCCCTCGTAGGGGAGAGGAGATTACTACAAAGGAGACGATTATGGCCCTTAGCGATTTAAAGGAATGGCTTTACGGATGCTCGCACTGCGGCACCTGCAAGGATGTCCTGAATATATTTTCTCCAGCCTGCCCCGCCGGAGAAATGTACCAGCTCGAGTCTTACTTTCCATCGGGGAAAATGCTGATAGCCAGGGGGGTTGTCAACGGGGTATTGAACCTGGACGATGATGATATACGAGAGCGGATATATGCCTGCACCGGCTGCCTTTCCTGCGAACAGCAGTGCGGCGTTTACCACCACCAGCATATCTTCGAAATAGTCCAGGCCATGCGGACGGAAGCGGTAACGCAGGGATGTCTGAACCCGGCTTACATGGTCATGGTGGATAGCCTGAAGAAGGACGATAACGTTTTCGGGAAACCCAAAGCGGAACGCGGCGAATGGGCCAAGGGCATGAAAATCAAGGACGCCGGAAAGGAAAAGGCGGAGGTAGTCTATCACGCCGGCTGCATGCTTTCTTTCGATCCAGAGTTGTGGGAGGTGCCCAAGAGCGCTATCAAACTCCTGAAAGCGGGAGGGGCAGACATCGGCATCATGGGTAAAGAGGAGTCCTGCTGCGGCGGCCGCGCTTATGAAATCGGCTATATGGGGGAATTCATCAAGTACGCCGAGCATTTTATCGAGACCTTCAACTCCTTGGCCGTGAGCCGGGTGGTTACTTCCTGCTCGGACGGCTACAGCACATTAAAAAAGCTTTACCCCAATGTAAATATTGAAATGAAGTTCGAGGTGCGGCACATGGTGGAGTACCTCGACGAGCTGATAAAAGAGAAAAAAATCAAATTCACGAAAAAAGTGCCGATGAAGGTCACCTACCACGACCCCTGCCACCTGGGGCGGCACCTCGGGGATAACGGCGTGTATGATGCTCCACGGAACGTACTAAAGAGCCTGCCGGGAATCGATCTGGTGGAGATGGAGCGTAACCGGGAGAATGCCTGGTGCTGCGGGGCGGGGGCCGGTGTCAGCCAGGCTAACGCCGAACTGGCCCTGTGGACGGCCAACGAAAGGCTGAAGGAAGCCAGGGCTACGGGGGCTACAGCGCTGGTCACCGCCTGCCCCTGGTGCGAAAGGAATTTCAAGGACGCCATTAAAGAGTACGGCGAAAAGATAGAAATTTACGATATCGCCGAGATAGCCAGCAAGGCGCTATAAATAGTTCTCAAATGAAAATCACCGATAAAATAAAATGCGTCCGGTTCCCCTGTACGGATGTAGATAAAAACAGCTATATCTTGCCATTTAAAAATATCGACGTAGAAAATATCAGAATCTTGATGATAACGGAAGCCCCGCCGAATGAAAAAGCCGACTATTTTTATACCGAGGGAAATCCGTTCTATTTACAGACCACCATCCAGGCTTTTAAAGATGCCGGCGAAAATGTTTCCTCCATGCAGGATATCATCGACCTAGGCGTATACATTACCACAGCTATAAAGTGCGGCAAGACACAGTACGCCGTTTCCCCGGCAACCATTAAAAACTGCTCGGCGCTGCTGGAACAGGAGCTTTCCCTGTTCCCGAATATCAGGGTGTTTATGCTCATGGGGGACGTGGCCATAAAAATGATGAACGATATCTGGAAAAAACAGGCGGGGAAGAAAGTAATACCGGCCGGTTCGACATACAAGATAAGGGGGCAGAAGTATTATTTTGAAGATAAAAGAGTCTTACCGTCATATACACCGGCGGGTAAAAACTTCCTCATCGAAAAATCCAAGAGGAGAATGGTGGCCGAGGACATCAGGGAGGCTTTAAAATGCCTGATATCATAGCGCGCTGCGGCTTTAAGTGTAATCTTTGCCTGGGTTATCGGGACAATTTAAAAAAAGATGCACAAAACAGGCAAAGATTCCGCGATGGTCTAGAAAAATATTACGGAGATAAGCTGACTTTAGAAGAATGCTATTGCGACGGCTGCATGACCGACGACAGGGAAAATCCTATACGAATAACTAAAGACTGCAAGGTGCGACCCTGTGTCATCACCAGAGGTATTGAAAACTGTGCCTACTGCGAGCAATATCCGTGTAAAGACGTTAAGAAAAAATTCATCGAGCGTCATAAGGTTGAGGAAAGGTACGGTGCCCCCATACCGGAAGAAGACTACAAACTGTTCATCATGCCTTACGAAAGCAGACAGGTTTTAGGCAAAACCAGGCGAAAAGCGAAGACGAAATAATACATTCAGGTTTTTTTAACTTATCTGACCCGCAACGGCACGGGGCACCGGTTTCTCGCGGCCAGTCCCGAATGCCTCTTTAACCAGGGACATAAATCTCTCCGCCATCGGGTGTTCGGGAGCGTCAGTGCGGAGAATGGCATCAACGCCCACCCATATCTCACCGGAAAGCGGCAGTATTTTAAGTCGTCCCTC
>JBGPRB010000208.1:0-4906 GCA_041489355.1 Dehalococcoidia bacterium
AAATAGTCCGCATCAGACCCTTTCATTTCGACTGGAAATATTCGCACGAGCACCTGAGACCGTGGAAGATAGAGGCTCGCGGGCAGGTCTTCGAGCCTACCATGAAGCAATTGATTCCGCCGATTACTTTAGCTTACAAAAACCGCGTTTATTCTCCCAACCGAATATTATACCCGCTCAAGCGAAAAGACTGGAATCCCGATGGAGAAAGAAACCACCAAAACCGGGGTAAAAGCAGCTACGTCAGAATCTCCTGGGACGAAGCTCTGGACATCGTCACCGGTGAGATAAAGCGGATGTATAAGCAATATGGTCCGGGCGCTATCCTCGCCCAGGCGGACGGGCATGGCGAGACCAAGGTCATCCACGGCCCCCACGGCTGTCAGTTGAAACTGCTCAAGATTCTCGGCGGTTGCACCCTGCAAAACAGGAACCCGGATAGCTGGGAGGGTACGTACTGGGGTGCCAAGCACGTCTGGGGCGGCGAACCGGTCGGCAAGCAACGCCCTCAGGACAACCTTATCCCCGATATGGCCAGGAATACTGAAATGATTTTGTTCTGGGGCTGCGACCCCGAAACCACTACCTGGGGGTGGGGTGGCCAATTCGTCAGCCGCTTATGTTACTGGTTTACCGAACTGGGTATTAAATCCATCTATATTTGCCCGGACGTGAACTACGGCACCGCCGTCCATGCGGATAAATGGATTCCCATACTGCCCAGCACGGATTCCGCCATGCAATTGGCCATCGCTTACGTCTGGATAACGGAAGATATCTATGATAAAAAATATGTCGCCACTCATACGGTAGGCTTTGATAAGTTCAAGGACTATGTCCTGGGTAAAGAAGACGGCATTCCCAAGACGCCCAAATGGGCATCCGAGATAACCGCCGTGCCCTCCCGTATTATCAAAGCACTGGCGCGGATGTGGGCTTCGAAGAGGACAAGCACGGCGCATGCTAACGGAGGTCCTATGCACCGGGGACCTTTTGCCTCGGAAATAGCCAGGCTGGAGGTCATCCTGCTGGGGATGCAGGGCCTGGGAAAACCCGGTTGCAACCAGTTCACCACCATCGAGTGGGGCCTCTTCGGTAACGCGCGTTTGCCAGGATGGCATGGCGCCAACCAGCCGGCCGCCAGACCGATAATGTTCCCTGATGTGCATTCCACGGTAAATACAGGGCACGGCACGGCGACTTCGAAGGACGCCATCCAGCATATACCCAAGCTGCTCGTTCATGACGCTATCCTCGCACCGCCGATAAGCTGGTACGGAACGACATGGTGCGGGGAGCCGGCGGAGGACCAATTTCAGAAATATGTCTATCCGGAGAAAGGTTGTTCGGAAGTGCACATGATCTGGACGGACTCGCCTTCCTGGACAACCTGCTGGAACGGCGGCAACCGCATGTCAGAGGCGTTCCGCAGCCCCAAGATAGAGTTTATCCTCGCCCAGCACCCCTGGTTGGAAAACGATTGCCTGTTTGCCGATATTATCCTGCCTTCCTGCACCAAGTTTGAGGTGGATGACATCGGAGAGGACTTCTTCACCGTCGAATACAGGTCGCTTTTCCTTGACCAGAAGTGCGTCGAGCCTGTAGGCGAATCCATGAGCGACTATGAAGTAGTGTGTGCCATCGCCGACAGGCTGGGAGTGTTGAAAGAATACAACGGCGGCAAGACCGTCGACGAACTGATACGCTATGGCTTCGACCATTCCGGCATCCAGGACAAGATTAGTTGGGAGGACTTCAAGAAGAACGGCTACTACGCCGTGCCGACCGACCCCGACTGGGATAAAGCCGACGCGGGCCTGATAAAGTTCTACCAGGACCCGGAGAAGAATCCTCTAACCACGCCTTCCGGTAAGCTGGAGTTCTATTCCGAGAGATTGGCTAAAAATTTCCCTGGCGATAAGGAAAGACCGCCTGTCCCTCATTGGGTTGAAAAGGGAGCCGGTCATGATGAGAGGCTCACCAGTGAAAGAGCTAAAAAGTATTCCCTGCTGGTGACCTCCTGTCACCCCAGGTGGAGAGTCCATTCCCAGTGTGATGATATGAAATGGTGCCGCGAAATAGAGACCTGTAAAATCAAGGGGCCGGATGGCTATGGTTACCAGACTATGTGGATTAACCCTGCCGATGCGGCCAAACGGAATATAAAGCATGGTGATGTCGCCGAAATATACAACGAGAGGGGTCATGTTCTTGCGGGAGCTTATGTCACCGAGAGAATTATGCCCGGAGCACTGTACATCGACCACGGCGCCAGGTTGGACCCCATCGTGACGGGGAAGATAGATAGAGGCGGTGACATTAACACCATCGTCCCCGAAAAACGTATGTCCACGCACGCTGCCGGCATGGTTGTCAGCGGCTTTCTGGTGGAGGTAAAACGCGCCGACCTGGAAAAGCTGATGCGGGAATACCCCGAGGCATTTGCCCGGCCCTACGACTCAAGCTCCGGGTTAGATTTTAATAGAGTGTTAGCCGCCGGCAAGCCATAAAATATCGCGACATCCTTTTAATAGACGAACTAATAATAATATATAACGCTTAATTGCAGAACAGAACATACATATTTCCTCGCCCCTTGGGGGAGAGGATTAAGGTGAGGGGTATCCTTAGTTTTCACCCTCATCCTAACCTTCTCCCTTCAAGGGAGAAGGAATTATCTTAGAGAATAGAAATTTATGTAACTAAGCAATAGCGCTTTCAGTCCTGAATATTTTGCCTGAGATATTCTGGGGGTAGGGAAAATGAAAAAAGACTGGCGTGAACTCATCAGTCAACCAAAATACGGCATCAAAGTAGAAAAGGATGTATTTGTGACCGTACGGGATGGGGTTCGGCTAGCGGTGAATGTCTACCGTCCGGACGCCAGAGGCAAATTCCCGGCTTTGTTTGCTATGGGAGGTTACGGTAAAGAGCTGCAGGAAGTGCTGATTCCGCCGCAGCCACTTAATAAAAGTGCCGTCTGGGATGGCAACATAGAAGCTGGCGATACTGCCAATATAGTGCCAAGGGGCTATGTCCACGTTATTGCGGATGCCAGAGGGACCGGTCAATCGGAAGGTGAATTCACCGGAATGTGGGTGCAGCAGGAAGGGAAAGATGGCGCTGATATTGTAGAATGGATAGCCAACCAGCCCTGGTGCGATGGCAATGTGGGCATGATAGGATACTCCTATTATGGTGGCATGCAACTAAAGGTGGCTATCCAGCAGCCTCCTCATCTTAAAGCTATTTTTGTATCCCATGTAGCGGCTGACTTTTATCGCGATTTTGCCTACTCCGGGGGCGTCCTCAGCCTGTTTATATATGGACTATGGGATGGCCGCCACGGCACCAGCGGTTTCGCGCCTAAAAATCCTGTATCGCAAATGATGAAGACCCTGCCCGGAGATGAGTTTGAGCGCCGGCGTAATGAACTCTTAAACCATCCCGATATCAAAAACTACCCTAATCTATATCACTTGCTGAAATATCCCCAGAAAAATCCCCAGTTTTTTGATATCATGATGAATCCATGCGATGGTCCTTTCTGGCAGGACAGGTCGGTTTACCCCTTCTTTGACAGGATAAAAGTCCCTGCATACGTCGTGGGAAAAGTCGGAGGGACCAAGGGCTTCTGGGATGTTTATTCAGGCATCAATACGACCAAAAAGCTCTGGGTGAAACCTACCGGACCCGAAGAGCGACCCTGGAGAGAGGACATAGAATTAATTTTAAGATGGTACGACTACTGGCTTAAGGGCAATGATACCGGTCTTATGGATGAGCCGCCGATAAAGCTGTTTGTCCCGGGTGCCAACCGGTACCGTTATGAGAAAGAGTGGCCGTTAAAGGGAATCGAATATACCAGTTGTTATCTGCGTCGCTGGGAAGGGCTTTCCTTTGAACCCGAGCTTTATCAGCCGGAGCCCGACTGTTTCTTACAGCAGCCGCTGCACCTGTCCGCCAAGAGGGATTCGGTTAAATATCTCAGCCCTGCCTTACCGGCAGACCTGGAGACAATAGGCCCGGCGGCTTTTAACCTGTTCGCTTCCATCGACCAGGACGACACTAACTGGATAGTCAAACTATCGGATGTCGCGCCAACTGGTAAAGAGTCGACTGTGTCTAAAGGTTGGTTGAAGGCATCCCACCGGGCTCTGGATGCTGCTAAATCCAGACCCGACAACCCCTATCATCCCCATGTCAGCGCGGAGCCGGTTAAACCGGGTGAGATAACTGAATACGCCATAGGTCTGGGCAACATTGTCAATGTCTTTAAAGCAGGTCACCGCATTAAACTGGAGATAGAGAGTCTGGAATCCCCCAGAGACCCCGAAATACTGATTCATTATCATCCCCATTTAAACAGTTCTAAAACCACGCTTCATAAAATTTTCCGGAACAGGGAATACCGGTCGCACCTGGTATTGCCGGTTACCTCAGGGAAGGAAGCAGTGCTGGAGACGATGAGTGATGATAATTTCCAGGGGGGAGCCTAGAATATTGGTAAAATTACGTATTAAGAGAGCGTTTAGAAACGAACTGTCATTGCGAGGAGCCCCGATGAAATCGGGGCGACGTGGCAATCTCAACCCATGGAACAAGCCTGACTTGGTGATTGCTTCGCCTTCCGCTTACAGCGGAATGGTCTCGCAATGACATTTAAGCTTAATTAATATGCCATTGCTAGACAATCTCGTATTAAGCCAGCGCAATGTCCCCCAGGCTCACATCCTTCTTTGTGCTGATTGAGTCTATCGTCAGGGTTTTGCCGTCAGATTCTATCTTGAGAGTGAAAGTGCCTGCCTTTAAGCCCTCGAACCAGAAATCGCCAAACTCATCCGTGGTAATGGTAAAAGGCCCGCCATCACCGGTCAGGACGCACCTGGCGCCGATAATTACCTCT
>JBGPRB010000209.1:0-4879 GCA_041489355.1 Dehalococcoidia bacterium
CGCATATTGCTTCACCGGTAACATAAGATGAAAGGTCCGATGCCAGAAATAGAGCCACTCCAGCCATGTCCTCCGGCGTACCCATTCTCTGCATCGGGACTCTCTTATCCAGCATGGTGAAAAAGGCTTTTCCCTCTTCCTCTGACATTCCCTTCAGAATCCCAGTAAAAAATTCTGAACGTATCGGACCCGGCAGGAAAGCATTCACCGTGATATTAAAGCGAGCCAGTTCAAAAGCCAGGTTACTTGTTAACGAAATGACCCCTCCTTTAGCCGAATGATAATGAACGATGGGCGCGGGTGGATGGACGGCGCCCATTGAAGAGACGTTTACAATTTTACCGTACTTTTTTTCTTTCATGTAGGGTACGACTGCCCGGCAGCATAAAAACTGGCCTTTCAGGTTAATATCGATAATCCTGTCCCAGTCCTCTTCAGTTGTATTCTCGATTGCCCCGCCTTTCGCTGCAGTAATCCCGCCCGCGTTATTGACCAGGATATCAATTTTGCCGAATTCTTTAATCGTCCGGGCCACCATGTCGTTTACCTGGGCGCTATTTGAGACATCGGCCGCAATCGCCAGGGACCGGCGCCCCAGAGCCTTGATCTCATCCGCAACCTTCTTGGCGCCTTCGATGTGCAGGGCATTAACGACGACATCACAGCCCTCTTGGGCAAACCTAAGGGCAATACCTCTCCCGATTCCTTTGGCACCTCCGGTAATAATAGCTACTCTATTGGTAAGTAACAAAGACAGCCTCCTTTATATACTTATTTAATTCTATACCATTATTCGGTTCTATATCACTTTTCGTCGATTATTAGAGAAAGCCCCTTAACCTGGGGTCAAGGGCATCCCTTAACCCATCACCCACCAGGTTGAAAGCGAATACCACCAGCATGATGGCCAAACCGGGAGCAAATGAAAGTATGGGATTGGTCAGGAGATATTTATAGCCATTGCTGACCATGCTGCCCCAGGCTGCCTGCGGCGCACTGATGCCGATACCCAGAAAACTGAGGCCTGCTTCGGACAGGATAATGTTACCCAGCCCCAGGGTTATGAGTACGATAATCGGTGCAAAGGAATTCGGCAGAATATGGCCGAAAATAATGCGAATATTGCTGGAGCCCATAGCACGCTCCGCCATAATATAGTCGTTTTCCCTGATACTGAGTGTCAGACCATTCACCACCCTGGCATACACCGGTACCGAAGCGAAGGACAGAGCGATGATAACATTTTTCATGCCGCCGCCAAGAACAGCCGAGATGAGAAGAGCCAGCATAATCATCGGGAAACACATGAGAGCATCCATAGCCCTCATAATAAACATATTGATAATACCGCCAAAATGTCCGGCAAGCAGCCCCAGCGTGATGCCGATAATGGCGCCAGAAAACACGGTCACAAAGCCGACTATCAGTGCCGTCCTGGCGCCATAGAGTAGTCGACTCAGCGTGTCTCTGCCGACATTATCGGTTCCCAGGAGATGAATACTACTCGGTTGAGACAGGGAACTGCTAAAGTCTGTTTGAAGGGGGTCATAGGGTGCTAGCCAGTTAGCAAAACCTGCCGCGATAATCATCAGCACCAGTACAACAAGACCGAAGGCAACCATCCCACGCGCAAAAAATACCCTTAAAAAGCGGCGAAACTCGTTGACCTTGGGTGGGGTTTCCGAAAAATCTACGACGGTCACATTGTCTCCCATCCTCAAACCACTCCTAGCCATATCGTATTCTCGGGTCTAACCAGACATAAGACAAATCAACCATCAAATTGGAAATCAAGATAACAACAGAAATTAGCAAAGTAATGCTTTGAACAACTATATAGTCGCTACTCAGGATGCTCATCGTTGCTAAAAAGCCTATTCCGGGAATAGCAAACACGGTTTCAACGAGGACATCGCCGCCAAAGATAATACCCACGCCGAATCCGATTAAAGTAATCACCGGAATGACACTATTTTTAAGGGCATGTTTCAATATCACGATACGATGTGAAAGACCTTTGGACCAGGCGGTTCGAATGTAGTCCTGCCGGATAACCTCAAGCATACTCGACCGCATTTGACGGGCGTTGGCGGCTATACCGAAAATGGAAATACAGATGACAGGCATAACCAGCTGTCTCATACTTAACGCGAAATCCTTAAACGGTGAGGTATAACCGGAGATAGGGAGCCAGTGTAGCTTAAGGCCAAAAGTATATATCATTAATATCCCCAGCCAGAAAACAGGGATGGTCAGGCCGATATATGATAGTGGCGTAACAACCTTATCCGGCCATTTGCCCCGCCAAATAGCGGCAATTATTCCCGCCAGGATGCCCAGGATACTGCTGACTATCAAGGCCGGAATACCCAGGTTAAGGGTTACGGGGAAGCGTTCTTTTAAGAGCCTGCCCACCTTCTGCTTGTAAATGATTGATTCTCCGAAGTCACCCCGGAAGACACCCGTTACCCAGTTAAAGTATTGAACCATCAGAGGCTTATCCAGCCCGTACTGGATGCGAAGCTGTTCAATCTGGTCGAAGCTCATGTTCTCCAGATTACCTGACCGGGCGATGTAGATAATCAATGGGTCGCCGGGCATCAGCCGCATGACGAAGAAGACCAGCAGGGTTATCATGATAAGAACGATGAGCATTTGCAGCAGTCGCCGGGCTATATACGTTGTCATATCAATTTCCAGATAGAGTTAAACAACACTAAAAAATATTAAAACAATCTAGCTGTACGATAGCGAGCCCCTTTGAGGAGCTATCGTCTTTCGCTTATATTCGAGTGATTCACCCCCGAATTGTGTCTTTAAACGGGGGTGAATCACCAGGTTTATTTTAAGGATTTTTCAGCCTTATCTAGTGCTTGTCTATCCAGACCCGCCAGATATGCCTGCCACCTCCGTAACCTCCCTCCTCGGGATGTCTGGAGTGCACCCAGGGCTGGTTTAGTACGGCAATGGGACGTTGATACACCGGGATGACATTGAGCTGCTCAGCGGCGGCGGTCATGAGTTGCATGGCGACGGCTTTACGGGCCTCCAGGTCATACGTGTGCAGCCCCTTGTCCAGTAGAGCCAGGACTTCCGGTGGCCAATCATTCAGCACAAAAGGCAGCGATCGGTTGGGTCCCATCCAGGCATCAAAAGAAGCAATACAATATTTATCGTTACCTACACCACTAAATGCCAGGTTCAGGCCATCCCAGCCCATTCCGAAGAGTGACCCAAACCACGCGCCTTCGGTAAGAGGTACCAGCTCGGCATCAATACCGACAGCCTTTAGATTGGACTGTACGGCAGCAGCTTCATCCGGCATATTGGCGTCGTGGACCAGCTTGGTTTGAAAGCCGTTGGGGTAACCCGCATCGGCAAGTAGCTGCTTGGCTTTCGCCGGGTCGTAAGGAAAGCCCTTGAAATCCGGGTTATAGCCGTAAAGGCCCTTATACACCAGCTGATTCAAGGGGTCATAAATACCTTTACCGATTGCTCTGGCGATTCCTACGGTGTCAAGGGAGTGGGCTATCGCCTGGCGTATCTTGATATCATTGAAGATTGAGTTGGGTTTGACTTCAGGGTATAGATACCAAGTAAGCGAATTAACAGGCCGCCCGGAATAGTAGGCTTTGAAGCCCCTTGTTGCCATCTCCACGGTAACTGTCGGGTCGCTCATCCCTTCCCAGCTATCCGCCTCCCCGGCTTCCATTGTGGCCTTGGCGACCAGCGGGTCGCCGATACGCTTAAAGACTACCTTGTCAAGGTAGGGATAACCCTTGTCCTTCTGCCAGTAATCTTCAAACCTCTCACACGTGATAGCGACATCACGTTTGAAATCAACGACCTTGAATGGACCGGTGGCTACCGCATGGTCCCGGGCCCATTCTTTACCGTTGGTTTCAATTGCCGTCGGCGAATAGAAATTCGCATTAAGTATGATGTCCTTGGTATTATAAGGATAATCATTGAAGCTGAACTTGAGTGTGTAATCATCCACAATGTCAAGCGATATTAGCTTTTTTGCAAGTGAGAATCTATGGTTATCTATCGCCAGCTGGTAGTTCCATTTGGCGGCCTTAGCATCGAAAACCGTGGCGTCATGGAACTTGACGCCTTTTCTCAGATGAATGGTAAAGGTCTTGGCGACGGTATCTTCATCCCAGGATGTCGCCAGGAAAGGAATATAGTCCTCAAAGTTGTCAGCGGGTTCGGCAAGTGGTTCGGCCCAGATTGTAGAAGTGGCACCCTCCTGAGATCCGAACTCCGGTGGATAGCCTACATTTGATGCGAGTATGTTTTCTATGATTGTAAAGGTGCCGCCACGCACCGGTTGGGGCTCGGTCGGCTTTGCGGGTGCTGGAGCGGGTGCTGGTGCCGGAGCCGGAACGGGTGCGGGCGCTGGAGCGGGTGCTGGTGTCGGAGCGGGTGCTGGCGCCGGAGTAGGTGCTGGTGCCGGTGTCTCTTTAGCACACCCGATAATAAGTAATCCACTTACGATTATAATCGCGACAAGAATGAATAATATTTTTTTCATTGACAATTCATACCTCCTTTATACACTTCAGGTTGTTGAATTTTGAATGAAATCTTTATTTATCTTATAATTTAAAGCTTTTTCACCTCCTTTGTGTTTCTTTATCCCCAGCTATATGCGAATAGCTATACAACAATATATAGAGTACATAAAAAACCGCTAATCAGCTGATATTTACTATTTTCTGGCTGTTATCAGGCTTAAGGCATAATCCAGATTTTATAAATATACTCTGGCTACAGGTAAAATACAAATTTAAAGACACCCTTCCAGCCCTAATTCAATGAGTTTTTCCCGGGTTGGTATACCCTCCTCACTCCATCCCCTGACGGAGTAGTATTC
>JBGPRB010000210.1:0-4873 GCA_041489355.1 Dehalococcoidia bacterium
ATACGGGCGAAGCTCCTGGCGATAACGCAGGATATGCCTGCCGCCTTGATAGCCAGAGGGGCATGTTCTCTGGACGAGCCGCAGCCGAAGTTGGTGGTGGCCATGATGACATCGCCCGGCTTCACCCTGTTCAGAAAGTCCGCATCGATATCCTCCATGCAGTGCTTCGCCAGTTCATCGGGGTCAGATACATTAAGGTAGCGGGCGGGTATGATGACGTCCGTATTGACGTCAGCGCCGTATTTATGGACTTTGCCTTTAAGTTTCACTTTATCTCCTTTAGCTTGCTCAGTGTTTGAATCTTTTAAAAGATTGTCTTAATGATTTCATTTACTCCTGAGATAAGCTCCCCAACTTGTTCTTTTGTAGGTTCAGTCTCTTTCTTATGAGAACATAAATTCCTTATATCAGCTAAATATTGTATCTTTCTCCAAGTTGGTATGTCGTAAATATTATTATCCTTTAGAGGGTCATTTATATCCGAAATTGTTGGATTCTTTTTTGTTATATTTAATTGGTGATTTTGCGCCACCTTTTGAAGATGATTTTCTAAAACGACTCCGGCTAAAGAACCAGCCGCACGCAGGTTGATCTTCGCTAGATCTTCCGCAGTTGCTAATTCTCTATCCTGCAATTCAGCCAACAATGAGCCTTGAACATCTGAAAATACAGATTCAATACGAGTATTTAAGGAATGTATTATTTGAACTTGATTATATATTCTTATAAATACAACGTCTTCTATATCAAACAAAGGTTGGCCGTATCTATCCTTTCTAACTCCCCTCCCAGAAAAATAATCCTGAATAACATAGTTAAAAGCATTTACTTCTTTTCTTTTTGGATCTATTCTGTAATAACTAATAAATTCATCCAAACGATCATTTGCTAATATCTCAAGAATTTTAATTGCACTTGTGTACCAACTTTGGTACAGTTTATTTAACTCAAGCACTTCACCTTTTTTTACTTTTTTAACTCTTTCAACAATATCTGAACCCAAATCTATAAGATCTTTTAAACCATTTTTTAATTCCTCTTTCCTGTCCATGTTAATCTCTACACCCCCACCAGCTTTTTCTCCCAGTCCTTTACCCGCTTGGGCTTGCCGGCTTTATCAGTTTCAATGGTATGCCCCTCGGATTTTAGTTTGGCTGACTGGGCGGTAACGCCACCGGGGTACTTTTCATTAAGCTCTCCCTTGCCCTTAAGAGTCCGCCAGTACGGGGTGATATCTTTCTTGCCCTCGGCTGAATCTTCCCCGGCTGCACGAGCCGCAATCCCGACAAAGATGCCGGTGGTGATGGGTCAGCCGAAGGAAGCATGGTACTTCTTCGCCATCACCTCGCGTATCTGGTTGATGGTGATAAGCTTACCTCTCGGGACACTTTTCATGACAGCGTCCACCTCCAGCGGCGAGGGGATAACGCAGGTGCCTTCTCCCCACTTTTTACTCATCTTCTCATTGACTTCCACCACCCTGGGCAGATTGTTCTTCTCGGCGGTCGTCAGCAGCTTTTCTTTCCAGCTGGTACGGAGTTTAGCCATATAATTTACCTCCCCTGCTCTTATAACCCCCAACTATCAAGTAGCAAGTAACAAGTAGCAAAATAGCCCCGCCCCAACGAGATTCTTCCCCCGATTGCATCGGGGTCAGGATGACAATACCAGCTACTGATGCATTACCTCATCAGGGTCTGCAATCCTGCCGGCCACAGCGCTGGCGGCGGCCACTGCCGGATTGGCCAGGTACACCTCTGACTTTGTGCTGCCCATCCTGCCGACAAAGTTACGATTGGTGGTGGAGACGCAACGCTCACCGGCGGCCAAAACGCCCATGTGCCCGCCGAGGCAGGGCCCGCAGGTCGGCGTGCTGACCGCGGCACCGGCCTTGATGAATGTCTCTATCAAACCCTCGGCCAGAGCATCGAGGTAGACCTGCTGCGTGCCGGGTATTATGATGCACCTTACCCCCGGATGGACTTTCTTCCTTTTCAATATATGGGCGGCCATCCTCAGGTCTTCGATACGCCCGTTGGTACAGCTGCCGATAACCGCCTGGTCGATTTTAATATCCCCTATCGTACTGACCGGCCGGGCATTGGCCGGCGAATGCGGAAGAGATACCTGCGGCTCGATAGTCGACACATCGTATTCAATTACATGGTCGTACCGGGTATCGATATCCGGCTCATAGACCAGATAAGAACGTTTCGCTCTCGACTTTATGTAGAGCTGAGTTTTATTATCCACGTGGAAAAGGCCGGCCTTGCCGCCGGCTTCGATAGCCATGTTAGCCATGGTAAAACGTCCGTCCATGGACAGGGCCTCTATAGCCTCGCCAGTGAACTCCATCGCCGAATATAAAGCGCCATCGACGCCGATATTACCGATAGTATAAAGGATGAGGTCCTTGCCCCCCACCCATTTCCCCAGCGTACCGTGATAGACAAACCTGATTGTGGGCGGCACCTTCATCCAGATATCGCCGGTGGCCATGGCCGCCGCAATATCCGTCGACCCCATGCCGGTGGCAAAGGCGCCGACGGCTCCATAAGTGCAGGTATGGGAATCAGCGCCGATGACCACATCCCCGGGAAGCACCAAGCCCTGCTCCGGCAGGAGGACGTGCTCGATGCCCATCTGCCCTACTTCAAAGTATTGTATCCCCTGCTCATGGCAGAAGTCCCTCATCAGTTTAGCCTGCTCCGCCGAGGGTATGTCTTTATTCGGCACGAAATGGTCCGGCACCATGACAATCTTGGACGGGTCAAAGACTCTAGCCACCCCCAGGCGCCGGAACTCCCTGATAGCGATGGGAGCCGTGATGTCATTGGAAACAATCATGTCCACACGGACGTTGATGAATTCGCCGGGGCTGACCTCTTTTTTATCGGCATGAGCCGCCAGTATTTTCTCGGCTAAGTTCAATGTATCTCCCCTTTTTTATAAATTTATAAACGCACTACGAAAGACAGATTATACCAGATTATAACCGTTTGCGAAAAAGGGTACAAGCGAGATGATTTTATAATTGCCCCGTGTCATTGTGAACCAAGCGAAAGGTTTATTTTTAAAACTCTCGGGGTGGAGAAATCCCTTCTTTTATCCACCCCACCACGATATCCTTCGTCGCCCCGATTGTTATCGGGACTTCTCAGGATGACAATTATAAAAATCTTCTTTTTACTTCGCTATTTTCTTCGCTGCAAGTAAGCGATTGAGGGCATTGATATAGGCCTTGGCGCTGGACACGATAATATCGGTATCAGCGCCGCGTCCGGTATAGGTGACGCCGTCACTCTCTATCCTAATCAATACCTCGCCGATGGCATCAATGCCCTCCGTTATCGATTTCACCGAGAACTCGGTAAGCGAATTGGGCTCCTTAACGCACAGGTTGATAGCCTTGTAAACGGCATCGACGGGGCCGGTGCCAAGGGAAGCACCCTCGATTATCATCCTGCCACCCGGCCCGATAAGCCTTACCCCTGCCATGGGGAGACCCTGGTCGCCGGAGGTAACCTGGACACGGTCAAGGTGATACTCCTCGGAAACGGTACGCTGCTCCTCGGCTATCAGCGACTCAATATCGCGGTCGGTAATGTCCTTCTTCTTGTCGGCCAGTTCTTTGAAGGCGGCAAAGGCCCGGTTCAGGTCTTCATCGTTCAGGCTGTAGCCCAACTCGGAGAGCCGTTCCCTGAAGGCATGGCGTCCGCTGGTCTTACCCAGCACCAGACTGCTGGACGGTATGCCCACCGACCTGGGGTCGATAATTTCATAAGTAACGGCTTTTTTAATCATTCCGTCGACGTGCAGGCCGGAAGAGTGGCGAAAGGCATTGCCGCCGACAATAGCCTTATTGGGCTGGACGGTAAAACCGGTCAGGTCGCTGACAAGCCGACTCGTTCGGTAGATTTGCTTCGTATCAATATTCGTCGTCACGTTGAAAAAGTCAGCACGGGTCCTGACAGCCATTACGATTTCTTCCAGAGCGGCATTACCGGCCCTCTCACCGATACCGTTAATAGTACCCTCGACCTGCCTGGCCCCACGCTTGATTGCCTCCAGGCTGTTGGCGACCGCAAGGCCGAGGTCGTTATGGCAGTGCACACTCACCACAGCCCGGTCGATATTGGGGACATTCTTGAAGATTCCCTCGATTAAGTCGCCGAACTGATGGGGCATAGCATAGCCGACCGTATCCGGGATATTTACCGTGGTGGCCCCGGCATCGATGACAGCTTTCAATAGCTGATGGATAAACTCCGGCTCGGTGCGGCTGGCGTCCATAGCCGAGAACTCGATATTAGTGCAGTATTTCCCGGCGTGGGCGACCGTATCACAGGACATCTGGAGAATCTGCTCCCGGCTTTTACGAAGTTGATAAAAAAGGTGGATATCCGAAGACGACAGGACGATGTGGATGCGCGGGTTGGCCGCCCCTTTCACGGCTTCCCAGCTATCGTCAACAGCTTTCAGGTTGGCATGGGTCAGCACGCAAATCGATGGAGCGCGGACTTCCTGAGCAATAAGCCTGACGGCCTCGAAATCACCGGGGGAAGTGACTGGAAAGCCAGCCTCGATAACGTCAACGCCCAGCTTTTCCAGCTGCCTGGCTATCTCCAGCTTTTCCTGAACATTGAGAGTGCCCCCCGCCGCCTGCTCCCCATCCCGCAGTGTGGTATCAAAGATAATAACCCTGTCCATGTAGATTTTCCTCCTTGGAGAATTATTTCAAGACAAACGCCAGTTCCCCTCTCCTATTGCAGGGAGGGGCTAATAAGGATGAGGATAATTCTCACTGAGTTGGAACGATTATCGTACGACATGGCTATATTGAGACATTATATATGATTTTTACGAGATTGTC
>JBGPRB010000211.1:0-4853 GCA_041489355.1 Dehalococcoidia bacterium
AAGTAAAGGAACTGGTGAGGCGGGGGGCTAAAGAGGTCATCCTGCTGGGACAGAACGTCGATTCCTACGGGCACGACCTAAAGGGGAGGCCGGACCTGGCCGACCTGCTTACAGAACTTAACAGCATCGACGGACTGGTGCGGCTGCGCTTCCTGACCAACCACCCCAAGGATATGAGCCAAAAACTCATCGAAGCCATGGCCGGACTGGACAAGGTCTGCGAGCAGCTTAACCTGCCTGTGCAGGCGGGCAGCGATGAAATCCTCAAGGCGATGAAACGCGGCTACACGGTAGACCAGTACCGTCAGCTTGTCCAGCAAATACGGGAAAAGATTCCCGACGCAGCCATCAGCACCGATGTTATCGTCGGCTTCCCCACGGAGAGCGAAAAACAGTTCCGGCAGACCCTGGACTTGCTCTCCGGGATAAATTTTGATACAGTGCATGTAGCTGCCTATTCGCCCAGGACAGGCACAATAGCCGCCAGAGAATACGAGGACGATATACCTCTCCGGGAAAAGAAGGAAAGACTCAGTAAGGTCGAACAGCTCCAGGAGAGAATCCAGACGGAAATCAACGCCCGTCTACTGGGCGGGACGGTAGAAATACTGGTGGAAGGCCAGAGCAGGGGGAAATGGTACGGCCGCACCCGCACCGATAAGCCGGTATTTTTCAGCAGCGGCCAAGATTACCTCGGGCAACTGGTAAAAATAAAGATTGAAAAGACCAGCCCGTGGTCGCTGCAGGGTAAAATAGAATCAAAGAACGTGAACCAGGAGGAAAAATGAATAAAGTGTTGAAAATCGCTCTCATCGCGGGACTGCTCATCACAGTCCTGGTATTTATCGGCGGATGTCTGGCTCCAGCAGGCGGCCAGGCAACAGAATCAAACCCGAACAGCACCTGGCTGATGGTTGGTTTTCTGGTATTAATCTTCGCGCTGTTCTACTTCGTCATGATAAGACCGCAGCGCAAGCGCCAGAAGGAACAACAGACAATGATGGAGGGACTGCAAAAGGGCAATAGAGTCATCACCGCCGGTGGTATTTACGGAACGATTGAGAGCATCAGCGAGGACAGCGTCGTTATCAAGGTAGAATCCGGCACGACCCTCCGGGTCGCCAAAGGCAGCGTGGCCGTACGCCGTGAAGAAATAAAGAAATAAACATGAATTATCTTCACTCCCTCAGGTAGAAACATTCAAAGTGAATCCCTTTTCCCTGAGGTTATTAAAAAATATATATTCACCCCTCTCCCTTGATGGGATTCATCCTGAAGTACTCATCCTGAAGGAGAGGCCAGGGTGAGGGTGAGATGAATAGATATCCCCCTCACTCTAACTCTCTCCCACGGTGGGGAGAGAGAATAGTGTTTTTAGACAATGTTGTTTTTCCATAGGAATGACACATGGTTAGGTTGATAAACAACTTGTTCCATACCAATTTTTAAGGATGATAGATGAACCTCCACGATTATTTGACGGAGAAACAGCTTGACGCCATTATCGACATCGCTTTAGACGAGGATACCAGCCATGGAGACGTCACCAGCGAGGCGCTGATACCACCCGACCTTTCCGGCAAGGCATCGCTGCTGGTAAAAGAAAAGGGCGTCCTGGCCGGCATCGAGGTGGCCGGGCGTGTCTTCCAACGCATCGACCCATCCCTCGCGATTGAAATACTGATTAAAGACGGCACGAAAATCCAGCCGGGAGATATCGCCGCCACCATAGTCGGCAGCGTTATCAGTATCCTTAAAGCGGAACGCACCGCCCTCAATTTCCTGCAAAGGCTCAGCGGCATCGCCTCGCTGACGGCACAATACGTAGAAGAAACCAAGGGACTAAATGCGAGAATCGTCGATACCCGCAAGACCACCCCCGGCCTGCGGCGGCTGGAAAAGTATGCGGTACGCATGGGCGGGGGGCATAATCACCGCATGCACCTGGGCGATGCCGTCTTAATCAAAGATAATCACATCGCGGCGCTGCACGCCATGGGCATGAGTCTGAAAGACATCGTGGCGAAAGCCCGGCAGAATGCACCGGCGGGTCTCACCTTAGAGGTGGAAGTCACCAGCACCGGGGAAGCGCTCGAAGCCCTGAAAGCCGGGGCGGACATCATCATGATGGATAACATGAGCGCCAATGAAATACGGCAGGTAGTAAGCATGGTCGCCGGGCAAGCGAAGCTCGAAGCCTCGGGAGGTATCACGCTGGCTAACGTCCATCAGGTAGCCATGACCGGAGTGGATATTATCTCCATAGGCACTCTCACCCATTCTTACAAAGCCCTGGACATCAGCCTCGAGATGGAATCCCAGACTCTGAAGCTACTTTAAGTCCCGCCGGCCGTGACAACCCGTGGGCTGCCAGCAAAGACTTATTATTTAATATTCGTTCAGCGGTATCATCGGCTATTATACGCCCGGCATCAAGTACCACAACCCGCTGGCAGAGGGCTGCCACCAGCTCAAGGTCATGCGTGGCGATGAGCCTGGTCACCGGCAGCTTCCGTAAAAGCTCAATCAACAGCCACTTGCCCTGAGGGTCGAGATTGCTCGTCGGTTCGTCCAGGACCATGACCTCCGGACTCATCGACAGGATGGTAGCGATGGCGATACGCTTCTTCTCGCCCAGGCTGAGGTGATGAGACGAGCGGTGCTCAAAACCGGTCATACCCACCTTTTCCAGGGCGCTGGTTACCGCCTGCCTGACCTCGGCCTCAGAGTAACCCAGGTTCATCGGCCCGAAGGCGACATCATCAAAGACGGTGGCGGAAAAAAGCTGGTCATCCGGGTCCTGGAATACCAGCCCGATGCGCCTCCTGACGTCTTTCAGGTTTTTCTCGGTAACCGGCTCGGAAAAGACCCTGACCTGACCCTCGCTGCGGAGGATACCGTTCAGATGCAGGAGAAGCGTCGATTTACCGGCGCCATTGGGGCCGGTTATGGCCACAGATTCCCCCCGATATACGGTCAGGTTAATACCGGTCAATGCCCGCCGACCGTCCGGGTAGGCGTATGATAAGTTGTCTATCCTGATAACCTCTTCCATGGTCGATACCTAATGCAAAAAGTTAAAAATACAGGTCAAAATAACCAATAAACCGAAGCTCAAGCCAAAGAACAAATCCGGGAGTCCGAAGCTCAAATGGCGTAATGTCCTACTCTGCCCATCGAAGCCGCGGGCCAGCATGGCGTCATAGACACGTTCGCCCCGCTCGTAGCTGCGGATAAATAGCGTGCCCGCCATGTTACCGATGGTCTTAATCTGCCACAGGCGGCTCCCCCCGAAGTTGCGACTGTCCCGCGCCTGCTTCATGCGCATCACCTCGTCGGTCAGAATGAAAATGTAACGGTACATGAAGGAAAGCACCATCACCATGACCTTCGGCAGGCGTAACTGCTCCAGCCCCCGTAAAAGGTCGGTAATCTTCGTCGTCGAGGTGAGCAAAATCAGACTGAGAATGGAGAGCCATGCCTTTAGCAGAATAGTAACCAGGACCTGAAGCCCGTGATACGTCGCCGTAACCTGCCACGCCCATATATTAAAACTGGTAATGGCTTCCCCCTCTTTAAAGAAAGGGATAAAAATAGCAATTAAAAGGACGAAGGGTATGATGACCAGCGAGCGCTTCAGGACATAAAGCACCGGAACGCTGGAAAGGACAATTAAAGCTGCGATGATAATGAAATACGCGGCGAACACCGGCCACATGACCGGCGACGTTAAAGCTACCGCCAGGATAAACAGAAACACAGCCACCAGCTTGGTCCGGGGGTCGAGCCGGTGAATAAAGCTATCGCGGTCGCTGTACCGGTCTAAAAAACTATGTTTCATAGTATTTAATTACCCGGCGCGTTCCGTCCGCCTCGATTTTATCAGCCAGCCGATGCCATAGACGACACCGAAAATTACGATAGTACCGAGCAGTCCAGCCAGGATAGTAGCCATCGCCTCATTCTCGATACCGGGAAAAACGTAGTCGGCGATAACCTGAAAGGGAGCGCTCTGCGCCAGACCGATGAACCCCTTATTATCGGCCACCTTTTCCAGGCCATCGGGAGAAGATGAAGCCAGAGGCGAAAGAGCGGCTATCAGTAAACTTATTATCAGGGCATAATGCCACCATTTCATGTCCCGTTCCTCCTATACTTTCTGCAGTTGCCACAGGTCAGCCCGGGTAGCCATTACGAGGCTGAGAGCCGCCCCGGTTATCAACCCCTCCCCGATACCGATAAGGGCATGCAGTCCGGCCATAGCCGGAAGCACCACCGCCCAGGGTGATGCCCCCGAGAGTGCCAGCTCAATGGCACAGGCAATGGAAGCCATGACTACCGAAACCCAGGCCCCGATAAAACCGCCGATTAACCTGCCCTTTTTGCCGTCGCCGAGCACCGAAGTGCTGAGTCGATAGAGAAAATAGGCGCTGAAAGTAGCTACGATACCCATGTTAAAGATATTGGCCCCCAGGGCGAGCAGGCCGCCGTCCTGAAAAATAAGACACTGTGCGATGAGCACACAGGTCATTATCAGCACCGCCGCCCAAGGTCCCAGCAGAATCGCCGCCAGAGCCGCCCCGATAAGATGTCCCGAAGTACCGCCGATGATAGGAAAATTGAGCATCTGGGCGGCGAAGATGAAAGCCGCCATTACTCCCATCAACGGTATATGTTTCTCCTTTAACTTTTTGTTGGCTTCTTTCACGGCATAGCTAACGCCGCCGGCTGATGCCACGTAGGTAGTAGCTATAGTAGCCACGTTGAGAAAGCCATCCGGAATATGCACGGGGCACCTCCGACATTTCAATTTCATGCAATTGCAACCGTTTGCATTTAAAAGTTAAAAAAAT
>JBGPRB010000212.1:0-4816 GCA_041489355.1 Dehalococcoidia bacterium
GAGTACCTCAAACTCACCGAGCCGGGCGCGTTCTGGCTTCATCTTGCGCAGAATCACTTCGCGCTGGACTACGTGAACACGCTGTGGACCAGGGCACGCTGCGAGCCTTGGCCGCAGGCCGTGGCTATCTGAGCACTTGGCGCCTAACACCGGGCTTATCGGAGAGGGGAGAACCATGTCATTAATACCGGCTTTTACAACAGGTATATGGTCGGAAATCTGGCATTTTCTGGAAGGCCTGCTAAACAGGTTTTAAACGCAAAGCTCCAGCTGTTGTAGCAACCTCCACCTCTACAGCAATCCACTGTAATACTTCTCCGGCTTATCCGTATATTACTGTAGACAAACGGATAAAAAGGAGGTTCGATATGAAAGACTCAGGTTCGCTTACCCGTCGGATTCTGCCCATCTTTCTCATACTGGTGCTCCTGGCTACGGCACTGGTCTCGGCCTGCAGCCCTCGCGCACCAAGTCCATCTCCCGGAGAGACTCCCCCGGTGCAGCAATACACACCGCCGCCATCCTCTACCCAGCCACCTCCGGTCGAACAAAGTGCACCGCCATCTGCACCTGCATATGCACCCTCGGAGACAGCGCCTCCTAGTGGAGTTTACAATGCACCTGCTCCATCGCCATCCGTTAACTTCCCCTGGTCCAAGGGGTCGGACACCATAGGCTTTGCCGTGGGCGGCTCCAAGGACGTGAACAACTTCCGGGAAAACATAAAGCACGGCTATTTGCCGCTGCCCTCCGACATGACCCCTGAAGGCCTGTACTACGGCTACTACTTCGATACCGGCCAGACAAAATCATGCAACAAGCTCTATTGCCCCTCTTACAGCTACGCCGTCACCAGAGACCCTTTCTCCAATAAGACGGAATATTACCTCTCCGTAGGTCTCAACTCGGGCATGAAGGAAAGCGATTTCGAGCGCAAGAAGCTCAATCTGGTCATCGTCCTCGATATCTCCGGTTCCATGTCGTCGCCGTTCAATTTCTACTACTACGACCAGTTCGGTAATCAGACGGAACTCTCCTGGGAAGAACGGCACATGCAGAAAATCGAGGTTGCCAAAGACGCCGTCAGGTCTGTCCTCGACCAGCTAAAAGATGACGACCGCTTCGGCATCGTTCTGTATAACAGCCAGTCGTACCTGCTACAGCCCATGACACTGGTTAGCCGTGCCGACATGGAAGAGGTATACGACAGGATTTCCGAGGTACAGGCGGAAAGCAACACCAACCTATCCGCCGGCATGCTACTGGGCACCGACCTCCTGGAAAAATACAGTGACGACGACCCGTACGATTATGAGAACCGCATTATCTTTCTCACCGATGCTATGCCCAACACCGGAGAAACCGGTGAACGCAGCCTTCTCAGCCTCCTGAAAGATAACGCCAACAACCACATCTACACCACCTTCATCGGCATCGGCGTCGATTTCAACACCGAACTCATCGATTACATAACCAAAACCCGGGGCGCCAACTACTACTCCGTACACTCACCTCATGAATTTATGGGTCGGGTGGACGATGAATTCGACTACATGGTAACCCCGCTCGTTTTCAACCTCCGCCTGACCTTGGACTCCGACGACTGGCAAATCGAACAGGTCTACGGCAGCCCCGAAGCCGATAAAGCCACCGGCGAGCTGATGAAAGTAAACACCTTATTCCCCTCCAAAAAAGTGGAGGGTGAGACCAAGGGCGGCCTTATACTGCTGAAGCTAAAGAATGTCGGCGATGAGGGCGGTAGCCTCAGGCTCAAGACTAGCTACGAGGACCGGGCCGGTGACGTGGACGGCAGCGAAGCCAAGATTTACCTCAGTGACGAGCGTCCGGAGTACTTCGAAAACAGCGGTATACGCAAGGGCGTGCTGCTTGCCCGCTACGCCGACCTCGTCCAGAACTGGCTCATCGATGAGCGCGAACACGCCAGCTGGAGCCGACCCTGGGAGCCGCGGGTAACTACGGAAGACGGCATCTGCTTACCGCCGTCCCAGCTAGGCCAATGGGAACGCACGTCGCTGCCGCTGATGGTATCGTCGCAGTATCGCTCGCTGTTCCGCGACTTCAGCGTCTACTTCAGTGATGAGATAAACGAAATCGGAGATAACACAATGCTGCAGGAGCTCCAAATACTCCGACAGCTTGGCGGCGTGATTAGCTACGGCGGCTACGAAGACTGAGTCCTCCTTTCTTAAGCTTCTGCCCGTCCTTTCCTGAAAGAGGAAGGGGCGGGCAGGGGCTGGGTTGATTGAAATACCGAACGTGCTACAATGTTACAACGGATTTCTGAATCGAGAAAAGAGCGTGGCAGACAGCAATATGGCGCAGCGCATCGGTATGAGCGGCTTTACTGCGTTATATGAGGAGCACATGGCTTACGTTTTTCGCTACATAAACTATCGGATAGGCAACCGGAATGAGGCCGAAGACCTGACCTCCGTTGTCTTCGAAAAAGCGCTGGCTGCCTTTAACAGGTACGACAGCAACAAGGCGGCACCGCAGACCTGGCTGCTGACCATCGCCCGAAACACGGTCACCGACTACCTCCGAAAATCATCAAAGAGGAAAAACATGCCGCTGGATAACGCCGTCGGCGTTGAATCAGCCGACCCGTCGCCGCCGGAAGAGACGGAGAGGAGAGAGGAATACGAGCGGCTGCAGGTCTGCCTGGCGGCGCTGCCCCAGCGGGAGCAGGAAATCATATCGCTTAAATTCGGTGCCGAGCTCAACAACCGGCAAATTTCCTCGACGGTCGGTCTATCCGAAAACAACGTGGGCACCATACTCTTCCGTGCCATATGCAAGCTGAGGAATTGCTTTAAGGACGAGCTGAATGAAAAAAGATAAGTCCACCGAAAAACAGTTTCTGGAATATCTGGACAGGTTGCTGGCGGGCGAGGAAATAAGCCTCGACGACGAGGTCAGCGATGACCTGCGCTCAGTTCTTGAGCATGCCCGAAAGATGCTGGCTTTCCGCGAAGAGCCTTCACCCGCTTTCAGGGCCGACCTCAGGGATAAATTGCTCCGGCAAATAGCCGAGAAACAAGTCGCGGCCTATCCTACGGCTAAACGAGAAGGATTCTGGGAACGGGCAGCCAACCTGTTCCCTCAGCGGGCGATAATGATTGCCGTAACCAGCACCGCGCTGGTGGTGCTGCTGGCATTCATTGGCGTTGTCTGGTATTCAGGCAGACAGGCTCAGACGACTGTCTTTGAGACCGCACGTCCACTGGCGGAGGGCGATTACTCAGTCAGTCTGCCGGCAAACATTATCCCCAAAGATGTATCCTTCACCGCCAAAACGTCGCTGTCCGCCAACCCGGGCCAGGCGACGGTCTACCAGATAAAAAGCAGCAACGTAACGACTGAATCCGTTACCGCGCTGGGCAGAAGGCTTGGCTTCAGCGGCCAGGCCAGACTTTCTGACGACGGGACAAAGATGGTCATGTCTACCGGCGAAGGCGAGGACATGCGGCAGCTTACCGTCTGGACGGCTTCCAGCGCCGTCGAGTACGGGTACGTGGAACCCGAAAAACTGTATCCAACCCAGCCCGCTGAGCTTCCGTCGCAGCCGGAGGCAGAGCTTATCGCTTATGACTTCCTGCAGCAGGCAGACCTGCTGCCGCCCTCCTACCACAGTTTGGCTAAGATAAAGGACGAGACAACCGTAATCGCCGGCGGCGGCTACTCCGTCAGCCATAGATATGCCGCAGAAGCACCACCAGCCGCAGCAGCCGCACCAAGCGCGCCGCCAGGTACTACCTACTGGCTGGTCGACTTCCCTTATCAGGTTAACGGCGCCTCGGCTACCGGTCCCGGCTCGAAGACTGAGGTCAGCGTCGGCGATAAGGGCGAGGTCGTCGGGATGCTATGGTCGTGGCGGCAAATGTCCCCGATTTCTGACCTAAACATCATTTCCCAAAAGCAAGCCTATGAAGACCTTATTCAGGGCAAAGGCAGCCTTGATATTCCACTCGACTGTGACCAGGTAGTTGTTGAGGACGTTCAACTCAAATACTGGCTCGACCCGCCTTCCGAAAAGCAGTCCTACGCCGTGCCCGTATACGAGTTCACAGGCCAATGCCTGGATAAAAATGGCAACCACCTCGAAGACTTCACGGGTTGGACACCGGCCCTGTCGACCAACTGATCGGAATTACTGCCCGATAACGCTTAGCTGTCATTGCGAGTCCTTCCGTTGAAGGACGTGGCAATCTCTGATGGGGGTATACGGGAGCATCTGCTCCCGTGAGGGGGGGATATCTACCCTCCCCCGGCAACTATTCTGCTCTTACATAAGAAAGCGAAAACTTCCTTATTCTCTCTCCCCTGGTGGGAGAGAGTTAGAGTGAGGGGGATAATACCAGGTTTTAATGTAAATTTAGACACTATAATATATATGTTACCGGAAACCATGTTACCTGCGCATAAGAAGTGGTACAATAGCTTGGGGCAGGTCAGTCGGCGGCTAATACAATGAGTGTGCGGCATCAAAGTCAAAAGCTACTACAGAGCCGGTTTGATATTGTCTGGCAGCGCCTGGATGATGCCGGCGAACAACAGATGGTAACGCCAGACGGTCACAGGTTTATGGCACTGGCTTCCCGGCGTAAAAGGACTCCAGCAGACCAGGACCCGAGGTTCATTGCAGTCAAACAGCGCGGGCAGGAGTTTGCCCGTATTTATCCGTGCTGTTGGGGACACACCACCAACTGCAATGGCACGCGAATAGGTGGCTACAGTGACGGGCTGGACACCTGGGTTAAAGGCTTGATGATAAGCAAGGAGAGCCTGACTTTAA
>JBGPRB010000213.1:0-4797 GCA_041489355.1 Dehalococcoidia bacterium
CAGGATATCGCCAACGCGGTGACTTTCCTGGTCTCGGACGCCGCCAGTGATATCGTCGGACAGGTCCTCGTGGTCTCGGGAGGCGTTACCGCCTAGGCTAAAAGCGTATGAAATTGTTTAATAAAGGAGGGTGAAGAAATGTCTACCTGGCATGAATATGTTCAGCGTAACGGCAAGGTCCCGGAATGGCCATATCCCATTAACTACGGCAAGTTGAATGAAGTAATCACCGATGTCCTGGTTATCGGCGGCGGCGTTGCCGGATGCCAGGCTGCCATCAACGCAGCCAGAAAAGGCGTCAAGGTCACCATCGCCGAGAGAGGTCACGCCAAGCGGAGCGGCGCCGGCGGGGCGGGCGTCGACCACTGGCACGGCGCGGTCACCAACCCCTGCTCTAAAGTCACCCCGGAAGAATATACCCAGGCTTGCTACGACAGCATGCAGGGTTATACCGGCGCCCATGTCCGCTACATTATCACGAAAGAAGGCTGGGACACCCTGCTTGATTGCGAGAAAATGGGTATCCAGATTCGGGACGTGCATGACGAGTTTAAAGGGGCTGACTTCAGAGACGAGAAAACCAAGCTGATGTTCGCCTACGACTACCGGACCCGGCACGTTATCCGCGTCTGGGGTTACAACATCAAGCCCAAACTTTACGAAGAAGCGAAGCGGCTGGGCATAAATATCTATAACAGGATGATGGTCACCAGCCTGCTCACCGAGGGCGGCAAGCAGGGAAACAGGGTCGTCGGGGCTACCGGCGTCAACACACGTACCGGCGAGTTCTACGTATTCAGGTCCAAGGCCACCATCATCGCCACCGGAGGAGCCGGCCGCCTCACCATGTTCGCCCCGGAAATAACCGCCTCAAGCTCCATGAGCGACATGAACGCCGCCGGGGTCGGGCAGGCGATAGGCTGGAATGCCGGCGCCGAGGTCGTCTGCATGGAGCAGTCCGGCCACAACCGCTTGAGCGGCTTCGGCTATGCGCCCTACAGCATGGGCGGCACCCACAATACCTATCACGGCACGCCGATAGTCGATGCCGATGGCAAAGAGGTGCCCTGGGCTGATGTCTTCGGTCGTGAACTGAAAACCGTTGCAGACCGTTTCCTGCCATCAGAAGGACAAGATTTCATACTGGGTGAAGGTATCGGTATCGGTCCTTATCTAAAGCAATATCGCTCCAATGACCTGTCCCGCGACCTGGTGGAACGCATCCGCAAGGGCGAGTTCAAGCTGCCTTTATACGCCGACCTGAGCCGCCTGCCCGAACCGGAGCGGAGAGCCATTTTCGGCATGATGGTCGGCAATGAAGGCAAGACCCGCATCCCGATATACGATACCTATACCAAAGCCGGCTTCGACCCCGATAAAGACATGATGCAGGCTCCGGTTATGCCGCCGGAAGGTTACGCCCACTCGAATTTCTGGGGCGCGGGCATCAATAGCCCACCTAATCTGCGCGGACTGGGCGGCGGCGGCTTCCTGACGGACTGGGATTTAAGGACAAACCTGGAAGGGCTTTACGCCGCCGCCGGCAGCACTATATTTGGCGGAGGCTGCCACGGAGAATCGCATACCACCGGCCGCTACGCCGGCCGACATGCCGCCGAGTATGCTAAAACATCACCGGAAGGTGTGGTCGACCGCAATCAGGTAGAGGCGGAGAAAGAGCATGCCTACACCGCCACCAGGCAGGATAAAGAGGGCAACGGATGGAAGGAAATCAATGCCGCCATCGCCCGTATCATGCGGGACTACTGCGGCCAGTACAAGAACGAGTTGACTCTCAATCTGGGACTGAGACTGCTCAATGAACTCAAGACAACGGAACTGGCTTCAGCCTGCGCATCAAATCCCCACGAGCTGGGCCGCCTGCTGGAATGCCAGGCGCTTATTTCCGTGGGCGAGATGGTCATCAAGGCCTCCCTGGAACGTAAGGCCAGCAATTCCATACTTGATTTCCACAGGCTCGATTACCCCGAAATGAATCCGCCCGAGTGGAATAAACTGCTGCCTATCAGACAGGAGAATAATAAAGTCAAGGTCAGGGAACTGCCTTTCGACTTCCACCTCAGGTCACCCAATGCGCCCACTTACGAGGAAAATTACCAGAAACACTGTGGTCTCTAGCTGAGGAATGGATTTTTGGTAAATTGTCCGGGAAAAACTGGCGAAAGTAGATTTTGCGGAGGTATGCAATGTTCCAGCCGTTAGTCTTTAATGAGAAAACATGCACGGGGTGCAATAACTGTGTAGATGTCTGCTTGATGGAAATACTCGAAGCTAATCCTAAGAAGGGTAAACCCCCCTTAGTGAAATACCCGGACGAATGCGCCTATGACGGCGCCTGCTGGATGCGCTGCCCCCAGCGGGAAAAGTGGGCTATCAAGATTGTCCCGCCACTCCCGATGAGGGTATCCATCCTGAGAGGAGAGAAGCCATGAAACCAGATATCGAGGTTATACCGGTAGAGACGGATGTACTGGTCATAGGGGGCGGGCTGGCCGGCTGCATGGCCGGGATTAAAGCCAGCGAATACGGGGTAAAAGCCACGATAGCGGAAAAGGCCAATACACTGAGCAGCGGCTGCGCCGGGACGGGAGTCGACCACTCATGGGCTTATATACCTCCCATCCATGAAAAGATGGGATGGACTATCGACGACCTGATAGAAGACCATGCCCAGCTAATTGCGAGGGGGTTTATCAATAAAGAGCTGCTCCGCCTGGTGGCCAGCGAAAATTACAGCAGGATGCTGGACCTGGAGAAGTTCGGTATTAAAATCAGGTATGAAGATAGCAAAATACCCGGTAAATTCCGCATTGTGTACCAGTTCCACAGCCTGCCGAGCTCATTTAACTTCGACGGCCGCGATTTAAAGGTAAAACTTACGCTGGAGGCAAAAAAAAGAGGAGTTAATATTGTCAATCGAGTCATGATGGTAGCCCTGTTAATCACTGACGGCCAGATATCGGGAGCGCTCGGCATAGGCACAAATAACGGCCATCTATATTCTTTCCGGGCGAAAACGGTCGTTATGTCAACCGGACGCGCCAACAGGCTGACCCCCAACGTCACCGGCATCTGGGGCAACCACCGCATACCCGTGAACGAAACCGGGGACGGCCGTGCCATGGCTTTCCGCGCCGGCATTCCGATAATCAACATGGAGTTCCTTTCTTCAGGATACTATTCCATCGGCAACTACGAACTGAACCTGGGCTCTCCCCGGAACACGGTGCAGCCGGCCGCGGCCGTTACCGGTCCGAACGGAGAAATAATCGTCCCGAGAACCCGTTTCTACGACTGGGAGAACCTGGGCAAGGAGAAAGTGGACGCCAGGATAAGCCGACAGAAGATGCTATCGGGGAACCGGAACCCGCGGCCGTCTTACGAACAATTAAAGCAACAGGGAGAGGGTCCCTTTTATCTCGACCTTACCGGCGGCACCGAGGAAGAGATAAAATACATCGAATGGTCAATCGGCAACGAGGGCAAGGGGTCGCTATTCCTGGACTATTTGAAAAACCAGGAAGGGTTCGACTTTAGAAAGGACAAACTGGAGTGGCTCCCCAACAGCCGCGAGATGGCCGGCACGGCTTCTTCGGGACTGGTGGTGAACTATGACCTGGAAACCGAGGTAAAGGGATTGTTCGGCGCGGGGGATGACGTCGGCGGGGTACCCTGGGCGGGGGCGCCGGGGGCTTTCGTCATGGGCTGGCGCGCCGGCGAGAAGGCCGCCAAGGAAGCCCGGCAGCAGAAAGTTTTCCTGCCCGTGGATGCCGAACAAATAGAGTCCCTCAAAAAGCTGTGCTCCGGCATACTACAAAGCAAGGAAGGCCAGCACTGGCGTGAGGTAGAACTGGCCGTACAGAACGCGGTAGATTACTATGCCGGCGATGTCAGGGCGGGAAACACGCTGAGACGCGGCATCGAACGCCTGAACGATATCAAGAAAAATGCTCTGTTCAAAGCCGAAAATCCCCACGAACTCATGCGTTGCCTTGAAGTGCAGTCGATTATTGATAACGCCGAGATGGTACTGAATGCCTCGCTGGAAAGGCAGGAGAGCCGCTGGGCGCCGTTCGGGTTCATCCGTGCCGATTTCCCGCAACAGGATGACGCCAAATGGCTCACCTTTTTAGCCCTGAAAAGGAAGGAAGGAAAATTCGAGTTCTCCAGGATTCCTATCAGGCAATAAGCCGGGTGATACTATAAATCCAGGTTTTAGCGGAGAGGACGGGCACTGGTTGTGACATTGCGGACACCTTGACGCTGCGATTCGCCGTACGCCTTTTCCAGAGGGAATCCATCCTCGTCCAGTGGCAATAACAACAATACCCGCTCTGCCGGGGTTAGACCGGACTCATCAGCTTCGCCCGTAATTTTTCCGCGTTTCTCGGGGCGGCAATCCAGAAACTGATACAACCTATGGCATAAGCCACCATGGCGATGATGAAGGCGATATCGTAACTTCCCTTAACGTCATAGAGATATCCTCCCAGCCATGGGCCGATGGCGCCGCCTAGACCGACTCCGGTAAGCAACAGGGCGGATATTGTACCGATATTTCTGCCTCGGAATATATCGGCTGTGCCCACGATGATGTCAGGTGAAAAGAGACCCGTCGAAAAGCCGTAGCTTATAGCATATACGTAAAGAAGCCATGGCTGCGAGGTATCCTTGACCGCCATCAATGCTATCAGGCCACCAATGGACAGGACGGCCGCTATCGTCAGGGTCTTCTCCCGTCCTATCTTGTCGGAAATGGAAGAGCAGAGCTGGCCG
>JBGPRB010000214.1:0-4774 GCA_041489355.1 Dehalococcoidia bacterium
CGGCTTCTGTTTTATCGATAGAAAGAAAAATATCATTAAAGGCTTTCTTTTGATTTTCATATTCTTTGATTCTTACCAGGTGTTTTTTAATCCACGGCTTTTTAACGCGGACGAACTCCAGGGCTGATTTAAAAGAGGTACGCCGGGGAACGGCTACCCTGACGCCTTTGCCGGGTCGGACGGCGATAATGATACGGCGAGCGCGGGCGCTGTGTTCCAAGAGAACAGCGCCGATGCCGTCAATTTGAATCGTTTGGGAATTTGTCATGGCAATAATAGATATCCTGAATACATTTTACATGGTTTGATAGGTGAGTATAAAGAAGATTATTCTTAGCGGGAATGACAGGAGAGAAAACGGATTCTTCCCCCAATTGCATCGGGGTCAGAATGACACGCCTACATTAAAGCTACGACGTGCAGGCAGTTATTTACTTCCGGGGAGATTTAGCCCTGACCCACTCCTTGCCCATGTTCACGCCAAACGTGACCAGGAGGAAGGGCCTTTTTACTTTTTTGAATATCATCGGCAGATGGACCAGCCCCCGGGGAACGAAGATACATGTCGAGGTATTAAGCAAATATTTTTCCGTATCTTTTCCTTCGCCCAGCCAGAACTCGACCTCCCCGCCGAGGTCGTTCGGGTCTTCCCGGTTACTCCCCAGGAAAACAAAGACTTCGTCAAATTCGTGCGAGTGGGGCGGCCTGTCCGGGTTGACGGCGGCGGCGCCTTCATCCCATATCCAGACAACCTCAAGAAACTGGTTAGAGCCCCTGACGGGCTTATCCCCGTTGAGGAATATCAGGGGCGGCATCGTCATAAAACCGGCCGCCATGGGGTCGAGGAAATCTCCGGGCCGCATGGCTTCCCGCACAACGTATTTTTCATATTTCTTTTCTGCCATTTAAGTCCCTCCTTTTTGACAGCTTTTACATATTTTATATGAATATCTGCCTTTTAGCTAAAAATTAAAACGGATTCAGGATGGACTTATATCTCAGTCGGAAATAAACTGCCGACAGCAGATATATCAGGACAAAGCCTATCAGGGCCACAATCAAGGCAAGTATTAAAAGGCTATAGATAACGCCAAGCAAGGAAGCCGTGTACGGGAAAAACTTCTCATTGCTGTAACCGGTGAGAAGACATATCAGGTTTATCAGGAAAAAAGGCAAAACGATGCAGCCAAGACCGGATAGAGAGCCTTTGATGTCCGCCCAACTGAGCCTGACATTCGAGGCGACGCAGATGGACAGGTAGAGAAAGACCCAGAACTGCCAGCCGGACAGGTTGGAAATGGTGAATATCAGGCTGATTATCGCCAGCGCCGAGCCTTGAAATACAGAAAGATAACTCCCTATCGGGGAGCTACTGTCCATTTCACTGACGCCGACGTTGATAGAATCCCACACCCGGGAGCTATCGGGAATTAAAAAGTAAAAAATAGCGAACAGAACGGCACAACCGAGTATCACCGGACCGACGCCGATGAAGAAGTTACCCAGCACATGCCAGGGATTCCTGGGATTCCACTTATGATAAACGTATCCCAGCGTGCCGGTAACCGGGTCCGGCTTGAAGAACTTGATATCGTCGATTTTATGAAAGAATATCAAGCAGAAAAGGGCGTGACCCAGCTCATGTATCGGCGTGCCCAGCCAGGCCACAAAATAAACGCCTTTGCTCCCGAAAGACTTATCCAAGGACTTGAAGGTAAGCTGCGAGATGAAGTGTATCAGCAGGCCGAAAATAAAAATTCCCAAGAACAGGGAAGCCATCTGGCCCAGAGTGGCCAGGACGAGGTCTTTAATAAAGAGGAGCACGGTCATATCGGTTGCATGATATCCGCACTATATGTATCTGTCAAGGGAAAATGCGTTTGGTATGGTGGGCGCTACTGTACAATACACAGAACCAAAACTTTCGAACTTAATTTCAAATTGGGAAATAAAAAACCAAAAGGGCGTGTAATTTAGTCCGTAATATAATACCTAGCCCACAGTGTTAGGGAAAACAAAATACAACCGTTTATCGTCTGGTCAACCAGTTAGATAGAACAACCGCACACCGATTGTCTTATCCGTGCTGAACAACTCGTAATTTTAGATTTGTGAATTTTCAAATGTAAGCAACCCGCCGTTTTTGACAACACTTTTATTGAAATCATAGTGCTCGGGCTTGCCATTGAAATAATAGTTTATTACCCTTGCATTTGCACTGTGAGTAACGATTAAGACGTTTTTTTCTTTGTGATTTTCCATAATCATATCGCAAAAATCGCAGTTTCGATTTATAAATTCTTTGAAACTTTCCGTGCCTTTGCTTCCGTTGCTTATTGCTTGCCAAAATAATTTGAAAGCTTCGGCGGTTTCATCTGTGCCCTCAAACTCACCACAGTCTATTTCGGCAAGCCGGTCATCAAGCACAATCGACCCTTTGTAGATAATTTCGCAGGTTTGAAGTGCTCGTTTTTGGGGGCTGCAAAAACACGCATCAAAACTAACGCTTCTCAAATTTTCAGCCTGAAGTTTTGCCTGCGCTATTCCTGTTTGATTCAACTCAGTATCTGTACAACCGTTGAACTTCTTGAATAAGTTCCAATCGGTTTGACCCTGACGGACGAGGTATATCATAATTATTTATCCTCCGTTTATAAGTTTGGCGACTGCTTCTTGAATCTCCGGCAAGTGTACTATCGATACTGTCACGGCTTTGTTCCCGACCTGCTCCATCTTGTCCTGTATCACAAATCATCTCTCTTACATACAATACACTCAGTTTTGTGTGTTATGATAACAGCAATTGCTCCTATTCTAAATCAAATCATCATAACATTGTCAAGGAGCGATTTTCGAGAAAGCAGTTAAATATCCATGAGATTTGCTTAACAATATGTTGAAACTTTTGGTAAGAGGGATAAAGGGTAAAAGATGGGGTTCTGTCTATTGTACAGTACTGTTATTTCGAGGCTAGAAAAATGGGCGGTGGAGGTTTTGAACCTCCGACCTTCAGTGTGTGATACTGACGCTCTGACCAACTGAGCTAACCGCCCGCATTTTGGCCGCATATAAATTCTAAGGAATAAACCGCATAAAATCAAGCCTTTATCTTCTTTTTTCAATGATTTCCTTGAAGAGTTTGACGTTACGTCTTGAAAAATATATCATGGGGCTGAAACAGCACGAGACACGTCTTTTTATTGCCTGAAGAACCTATCGAGAGGAAATAAACGTGTTAAACATCATCGTCTGCGTCAAGGTAGTCATCGACCCGGAGGCACCTGCTTCTACCTTTAAAATTGACGCCGAAGGACGCCGCGTCATCCCCGGACAGGGCGTGCCGCCGGTAATAAATCCCTATGATGAAAATTCTCTTGAGGCCGCCCTCAGAATCAAGGAAAAGCAGCCGAGTAAAATAACGATAATCAGCGCCGGCAGGTCCGTACCCAAAGCGGTGGTGAAGAAGGGCCTGGCGGTAGGCGCCGACGACCTAGTCGTGATTGAGGACGCAATTTTCGAGGATGCTGACAGCTATACCACCGCCTCTTTCCTGGCGGCAGCTATCAAGAAACTGGGAGAGTATGACCTCATCCTGGCCGGCAGGATGGCTTCAGATACTAACGCCGGTCAGGTCGGCCCGGGCATAGCCGAGCTACTCGGCATCCCCAGCGTAACGGTCGCCCAGAAAATAGAGGTCAAGGACGGGAAGGTAAGAGTGGAACGGGTCATGGCTGACGGCCACGAAGCAGTCGAAGTGTCCCTGCCTTGCCTGATAACAATCAGCCATGAACTGGGTGAGCTGCGCCAGGCAACGGTCAAAGGCCTCATGGCGGCCCAGAAGCAGCCCTTTACAACCTGGAAAGTCAATGATCTGGGTGACGATATACCTGCGGGGCGGAGGAGCAAGGCGCTGCGGTTATTCATCCCGGAGAGAAAGGGGGAATGTGAAATTATAGGCGGCGAAACGCCGGAGGAAGCCGGGGCTAACCTGGCGGTGAAACTCCAGCAAATCAGGCAGAGTTAACTTGCCTGTTCAACTATAAAGTATTAATTAAAGGAGATTAGGAAAATGTTAGACCAAACCAGTCAATGGTACAAATTGCAGTACCCGGAGTGTTTCGTAAATGAAGAGGCACGAATGCTGCAAAAGACAATTGCTGATTTCACCGACAAAGAAATTATGCCTGTTCGCGACAAAATCGACGACGATGTAACACATGAAAAAATAATTAACCCCATCCTGAAGAAATTACAGGTAGACCTCGGTTGCCAGAAGAATATGATACCGAAAGACTACGGTGGAAACGAGATGCTTTCCATAGTCTCGGGCGCCCTAAAACAGGAGCAGATAGCGCGCGGCGACTACGGTATAAGTATGCACAGTGCCGTCACCGACTGGGGATGGACACCGGCTACTCTGGCGTACCTGATGGCACCCACCCCCGAGGCGAAGGCGTGGGCGAAAGCCGTGCTTGATAAATTCGCGCCCATGTTCGTTGGCAATGAACTTCGCGCCGCCTGCTTCAACATGAGTGAAGCCGAGTCTGCCTGTGATATCGAGAATCTCACCAATGAAGGTAAAACGATAAGTGTGAGGGCTAAACTCGAAGGCGACGAATGGGTTATCAACGGCAACAAGTTCTGGGCATCCAATGCCGGCGTGGCTGACCTCAACTGCGTAATTTGTAACATGGACCCGAGGTTGGGGAAAGACGCTTTTGCCCTGATTTACGTACCTGAACCCTGGCCCGGGGTTTCCCACGGCAAATTCGAG
>JBGPRB010000215.1:0-4751 GCA_041489355.1 Dehalococcoidia bacterium
CTTCGGCGTGCAGGCACGTCCTTCCGCATCGGGACTCGCTTCACTCACAATGACAGAGGGGATACTATAATATTTACGGGGGCTATGCCTTAGTGTATAATTATCGCAAGTCGGATTTTCCCGTAACGGAGGTGACTTCCATGGAACTATCACCGGAAGAAAGAAGAAAAATCTACGAGGAAGAGAAGGCAAGGCTTGAAGCCAGGGAGCAGCTGGAGCAGGAGAGACGGCGTATGTCTTCGGAGATGACCTTAAACATGGCGCCAAACGTCGCCGGGCTGCTGTGCTATCTCCTCGGATGGGTAACCGGCATTATTTTCTTAGTCCTGGAGCAGAAAAATAAATGGGTCCGCTATCACGCCGCGCAGTCAATAGTCGTTTTCGGCACCCTGTGGGTTGCCGGGATGATTCTCGGCTGGATACCATTCATCGGCGCTGCCTTTGCCGTCATCATCGGGCTGGTCGGGTTTATCCTGTGGATAGTCCTCATGGTCAAAGCCTACAACGGCGAGCGGTACAAGGTAGCCTGGGCGGGTGACATCGCTGAAAGGATAGTCGTTTCTTCAGGCACGATTCCCGACTATCAGAAGCGGCCGGCACCTCCGGAAAGGAAAGAGGCACCTCAACCTCAACCTCCATCTCAACCTCCACCACCATCCGCCGGTATCGATTTAGACGAGAGAATCAATAAAAGGGTCAACGACTTTTTGAAGCGCAGGAACAGGAGGGAGGGGAGGATTACGGCATATGCCTTCGCCATCGCCTGGAGCATCGTTCTGTTCGTCTTTTTCAATTTCTTTTATCAGTATGCCGCCTACTATAATGCCGATACGACCGGCGGCATCGTCACCTGGACGAGGAGTCCGTTTTTCACCAGTGATATCGGGCTCTGGCTGCCGATTTTGAACACCACCCTGGCTATCTCCATCATCGGCCACATCGTCATGATTATCCTGGATAGAAATATCCTCCGGCAGGCGCTCCACGTCATTATCGACGGGTTCGTGCTGGCCACGGTTATCACCCTGCTCGTCGTCTTCCCGTTCGATTTCAACGTCATACCCAACTCCGTAGCGGCCGCAGCGACAAACACCGGCGTCACGGTAGTATTAATATGTATCGCCGTAGGCTTTGGAATCGGTCTGCTGGTGAGAGTGATAAGGCTGCTCGTAAGTATCGTGAGAGCACTGGTTAAGTCACCGGACGCCGCATGAACTGAATATTTAGAGATTGTTTAATAATGTCATTCTAGGGTTTAACCAGAGAATCCAGACCCCTTTACCCCCAACTGGATTCCCACTTTCGTGGGAATGACAATGGTGAGAAGACAGGAATGATAATAATGAAAACCCCACGTTTATTCAGTTGACAGAAAGACGGGATATCTTATATGCTTTGGCTAGTAGTATCACGATAATTATACGATATTCGAATTCTTCTCAGGAGGTATAACCATGGCAAAAGGCCCATCAACGAAAACAATAAGGGAACCGGCTCAGGATATCAGGGTCATACGTGAGGCCGATGTCGTTGTCGTTGGCGGTGGGCCGGGCGGCATTGGCGCTGCTGTTTCTGCCGCCCGTAATGGCGCTGACACCGTCCTTATCGAGCGTTATGGTTATCTGGGCGGTATGGGCACTGGCGGCCTGGTCACCATTATCCCCCAGTTGACCGACTACACGGGTAAACAATGGATTGTCGGGCTAACCCAGGAGTGGATCGACCGCCTTATCGCCCGCAACGCCGTAGATCTTCCCAAAAAAGAGCACTGGGGCTCCAGGGACAAAGAGCTCGTCAGGTACTACTTCCAGCGCAGCTTCTTCATGACACGGCTGGACCGGGTGGTCTACGCCGCCATCATTGACGCTGAAATCTCCAAGTACATCCTCAATGAAATGGTCGAAGAAGCCGGCATTAAGGTCTACTGCCATGCCTGGGGCACCAAGCCTATCATGGAAGGCAGTCACTGTAAGGGAGTTATCATCGAGAGTAAGTCCGG
Source organism: Dehalococcoidia bacterium (assembly GCA_041489355.1). Taxonomy (GTDB): domain Bacteria; phylum Chloroflexota; class Dehalococcoidia; order Dehalococcoidales; family RBG-16-60-22; genus JBGPRB01. The sequence goes on from JBGPRB010000215.1 coordinate 2,000, forward strand.
CCGCCAGGCTATTCTCGGCAAAATCGTTATTGATTCCACCGGCGACGGCGACCTCTTCCCCAATGCCGGTATAGAATTTGAGGATAATATCCCCCCGAACTTCCGCATCGCCAACCTGGCGCTCTGCTTCTGGATAGACGGCGTCGACCTTAAAAAAGCGGAGGAGTTTCGCAAGAATAACCCCCAGAAAGCCATGGAGCTCGGGCGCAAGTGCGTGGAAGCCGGCGGCTTCGGCGGCTATTTCGCCAGCAACCTGCCCGACCAGAACGCTATCGTCTGGTTCCATAACCGCTACCCCAACAAGAGCCAGGTGGACGTGGAAGAGCTTACCCGCGTCGAGTTCGAAGGCCGCAAGAAGATGATTAAGACCTACGACTTCTTCAAGAAAAACTATCCCGGGTTTGAAAAGAGCTTTGTCGTCCTCACCGCCCCGCAACTCGGCACCCGCTCCTCCCGCCGTATGATCGGCGAATATAAACTCACCAAGGCCGACCTTTACGATAACCAGCCGTTCGAAGACACCATCGCCGTCTTCCCGGACCTCGACCGCGGCCAGGAATCCCTGGACCACCCGCTCCAGTATATTCCGTATCGCTGCCTGCTGCCGAAGAACGTGGACAACTTCCTCGTGGCCTGCCGCGCCTTTTCCTCCGACGAGCATGTCCAGGATTACTTCAACCTCATCCCGCACTGCATCGCCTTCGGCGAGGCCGCCGGCACCGCTTCGGCGCTGGCGTTGAAAGCCGGCGTCGGCGTTAAGAACGTAGACATCAAGGCACTCCAGAAGCAGCTAGCCAAACAGGGTGTCCCGCTACCGGACGTTACTAAAAAGGTGGACTATAAGTACACCGGGCCCGCACTGGTCTCTTCTTCTTTTATGCCGCCACACTAAACGCCGGATGCCGAGGCGAGGTAAAAATGCATCGTAAATCAGGGGGTAGCGTAAAAACTACCCCCTTACATTTGGAGGTAAATTATGCCAGGAAAATCTTCAGTCAGAACGGTTACAGAGCCCGCCCGGAAAATCAAGGTATGGCGGGAAGCGGACGTGGTGGTGGTGGGCGGCGGCCCCGGCGGCATAGGGTCGGCCATAGCCGCGGCGCGTAGCGGCGCGAAAACGGTACTCATCGAAAGATACGGGCACCTCGGGGGCATGGCGACCGGCGGGCTAGTCAACATCATCCCCAACCTCAGCGATATCAGCGGCAAGCAGCACATCTACGGCCTCACCATGGAGCTTTTAAACAGGCTGGATGCGAGGGGCGGGACTTCCTATACGAAGAAGAAAGACCGGGGCACCACCGACAGAAAGGCGGTCGACTATTACCTCGACGCTGGTCTCGGGTGGTTCTATGTGCGGCAGGACCACAATATCGGTAAGCAGAGGGTGCTGTATTCAGCCGTCGTCGACCCCGAGATACTGAAGGACGAACTGAACGACATGGTGCTGGAAGCGGGAGCCGACCTCCTCCTGCATTCCTGGGGCACCCAGGTCATCAAGGAAGGTAACACAGTCAAAGGCGTTTTCTTCGAGAGCAAGTCAGGTCGGCAGGCCGTCCTCGGTAAAGTTATCATCGATGCCACCGGAGACGGCGATATGTTCGTGGCGGCGGGCGCCGAGTTCGATAACGAGCTGGACAACAAACGCCGCACGGCCTGGCTGGCACTGGTCTGGTGGTTAACCAACGTTAATATCAGGAAATTCGACGAGTTCAAAGCGTCACAGCCGGAAAAACATAAGGAACTGATGCAGGAGCTGGCTAAGCTGGGCGGCTATCCCCATTTCTTTAAAGGCCTGCTGAAAAATCAGCGCAACACCATCTGGTACCACTGCATGCAGGCGCAGCCCGAACGCACCGACGCCATGGATGTAGAACAACTGACAAAAATAGACGTGAAAGCCAGGAAGCGGGCTTTAATAACGTACGATTTTATGAAAAAACACGTGCCGGGCTTCGAAAGGTGCTTCATCATGCTGACGGCGCCGCAGCTCGGAACCCAGGGCGGCCGACGCATTATCGGGGAATATACCGTTACCGAAAAAGACCTGGAGACGGATGAGGTCTTCGAGGATACGATTGCCGTGCTGGCCAATAACGATTACCACGAAATATCCGCCAAGCACCCCACCCTCTGTATCCCCTACCGCTGCCTGGTGCCAAAGCGGGTGGACGGGCTGCTGGTTGCTGGGCGGGCGTTTTCTTCGGCGGATACCATTAACGAGTCCTTCAACATCATACCGCACTGCATCGCCTACGGACAGGCGGCCGGCACCGCGGCGGCTATGGCGGTGAAGGCTGATATACAGCCAAGAAAAGTGGACTATAAAGTGTTGCGGTCTAACCTGGTAAAGCAGGGGGTAAATTTACCAGAGATTACGAAGTCGAGAGCTGCGTCCTCATTAACACAAAGAAGGACTAAAGCCGATTATTACCAGAAATATGGGTAACGGGGGTGGTGGATACTGCCCCCTCTCGCTACGCACTCCCCTTCGGGGTGGTGGGGTGAGAAAGACAACAAAAAAGCCTGGAAAGGATATTAATTTTTCATCTATGCCAGGCTTCTTGCTTTATGGAGACAGTCGGTTAGGCCGCCGCGCGTTTCAGGGCTTTCTGGACTTCCTGATAACCCAGGTCGAAAGCCTTGATGTTTGTTTCGCCGACCTTTGCCTTAAAACGGGAGAGTATGACTTCTTTAGCAATGGAATCCGGGACAGGCATGAGGCCGGTACCGAACAAAGCGCCAAGCATCA
>JBGPRB010000216.1:0-4737 GCA_041489355.1 Dehalococcoidia bacterium
CGTACCCTCCAACGTTGCCCAGACAGCTTTACCGGATCTTAAAGCGGGTAAGCAGGTAGTTCGCCCATGGATAGGAATCAGCGGCGTAGCGTTAACACAGACGCTTGCCCAGCAGCTTGGCCTCTCTGTCAACCAGGGTGTCTACATTGTCTCCGTCAATGCGGGCAGTCCGGCTGAGAAGGCCGGCCTCAAGGGCGGCAATCTGGATACCACCGGCGCTCCCGCTCCAGGGGGAGACATTATCACAGCCGTCGATGGCAACGCCGTGAGCAGTGTCCAGGATATCTCAAGCTATATCAATACCAGGAACGTCGGCGATAATATCACCTTATCCGTACTGCGCAACGGCAGTAACACGGACGTTCAGGTAACGCTGGGAACATGGCCGACCAGCCTTACCCCCGGAGGCTCACCCAGGATTACTCCGCAGCCGCAGCCTCAACCGCAACCCGGAATACCCTTGCCCGGCTGGCGGCATTTCCGCCAGAATCTCCCGAATGAGTAACCAGAAAAGCCGGCAGTTTGAAGGTAATCGGGACTAAGTAAGGTCAGCAGGGCGCGACGAAATGTCGCGCCCTGCTATTTTCCGAAGCAATTAGATTTACAAATCCGGTTTTTTCTTTCCACCTCAGTATAGATAAGGACTTGACAATAGAACAATTGTTCTATATAATAGATATTTACCAAGGTGAACCATGAGAATGCTTTGTGTGCTGCTGCCGCATTTTCCCTGGAGTTGCGAGGTCCGGAGACATCCGGCTATCAAGGACCGACCGGCGATAGTCCTTCAGCTGAAGGATGCTGCTGGTTCGCAGAAGCTGGTCCTGGACTATTCCCCCGGCCTTGAAGGTTTACAGCCTGATATGTCTCTTCAAGAAGCCCTTGCCCGCCATGGGGAGGTTGAGTTGCTTCTTGCCGATATCCCCTACTACTGGTCTATCTTCAATGAGATACTGGACATGCTGGAATCCGCCTCCGGCGGACCGCTGGTTGAAGGCACCGGGCTGGGGTATGCTTATATCGGCGTGGACGGTCTGCAGCTCATTTACCCGGACGATAATGCCATCATCGATGGCATACGGGGAGCCATACCTGAGGACTTTGCACCCCGGATGGGGATAGCGGAAAATAAGTTCCTGGCCTATCTGGCGGCACGGGGCAGCCCTCCGGGCGGCTATCAGATATTGAGCGGCGCCGCCGACTCTTTTCTCAGAGACCTTTCCTGTGACGTCCTGCCGGTATCGGTAAAGAGCAAGAGCAAATTGCATGATTTCGGGCTGGCTACCCTCGGTCAGGTGACAGCCCTGCCGCCGGGTCCCTTCCAGTCCCAGTTCGGCCCGGAAGGCAGGAGAATATGGGAACTCGCCAGAGGACATGACGATACGCCACTGTACCCCAGGTTTATGGAGGAAGTTATCGAGGAGAGCGCCACGCTGCCTTCGGTAACCGTCTCTCTGGAAGCCATACTGGCGGCTTTAGAGTCACTGCTGGCCCGGCTCTTTGCCGGAAATACCCTTAAGGGAAGGGGCATCCGCAGCCTTACCGTGTGGACCCGTAGCTGGAATTCAGAGCACTGGGAGCGTAACATCAATTTCAAAGAGCCGGCGATGGATACAAGAAGCACCGCCTCCCGGATAAAGCGAGTCCTGGAGAGCTTCCCCCAGCCCGGCCCGGTCGAGCAGGTAGGCATCCGCCTCGGGCGGAACGGGTTGGGCTACCCGCGCGGTCGGCAGAAAAGCCTTTTCTCCGAGGTCAGGGCTAAAGACCACCTGATGGATGATATCCAGCAGCTGGAGCTCAAACTGGGCAATCCGCAGGTATACAGGGTAAAGGAGGTCGAACCATGGTCGAGAATGCCGGAAAGGCGCTACGCGCTGACACCTACAAACCGGTAAACACGCCGGAGCCGGTGAAGATAGAAGAATCCGCCTCCGGCGGACCGGTTGCCGTCATGATAAAGCGGCGGCAGGCCGTCATCGCTATCGAGGATAAATGGCGCATCGACGACGAGTGGTGGCGTAAAGAACCGGTAGCGCGCCTCTACTACAATGTCCTGCTTGCCTCAGGGCAGCGCCTGGTGCTCTATAAAGACCTCGTCACCGGCAGCTGGTATCAACAGGATTACTAAAGGGGTATAAGCACTAAATCCTAAACTCTAAATACTAAACGGGGGAAAATAACATAATCAACATGTCATTCCCGTGAAAACGGGAATCCAGAGGATAGGAAGGAGGTCATTGCGAGACCATTCCCGAAGGGAAGGCGAAGCAATCCCCTACATGGGATTAATTCGGCGAATGAGATTGCCACGTCGCGGAGTTTATACTGAGCGAAGCGAATGTGCTCCTCGCAATGACAGAAAGGGGCACGTCATTCCCGCGCAGGCGGGAATCCAGAAGGGGATAGGGCGGGGAAACTGTAAACTTATAACTGTAAACTGTGAACTACTCCGATGAACTACGCTGAACTTCACTGCCATAGCTACTACTCTTTCCATGACGGCGCCTCCTCGCTGGAGGAGCTGATGCTGCGGGCAAAAGAGATGGGCTACCGCGCCCTGGCCATTACCGACCACGATAACCTGTGCGGGGTGATGCGCTTCGCTCAACTCGCCCGTTCCCTGGAAATGCAGGGTATCATCGGCGCCGAGGTAACCCTCAAAGCTTGTCCCGTACCTGATACGGGAGCGGGCTATCACCTTACCCTGCTGGCGAAGGACAGGCAGGGCTACCGCAACCTGTGCCGCCTTATCACCGCCGCCCATGCCTCCGGCGAGCGTAATGCCCCTGAGCTACCTCCTGAACTACTGCCGGAGCATGCATCAGGGCTTATCGCCCTGTCCGGGTGTCCCCGTGGAGAACTGGCACAGCTTTTGGCTAAACCGCACTCTGCCGGGGCAAAAAACCTGATAAGACAATATCTCGACTGGTTCGGCACGGAAAACTATTACCTGGAACTTCAGCAGAACCTGGCGTTCGGAGATACGGCGCGTAATATCAGCCTGCTGAAACTGGCTCAGGAAACGGGCGCCAGAGTTGCAGCCACGGGCAATGTCCACTACCATGTCCGCGAAAGGCACCAGCTCCAGGACTGCCTGGTGGCTATCAGGAACAACCAGAGCCTGGAGGAGACCCACCTGGAAAGGCGGCCCAACTCGGAGTGTTACCTGCGGCCGATAGAGGAACTGGAATCCCTTTTCCGTGATTGTCCCGATGCTCTAACCAATACCATTGAAATTGCTGAGAGATGTACCCTGGATTTAACACGTGACCTCAGCTACGCTTTCCCCGACTACCCTGCGCCGGAAGGGCATACGCCCCAGAGCTACCTGGAAAAGCTGTGCCATGAGGCGGCGATACGGCGTTATGGGGCGGTAACCCCTAAAGTACGCGAGCGGCTGGAGCAGGAGTTCCGCCTGATTAAAAAATATAACCTGGCGGGCTTCCTGCTTCTCTACCACGAGGTCATCAAGCTCGGGCGGGAGGTGATGATAGACCAGGGGCTGAGCGACCCGTCTCTAACACTGGAGGAGAACCCGCCGGGGAGAGGCCGCGGCTCATCGGTGGCTTTACTGGTGGGATACCTCATCGGCCTCTCACACATCGACCCGCTCAAATACGACCTCTCGCTGGAACGTTTCCTCCCCGCCGACACCATGACCAATGTGCCGGATATCGACCTTGATTTTCCCCGCAGCATAAGGGAAGACCTCATCCTGCGCACGCACGAAAAATGGGGCTGGGAGCACGCCGCCCTCACCGGCACCATCGCCACCTATCAGATTAAAGGGGCTGTGAGAGACCTGGGCAAGGCGCTGGGCCTGCCGGAAGTAGAAATCGACCAGCTGGCCAGGCAGGCGGACTGGGGCAGCGCTAAAAAACTTGAGGCTAAGATGCAGAAAATGCCTAATTTCAAAGATAAGACAGAGGCCCCGGTATGGCGCGACCTGATAAGGCTGGCCGCGGAACTGGACGGTTTCCCCAAGTATGCGGGGCAGCACCCGGGCGGCATGATATTGTCCTCCACCCCCCTCATCGACATCGTGCCGGTGCAGCGGGGCGCTATCGAGGGACGCTACGTCTGCCAATGGGACAAGGACAGCATCGACGATGCCGGCTTCGTCAAGATAGATTTCCTGGCACTGGGCGCCCTTTCCCAGCTCCAGGAAGCCATCGAGCTCATCAAGCGCCGCACCGGGAAGCGTATCGACCTCTCCCGCATCGACTTCGAGGATGCCGCCGTCTACGATATGCTCTGCCGGGGTGATACCATCGGCATTTTCCAGGTGGAGTCGGCTGCCCAGATGCAGACCATCACCCGGCTAAGACCCAGGAACCTGCTGGACATGGCCCACGAAGTAGGCGCGGTGAGGCCGGGGGTGGGGGTCAATCACGGCGTGCAGGAATACCTGGCGCGACGCTGCAAGAGAAAGCCGGTAACTTACGACCACCCTCTGGAGAAACGGGCCCTGGAGCGCACCCTGGGCGTGGTACTATTCCAGGACCAGGTCAACCAGCTGGCGATAGACGTGGCCGGCTTGGCCCCCAGCGAGGCCGACCGCCTGCGCCGCGCCTTCGGCCGGAAGCACAACGAAGAACTCATCGAGCAGTACCGGCAAAAGTTCCTCGCCGGAGCCAAGAGCAGAGGTGTCAGCGAAGAAGCCGCGGAAAAAGTCTTTAAAAAGTTCAACGGCCTGTACATGTTCCCGGAGTCGCACGCCTTCGCCTTCGGGGTGAC
>JBGPRB010000217.1:0-4698 GCA_041489355.1 Dehalococcoidia bacterium
CGATGGGTAAATCGAGCAGGCAGTCAACGATATCTTTTCCCGGAAAACTAGCGCGTGAAATGGCGTAGGCTACCGGCACGGCAATCAGTATGGAAATAACCGCGGCTATCGTGGCGGTGGTAACGCTCAACCGGATGGCGAACAATATTTCCTCGGAGAACAGCGCCGAGACAAAGGCATCCCACCGGGTATAAGCCAGCATGGATACGATAATGCCGATAAAGAAGACCGCCAGCAGCACCAGGGCGCTGATGGTGGCTACTCTAAAGACCCTCTCACCGCCGGCACCTTTTAAAATTTTAAACATGTTAACAAGCCTTCCGATGGACTGTTATTTTACCAGCGTTTGATAAGATGGCGGGAGCTGGTATTCACCGCCTATTTCCGCCTGCGGAGCGACCTTCCTGGCTTCCTCTTCGGTAGTGATATAACCCCACTTTTTAAAAATATCCTGTCCCTGCCGTGAAACCAGAAAGTCCAGGAATTTTTGAGCGCCTTCACTATCTTTAGCAAATTTAGTGACGGCGCCGGGTATATAGGCAATCCTGGGAAGCTGCTCCGATGGCAGGTAAATTACATCTATTTTATCCGGGTCCCAGTGATGAAAAACGTCCCAGCCGATAACGGCATCTACCGACTTTAAAGATATTAAAGTTGCCGTCTTTTCACAGCTTTCCACATTAACGACGATATTTTTACCCACGTCCGCCAATAGATTGTTATAGTCCAGGATTTCCACAGCATACAGGCCGAGACAAACCGCCTGCGGATTGCCTATGCCGACCTCGACGCCGGGCTTAGCCAGGTCAGCGAGCGATTGGATATTCTTCGGGTTACCATGCTGGACGGCGATGACCGGTATCAAGTAAGCAATCTTTTTTACGGACGCCGGGTCAATAACATCCTTGCGCTCGGCTTTAGCCATATAGTCCTGGCTGCCCGGGATATATAAATCCCCACTCTTGGACAATTCAATTTGAGAAAGCATGGTCCCGGAGCCGCCATAGTTAGCATAGACTTTTATGCCGGTCTCCTTCTCGAAAGCCCTGGCGGCTTCTTCCATAGGCGGTTTGCTGGCCGAACCAACGAAGGCGGTTAACTCCTTCGACTCTTCTTTAGCACAGCCACCGATAGCCATGAGCAACAGCACTCCAATCAGCACCAGCTTCAATCTTTTCAATGATACTTACCCCTCTTACTAATTTCCATATTCCCGGCAACATAATTAAGGTTATATTATCATCAATATAACGTATAGCAAAAAAAATCTCCCCTATCGATTGATTATTTCCCTCACGCTGGCGCGTTTTTCCTTGTATTCCCTGACAATTCTCCGTCCTGCCTCGGTCAACCGGGCATAGCCGCCCCGCGCTCCCCCGGTGGACTTTTCCACAAGAGGTTCAGGCGCGAGTCGGTTCATAGCTTCCACCCAGAGCCAGGCATTGCGATAAGCCAGCTTCATGGACCTGGCTGCCGCGGATATCGAGCCAAGCTGGTCGATGCGCTCAAGCAGCGTTGCCCGGCCCCACCCCATGAATAGCTTGCCGTCTTTTTCCAGCCAGACTTTGCTTTTCACCACGATACCCGACTCCGGCCGGTGCCCGGAGCGCGCCCCATGTTTTATGCCGAACTCCGGTATTCTGGTCCCGGTAGCCTTTTTAGCACTCACCTGCAAAACTCCCAACGTCCTATATTATCAGCAATATAACGTCATGTCAACAACGCCGGCTGACGGGCTTTTTGTCACCAAAACTGCCCTGTTATTCGAAGTCACTATTTTTTGTGACTTTTTTGTGACATCTCCACGACATTTTGTGATGTATTTGTTATTCGGCATATCTATCATATGTGTAATACGCAAGATATGTAAAAAACACGGGAAACAGATGAGGCATCATAATTAAGGAAAACAAGGGAGTTCTGTGCCCAGGAAAAATCTCACGGAAAATATCCGATTAACATCAAGAGACATCGCCGCATACTGTCAGGTCAGCAAAAGCACGGTGCTCGAATGGATAAAGAGCGACAGACTCAAGGCATTCCGACTCCCCAGCGGGCACTACCGCATCGACAAGAAAGACTTCAGAGAATTCCTCGAAAAATTTAACATGCCCATCAAGGGATGGCCCTTTGAAAATAAAAATACGAAATAAGGAGGTAAAAAGTAAGAATCACAAAATAATATTTTCAATCAGCAATAAAGCATGGCCACTTTTCTAAAAACAAGAGGCTCTGATAAAATACTAATCACGAGTTTAAAAGAGAGGCAGTTTATGAAAACTTCAAATACATATCCTGCTGAGAGACAGTCAGACAAGGCCAAACCGACATCTTTCGATAAGATGGAGGCGATAGCCTGTGGTGTGCAGGCCCGGTTTGAAGAGAGCACCGGTTACTCCAAAAAAGTAACCGACGAAACCATAAACGTCGCCCGGGCCCTGGGTGTGGCTGATACGGAAATAGAAAGGTGGGCGACTCACCGACTAAGTCGACTGGCCCGCGATACAGAAAGACTCAAGAAAATCAAATTCCTGCTCAGCAAAGTGTATGGTAACGGGTCCAGCCCGGCGACAAGCAGCTCTCCTGACGAATAACATTTTATAGCAACGTTATAGTAATAAACGGAACGCACATATTATATTGAAAGAGCGATTCTCCAGCTCTAAGAGTACTTCAATGTCGCCCAGGCGACCGCAATGATTACCAACGACGGCTGCGGAATTAACCTTACAAACGCAGCGATTCATTCATCAGCCTCATTTTCCTTCACTGATTTCTTCCGAAATAACTCCCCGCATAGGTTTACGCCCTCCGATTACCTCACCGGGAAATTTATACTATAATAGAAACACAAGCCTGTTCCTGGCAGGGAGGTAATGATGCCCATTATGAGCGGCGCCGAAGCCCTGGTAGCTTTGCTGGTCCGCGAAGGCGTGGAGGTCGTTTTCGGACTGCCCGGCGTGCAGATAATGGATGCCGTAGACGCCATCTATCGTGATAAAAGCATCCGCTGGATTTCGACACGGCACGAACAGACAGCCGCCTACATGGCCTACGGTTACGCCCGCACTACCGACAGGATAGGCGTGGCCATGGTCTTGCCCGGGCCGGGGGCATTGAACACCACCGCCGCCATCGGCACGGCTTACACGGCGTCAACGCCGGTACTCCTGATATCCGGACAGATAGAGAGCTACCACCTGGGCTTCCACAGGGGAGTCCTGCACGAACTGGACGAGCAGATTGACATTTTCCGCCACCTGACCAAGTGGTGCGGGCGCGCCTCGCGCGCCGAGGAAATTCCCGTGATATTACAGCAGGCTTTAAAACAGCTGAAAACAGGCCGACCGCGTCCCGTGGAAATCGAGATTCCCTTCGACCTGTGGCCGGTCAAGGTAGAGATGTCATTACCGCCAATCGAAAAAAGCGCTCCCAGGCAGCCCGGACCCGATGAAATTAAAAAGGCTGCCGAACTTCTCCGCAGCGCCAAGCGCCCGCTGATTCTGGCCGGAGGCGGCGCGGCAAAATCAGACGTATCAAAAGAAATCACACAGCTCGCCGAGCTTCTCCAGGCGCCGGTCGTCATGACCACGGAGGGCCAGGGCGCTATAGATTGCAGCCACCCCCTGTGCGCCGGCAACTCCGTCCTCTGGCTGAACCCCGCCCTGACAAAAGCGGACGTTATCCTGGTAGTGGGCAGCCGACTGCGTGCTTCCGGCAACACCAGACTGGCACTAAAGCCCGACCAGAAAGTCATCCAGATAGATTTCGATGCCGACGAACCGGGGAGAAACCACAGAGTCGACCTGGGTATTACGGCGGACGCCCGCGCCGCCCTGACGGTCCTGATACGAGAACTTAGCGGCGCTAAAGCCAGCCAGTGGCGGGAAGCGGAGATTGCCGAAATCAGGGCCGAGATTAAGTCCAGACTGGAAAAGGCAGCACCCTGGCAGCTTGCTATCATACGGTCGATTCATGATGTCCTGGGGGACAATGGCATCATCGTGCCGGATATTACAAATATAGGCTACTGGTGCGATATAGCTTATCCCGTAAATAAAACTCACACTTACGTCGATTCTTCTTACTTCGCCACGCTCGGCTTTGCCTTCCCTACCGCCCTCGGCGCCAAGATAGGCAATCCCCAAAAGCCCGTGGTAGCCATCTGCGGCGACGGGGGCTTCCCCTACGCTTCCGCGGAGCTGGCCACCGCCGTCCAGGAAGGGATAAACGTGGTTACCCTAGTTTTCGTGGATAACGCCTACGGAACGGTAAGCGGAATTCAGCGTCGCCAGTTCGGAGGCCGATTCATCGGCAATACGCTGCACAATCCTGATTATGTCAAATTCGCCGAGGCTTTCGGCGCTATCGGAATCAGGATTCAACATCATGAAGAACTCAGCGATAAACTGGAGTCGGCTATTGCCGCCAACCGTCCGGCGGTAATAGAGATACCGGTGCCCCAGCTGGACACGCCCTGGGACACGCTGTTAGAGGAGAGGAAATAGGCGGGAATACCTCACTCAACAACCCCATTTAATAATATTTTCACCGCCAGAATCTCATCCTGACCGCAAAGCTTCTTGACATTTACTGTCTGCCATAGTAATCTAGGTCAACTAATCGTTCTGTAAATTCAGGAGGTGAACAATGACCACAGAAAAAAAGACCTATCCGATAACTCTCAAAGGGGAACTC
>JBGPRB010000218.1:0-4670 GCA_041489355.1 Dehalococcoidia bacterium
CGGTCAAATGGAGAAATGGCAGCACGGCGATGTAAGCGCCTTTGAAACGCTGTATCGGCAGTATGAGAAGCTGGTCTTTCGAACGGCTTATCTCGTCACCGGCAACAGGGAGGCAGCCGAGGACGCCTTGCAGGAGGTGTTTGTCTCAGTGTGGAGATCACGGCACACTTACGACTCGAATAAAGGTAAGCTCACTACATGGCTGCACCGCATAACCGTGAACGAATGCTCAAGAAGAAGGTTTGGAAAAGCAGCAACGGCCATCTCACTGGAAGAAAAAGGGATTGACCTGCCGGAAATGAAGCATCAGTTCCAGCCAGAGGACATATTAGTTAACAAGATGGAATACGAGCGGCTGCTCAGGGCAATGAATGCCTTGGATACCAAGCACCGTTCAGTTCTGGTGCTGAGATATTTTAACGACCTGTCCTATCAGGAGATTGCGGAGGCACTGGAGATTCCGCTGGGTACCGTGAAGTCTCGACTCAACCAGTCACTACGATATTTAAAAGAACAGATGAACCCGGGGGAGGCAGAGGTATGAGGGAAGAGGGAATGAACTGTAAGGATATATGTGATCTCTTAACTGCCTATCTTGACGGCGAGGTCACGCCGGAAGAGAAGGCATATGTCGAGGCGCACCTGCCCGTCTGCCCTCAGTGTCATGCCGAGCTTGAAGCTCTATCGGCCACGCAGGCGAGTCTACACGGTTTGCTGAAGTCAATGGCTGAAGAAGTTTCCCCTTCACCACAAGCGTGGAAAAAGGTACGGGCACGACTGGATACAAAGGGTAGCTGGTTTGATGGCTTGCACAGACTGCTGACAAGCAAGACATGGCAAGTGGCTACGGTTACAGCCGCGGTCGTTGTCATAGCAGTGGTGGCTGCTATCTGGCAGTTCGGAGGAGTCGGTCAAGCACCGCCAATTCCCGCTCCGGCGCCTACTCCTGCTCCGGCCCCAGCACCAGCTCCGGCACTCACGCCGACACCGGCACCAACACCGGTACCAGCACCCACTCCACGACCAACGCCACCATCTCCCATGCCAGCACCGCCACCGTTACTGGAACCGACTGCAATTGCTGACCGGAGTGTCTACCTGCTGGGAGAATCGGTTACGGTAAAATTCTCGTTGAGAAATGTTAGTTCGTCACCGTTAGTAATAAGTCCTAATCCGCCAGAAATTGAAATCATGTTACCCGTAAAAGAAGAAGTGGTGAAGACATTTGCTCCTATCTCTGGGCGGGTGAGACTGGAACCGGGAGAGGAGGTAACTTATACCTTGGTCTGGGACCAGCATGACAGCAGCGGGCAACAGGTAGCGCCGGGCTATTACAATCTCAATATAAGGGCTAAAGATTTACTCATTAATGACAGGAAGGCTGGAATGTTGGGCACTACAGCCAAGGTGCTAATTCAGTATCCACAGGGAGCCATGGAAAAGACCATAGAGATTAACCAATCTCAGACAGTGAATGGCCTCACCATCACCTTGGAGCGTGTAGAACTGACATCAATCGCAGCCAGATTCTACGCCTTCACCATTCCGTCCGATTATCACCCACCGGAAGGGTCAGCAGCTAATATTCCGCCTTACAGAATACCCTACCTGAGTGATATGCGTCCGGTACACGCTACGTATACGTGTGACGGCGTTACCAAGGAAGCCGGCGCGGCTGACCTCAGCACACGAGGTGAAGGTATTATACTGACCTGGGCACATCCATTCGAGCCACTTGACCCCGTCCCTGGTGATGCTAAAGAACTTACCTTCACTATAACAAAGCTCGGCGACACCGAAGGCCTCTGGGAGTTCAAGGTGCCGCTGGAGTAGCACAGGAGGTGAAAGATGAAAACCCTAAACAAAATCAAGGCCTGCGGGATAGTAGGTAGTGTTCTCACTCTTCTCCTCACTATCGCTCTATCAGCGGCTTCCTGTAATCCCACCGGCGGTGCCAGTTCCCCTGACAACATTCAAATAACGGCGACCATCAACGGTCTGGAAAAAGGGGAGGAAGCTACACTCACTATATCGCAAGAAGGAAGTACTGCCTCCGAAGAGCTCTTTTTCATACGCGATGTAAAAAGCGATGGTAAAAAAGCAATAACAGTTGATATAGCTACAAATCTAAAAGACGGCTATTATCAGCTTCTTTTAGAAGCACCGGACAAGTATTTTCGGGAGCCCAAAGGGTATTTCTTCATGGTAAGTCAGTCTCAAATCGTAAATCCAACCGGTCGGAACGTAATATTCAATCTCTTACCTCAACCTGGAGGTCTCGTTGCAGAGGTGTATATCAGTCTATCAGCGCCGCCAAAGGGACCGCCGCCCCCGGGTCCTCTGTTTATTGTCGTGACCCTTCCACATGAGGCCCGTTATCTGCCGGGCGAACCGGTGGCAGTGCAGCTTGTCTTCACCAACGTTACTACCAGCCCGGTTACTTTAGAATACCTGCCGCAAATTCACGTCACCAAACATTTGGATACAACGCCGGTTCTGTATTCCCAGGTAGGCGCCGAGCAGCGGGTAGACACAAAACCTGACGAAAAGATAATTACGGATTTTATATGGGACCAGAAGGACACAAATGGAGAACAGGTGCCCCCCGGCTGGTACGATATCACCTGGAAGCCTCCTGACGCCCCTAGACCAATTGACGGGAAAATAGGATTGGGCTCCTCGGCTATGGTGCTGATTCAACATCCCCAGGGCGCCATGGAAAAGACTATCGAAGTGAATGAGTCGCAGACGGTGAATGATATTACGGTTACCCTTGAGCATGTCGAGCTAACTTCCAGGGAGATGAAGGTATATGCCTTCGTGACACAACCCGATTATCCGCCGACCGTACAGAGCTCTCCGTTCTGGAATGCTGCTACCGAATATCGCATTGACGGCGACGCTCCTGTCATCCTCCCTCATCCCATGATGGACTATATGGAAAACGGGACCAAGTTTATCTGGGGAGGCACGACACCCAAGGGTACACTCGACCCTGTTCCGAGCGACGCTCATGAGCTTGTCTTCAAGATTATTTCTATGAAAGTCAGCACTTCGCCGGACGACCCTCAATATACAGTAGAAGGTCCCTGGGAGTTCAGGGTACCGCTGGAGTAGCGTAGGGGGTGAGAAGATGAGAAAGTCAACAATATTTTTCATTGTGTTTCTACTGATACTCGGATTAACAGGTTCGGCTATCGGGTGTCAGCCCGGGGCAGAAAAGGAGTCTCCACCCCTACCCCCACAAAAAGCAACAGAGCTTACAATAGAAACCTGGGAGATTGAGGGGAGCTTGACATACAGCCAGCAGGCTATAAGGGATGACATCCTCATTGGCATGGTAAGTGAACTTGAACGTGGGAAGATAGTAAGGCAGCAAATCATTGGTTACAACCTGCGTTCACGGGAGCAAAAGACAATTTTTGAGCTTCCTGTTGACCGGTTGGTTTACGACCCTCCGGCTGTTTACGGCGATTTTGTTGTCTGGTCATCAGTAGACCGTGTCGAGGAGGAGCAGCAAAAAGCAGCGAAGCGCGCACCATTGCCGGACTTCGACGTTTTTCTCCTCGAACTCCAGACCAGCAAGGTGCAGCAGCTAACCACCGAGGAGCACGCCCAGGTAAATCCTCGAATCTTTGAAGACACAGTAGTCTGGCTGGATGCGCGCAACGTGGAAGGTTACTACAATCCACAGCGATATGATGTGTATGCCTATGACGTCAAGACCAAAACAGAAAAGAGGCTCACATCTGCCTCAACCGCCGAGGGCAGAGATTTAAGTATCAATGGCAACCTTGTTGTCTGGACGGATGACCGCCATGCCGACCCACCCATGGATATCCATGCAGGAAACGAGCCGGGTTTCAACAATGAGATATATGCCTATGACCTTTCAACAAACCAGGAAAAACGCATTACGATTTATCCCGGCAACGACCGTTATCCGGTAATAGACGGAGAAAACATTATCTGGCTCAGACAGTTGCATCAAGACTATATCAAGGCTGACGTTTTTCTTTACAAAACCGTGACAGGCAAGGAAATGCAGGTATCAACCGGGAATTACGCTGCTTATTATCCTACTGTAAACGGAAACCGTGTAGTCTGGGCGGATGCTAGGGTCAGCCTGGGCAATACCTCCGGCGATGTTGTTATGAACGGCATCCAGGGGCAGGCGGACATTTATCTCTACGACCTGGGGACGAAACAGGAAATCAAGCTATCTTCCACAAAGCCCGGTGATGTGCTGGCAAATCCTATAATATACGGGGACTATGTTGTATATACATCGGTTATCATGATAGGCCCCCGGGTATACGTTGTACAATTATCTTAAAAAAAGGGGCGGCAGAAAGAGTGAAAAAATCCTGCTCGTTAAGGCTATCTTTAATAATATTCTTACTCATTGTCCCGGTTATCATGACATTGCTGGGATGCGCTCCTGCGCCACCAACTTCTCCAGTCCCGGCGCCTACGCCGGCGCCAGGGCCATCGCCCACTGTCCGTTTCGACAGAGTTCCTGATGTTGTCAGCCCCTATGGTGAACGAGCCGAGGTTAACCTGTCCTTCACCAACGAAGCTTCGGAGCCGCGCACGATAAGCCCGTTTCCGCCGGAAATCAAGATTATTGAACTGCCTAACCTGCAACCTCCGGATAGCGTTGTTCGAGC
>JBGPRB010000219.1:0-4662 GCA_041489355.1 Dehalococcoidia bacterium
CCCATCATCCCGGCGTTCGACGACATGGACAAACATATCCGGGTCAGCCTGCTTACTGGGAGAAACACCCCGGTTTCCTTTAACATCGGTCATGGCGCCGGCAACACACAGGTCATTCTCCTGGACATATTCCAGCCACTTTCTAAACCTCTGGTGGTACTCCGTGCCATGCTTTTCGTCAATCTCGTAGGTGGTGCTGAAAGTGGCGTTAATCCCGTCCATGCCGACGCATCTCTGGAAGCAGCAGGCCGTCCTCTGTCCCATCTCTCTCTGCAGCTTGATTTTACAGACCATATCATCGGGGCTCATGAAAAGGGAGTTGAACCTATTGACCTTCTTCCCCGTAAGTATGGACTCCGTAGCGGCCAGGGCTTTAGTTTTGGGGTCATGGGCAAGCTTGTAGGTCATAGCCACCGCATTGGTTGATGGCTTGATGATGGGGTTATTGACCCAGTCCTCCACCTTCTCACCGAGTAGATAGAGGTTCAATTTAAGTTTTTTCAGACTCTCTACATACTGGCGGGCTGTCTTTAGCATATTGCCTCCTTTCTATAGGTTCTTCACCTATTCAGGAGCAGAAACTTTGTTGGGGTCGAAGATTGCCCTGATGGCATCTTCCTTTTCAGGGTAGTTACCCCAGACGGGCCCGAATACTTTGTTATCGGGTACCAGGGCATAAGCACCACCCTCGGCGCAGGCATCCTGGCAGTCGTTCTTCCAATCTTCCAGCGCCTCACGGTCCTCCACGGCTGCCATGCGGAGACATTCCATCTTGGCGATATAGCCCAGTTCGTAGGGGCAGACCCAGTCCGTGGTGTTGTACTCCTGCAATATAGGAGGTCGATGCTTGTCCGTTATCTCATCAACGACCTTACTGTACCTCACGGCCTGATTGATGGATTCGTAAGATACCTCGGAACTGAACCTCCCCCCGACAACATTGGCGCAGATGGCATCGGCGGCCATGAAGTTCGTTTCATCTCGACATGGAGCCTCACGAGCGGAACCTTTGTAATCGGCGACAATATCCAGTAATACCTTCTCCTCATATGCCAGGCGCTTATTGGCGCCAATACCGTACAGCAGAACGCGGAGGTCTGTTTGCGACCGTGACAGTTTAGGGCCGGCGTCCTTCCAGAACTCCCAGAATCCGCCGCAACCCACCCCTCTGGTTCTGGCGACACCCCTGAATATCGGGGGTACCGTCATCACCACCAGAGCTATCTCACACCTGCCGATTTCAAACATGGCGTTAATGGCATCATCCCGGGAACTAAAGCGGATATTGTACCACTTAAACCTGTTTGTCGGCAGATTCATGGTGGTATGGTATGCCCAGCCCTCCGGCTTTAGTTCCTCGGAGACGAAGGGAAACACCTTGACTCCTATCTTGGTAACAATGCCAAGCCTGGACTGATGCCCGGCGCATCCCCTCAGCAGACCGCGAAGGTCGGGGCCGGGCCCTTCTCCCCAGAAGAAATCATTGGACATAGACCGCGAACCCATCCTGAGTATTTCACCATCGGGGAGCACCCACTCAACACCCAGTATCCTCTGATAACCGAGGCCATGTCTCCAGCCGAGAGGGGCATCACCCATATTGATGGTATTCGCCACCACCGAAGCCTGGCCGCCGCATCCCGGGACGAAGGTACAAAGACCTCTCTTGAAAAGGTCACCCTGGAGGGCTGCGAAAGCCACCCCCGGCCCGACGATAGCGTACTGGTTTTGCTCATCTATCTCGAGGCTGTTCATGCGCTTCAGGTCGATGAGGATGGAGTTATCTTTTTTACAGTAAGTGCCGGCACCGTAGTAAGTGCTGGTTGCCACGAAGGGCACTTTATACCTGTTGGCTACCCTGACGATGGCCTGCACTTCCTCGGTGCTGGCCGGCTCGATGCTGCATCCCGGCCGACGTTTTTCATCAGAAGGACTGGATAGACTGCAATAGCGGTCGGCTTCACAGATGGCCGGGTCATCGCTAACCCATTCCGGCCCCACGATAGACTGCAGCGTCTGATAAGCTTCTTTAGGTATGCTCATCGTTATCTCCTTTACCTTTTTCTACTTGCTTGCCCGAAGCATTACCTCGGTAATATCATAAACCTTCATCCCGGTTTTCTGAACCTCGGCGGCTCTACCGAGGATGTCCTTGCAGTTGGGGCAGCAGCTTACTATTGCCTCAACACCGGTTGTCTGGGCCTCCTCGACCCGTTCCCCGGCTGTCCACAGGGCAAAGTCTGGGAAGGCTACCCCCACCCCACCGCCATACCCGCAGCACCAGGCATTATCCCGGACTCTCTGCATTTCAATAAGCTCTATCCCCCGGATTCCCTTGAGGATATTCCTCGGCGGCTCATAAACGCCTTTTTCGCCGCGCCGCCATGTCTTACCCACAGCAATGTTCGGCGGTTCATATTTCGGTTCCCAGTGATACCACGGTTCGGCCAGTCTGGCCAGATTACAGGGGTCGTGGTAGGTTACCTTCATGGGAACGCTCCTGTTAAATTTGAACTTGCCATCCTTCATCAACTGGTCAATATACTCCGTTATATGCAGGACAGTGTAAGGCATATCTGCGGTGGACTTTTCTAAATTTTTGGGATAGTCCACCTTGAGGGTCTTGTAGACTTCAGCGTCACTGGTTATCACTGTCTTGGCACCCGAATTCTGGATAGCTTTAATATTGTGGTTGGCCATCTCTTTGGCGAGTCCCAGCTGGCCGGTGGCGAATAGTTCATGTCCGCTGCTCCATTCGTCCTCCAGGACCATAAACTGGACCCCGGCTTTGCTCAGCAGCCCGGCGGTGGCCTGGGCTATCTCCGGTCGCCGGTAAGATGAGGAGTCGCCGACGAAATAAAGGATATCGGCTTTTGGGGCCGGCTTGATATCCGGCGTTATCCACTTCAAGCGCTCCCCGGGGGCAGCGCCGTATATATTGTGGCTGTTCCTGATATTTTTAGCCAGCATTTTATGCTCGGGCATGGGGCCTTTCCCCTGTTCAACGCACCGGCGCCTGAATTCCTCGATTACCTGCAACACCTCGACATCCAGGTTTCGCTTGCATCTTATGTCGCAGCCGCCGCAGAGGGTGCATTGCCACAGGGCATCCATAAGCTTCGGAGAGAATTCCAGCTTGCCGTCCAGCTCGGCCAGGGCCGTATGCAACAGACCATGAGCCGAATAAAGATTGAATCTATACCTCGTGTCTATCGGGCACTGCCGGGAAAATCTGGAGCTTTTAACCCAGTTGAGGTCGATAAATTTGCAGTAGCTGCACCTCACACATGTCTCTGCTTGATGTTTATATTCTTCAACTTTCAGCATTTTTTCACCTACTAATGTTATCTAATTTGAACTAGAAGCATAATCTACCGGGAGACATGATATTCTTGGGGTCAAGCAATTGCTTGACCTTTTTCAAAGCAACCGTATAACTTCCAGCCTTATCATAGACCATGTCCGCTGCCACGCCGTACGGCCTGGAAAAGTAGCCGCCCATATCCATGGCGGTTTCAGCGGCCTCGGCATACAGTTTACGAATCATCACCACTTCACCAGGTTCGTCTGGACTGTAAGGGAAGCTGCATTCAAAATGACAGGCACGTCCGTATTCCAGCGGTTGGATGTAGAAACCTATGTCGTCAAGACAGTAGCCATTCTCGGCGGCTACCTGGCTCATCTCCCGCACAAATTCGGGCGTCCTGTTCAGCGTTGTGTTGAAGAAGATATCCTGGCAAGCGCCCTTGCTGGCAAACTTCCAGTAGGTCTTTTTCTCAGGCCAGGCCGTGCGAAGCATGCCCGGCAACTCCTTCTCCAGGCCGGGTAAACCGGGCAATGCTGTTGGCAGTTCCGGGATATGCAGCTCGGCGGCTGCCTCACGCAGCCCGTCTTCTTCGTATTCTATTTTCTCTTCGGGGCGTCTCCAGCCTCCACCCGAGACCAGGATTACCACCCAGGGTGCCAGCACTTTTATCAGATTATTAAAATCTGTGGGCCATTTTTTAGCCAGAATCGTTGCCAGGTTGACGCTATTTAATATAAGGCATTCTTCGCCTATCATGCGACGCTGCACATTGTAAACGAGCTGTACGGCATCCTCAAGGCTCTCGAAGGGAATAAAAAAGGTCTTGTCTATTTTGGGCCTGGGTGCCATCTTGACCTTGACCCAGGTTACCACCCCCATCGTTCCCTGGGCACCCTGAACAAGCCAGTTATAAGACAGGTAACCCGGCCCGCCGGGGTTAACGCCTTCTGCCATGCTTTTATCAGGGAAACCGGGCACGCAGGCGGAGCCAGTGCGGAACGCCTGTCCGTCCGGGAATACCACCTCCAGGGTTACCAGGCTGCCGGCATACTCGAACTTGGGTATCAGCATCGGTTCCCTCTCCAGGTGGCTGGTCAGGACGGACTTCAGCGGATGGGGCAGCAGCGGGGAAAGGCCCATCATTTTGTGTTTCGCCACTTCAGTCTGAAGTTGTCCCCAGGTAACGCCCGGCTCCACCCTCACCATTTTATTGTACAGGTCAACTTCCAGAATCCTGTTCATCCGCCTCAAATCCAGCACTATCCCGCCCAGATTCGGAATCGTGTTTCCGTAAAAGTGGATGCCGGAACTGCAGGGTACAATGGGTATCCCGTTTTCGTTAGCCAGCTTGACGA
>JBGPRB010000220.1:0-4520 GCA_041489355.1 Dehalococcoidia bacterium
GCTCTCCCCTGCTTGCCGTCATTCATAATCCCGGCAATCTTCACCAATCTCTCTCCAGCTACCCCGATACAGGCAACGCTGGCTCTCGTGTCTGTCTCCTGCTGGAGGAGTTCAGCTACCTCATAAGTATCCTTACCCCATATGTGTGCCGCGTCACGGATTTCTACTTTCCCATTATTTATCCAGAGGTACACAGGCTTACTCGACTGCCCCTTGACCACGATGCCATCAAATCCGGCATGCCTTAGCTCATCGGCAAATCTGCCACCGGCATGGGCCTGACCCCAGATACCGGTCAGCGGGGAAATTCCGGCAACGATATAGCGACTGCTCTTGGGGAGGATACTACCCGTAAGCGGGCCCGTCATGAATACCAGTTCGTTTTCAGGTGATAACGGGGCAGTACCGGGTGTGGTTTCATCCCAGAGTATTTTAACCGCTAAACCAACGCCGCCAATATATTTCCTGGCGGTCTGTTCCTGCAGGTATTCATAGTCTATGTCGCCGGTAGTCAAATCGAGGCGCAGGATTTTTCCGCAATAACCTTTCAGCATCTTGCTTCCCCTCTTACGGTTGACCTTGTTAGAATTATTTTTTTGGCGCCTGACACAATTCTATTAGCATACCGCCGGGCTTTTCGCTTTCGAAGTAAGCGAATTTTGCGGTACCAAAGGCTCCGGTCTGTATAACCTTGAATCCCCTTTTCTCCATATCTGCAATTTCCGTATCGAGGTCACCAACCCCAAATGCAATATGATGAATACCTTCGCCCTTCTTCTCCAGAAACTCGCCATAGACAGACCTGCCCTTGAGAGGCTGTATCAGTTCGAGCCCCATCCCTCCCATATCTCCCCGGGCGAGTCTGAGGTCCATATCATAGTCGGATGGCTTACCCCGTACTGTCTTACCGGTAAACGCCATCCCCGGTCCCCCCAAGAAAGGCGGGAACGGTCCTACACCCAGGGCTTCAAAATACTTGATAGCCTTGTCCATGTCCTTAACCACCAGAGCCGCGTGAAGGAATTTCCAGTTCTTATGCACTTACTACCTCCTCTGTTAAACATTGCTTAATTATTGGATTATACCCCACCAGTACCAGCGCCTCAAGGCATTGGTACTTACGTTCATGGCACGGTTTGCCTCCCTCGTGAGCCATGGCTGACTTGAAACCAACATTCTGACGAAAGGAAATGTTAAGATATTTCACAAACCAAAGCAGTGATTGAGTGTGGTTCAAACGTACAGGTCAAAGTCTGCCCCTGACATATGAGCGTGTTCTCTTTTGTTACTACCCCATAGGGTGTTTCGAAGGTGTTCTTAGATTTGATATCCGGCCCATTGATTACGCATGCCTTGACATGTCCAGTGAAGCTCCCGGTGGTCAACTTTATCATCGTCTCCATTTCTTCAGTCTGACTTCGATTAATCACATACAGGACAAGCTGCTTCCGTACCTCATCAAGCGTAGCCGAGACATCCAGAGTACGGACACCGGTGTATTCTCCACCGCAAAACGTGTCCCCCTGCCACCATACATCCAGTGCATATTTCCCACAGGTGCGACTATACAGCTCGAAGGGGTAAAAAATTGTCTGGAGCACCAGGCCATCCTGTCGAGTGAAAACGGGTGCAATGACGTTCACGAGCTGAGCAATATTGGCCATTTTGACAGAGTGAGCATGACGAATGAAGGCATTAAAATGCATGGCGGTAACCAGGGCGTCCTCAAGGTTATAGATTTCCTCCAGTTTGTTTTTCGCTGGTAGTGTACCGTATTTGGGATGTGTTCGATACCATACATTCCATTCGTCCACACTGATGAAAATAGGGTGCTTGATACCCTTCTCCAGACCTGCGGCCCGGACCAATCCTTCGTAAGCGACCAGGCGTTTTTCAAGAAGCTCTGAAATCGTCATATAAGCAGCAAAGTCATCTTCCGGATTACCCACATACCAGTGTAAAGCAAGATAATCAACAAGATTGCCTGCCTGTTCAATGAGGAGTCGAGTACGTTCGACGAACTCACCTTCCCATAGAGATACGGCCGAGGCAACGAGCTTTATCCCGGGGTCTACCCATTTCATGACCTTACCGAATTCTGTAAAGGCGCGGGCATATTCCTGAGGTGTTTTATAGCCAATCTGCCAGTGACCGTCCACCTCGTTGCCGATACCCCAGAACTTAACTCCGTGGGGAGCGATAAAACCGTGTTCACGGCGCAGCTTTACCAGAGCGGAATCTCCCTGCCCGTTGCAGTACTCTACCCAGTCACGCGCCTCCCTCATGTCACCATCCCCGCAATTTACCACGAGATATGGCTCCGAGTTCAGCTTCCGGCAGAAGCTGATAAACTCGTTCGTGCCGAAGTGGTTGGAGTCCAGAGTTTGCCAGGCAAGGTCGGTGCGGGCAGGACGTTGTGTTACGGGACCGACTCCATCTCTCCATCTATAGCCGGAGGCAAAATTACCGCCGGGGTAGCGTATCACCGCCAGTCCAAGGCGCCGCAGAGCCGCCATAACATCAGTCCGAAATCCCTGTTCATCGGCAAAAGGTGAATCCGGTTCGTAAATACCTCCGTAGACACACCGTCCGAGATGTTCAACAAAGCCGCCGAAAATATTGCGGTCAATATCGCTCAGAATGCGCTCAGGGTCAATTTTTATCTGATTCACGACTTACCTCCTGCGCTGCTGAAACCATTCTGGAAAAACGCGGTATTGAAGCTTAACATGCCCCGTATAAAACAGTCAAAAGCGAAGTATCGGGAGAGTCGGGGTCCTGGAGCAGGAGGTTTAATGTCTCACCGGTACCGGTGAATTGACAATGATTCGATTTGTTTTATAAGATAGCGAGAAGCTATCAATACCGGTACGGGTCGATAATCAGCAGGCAGGACATACTGGCGATAAAGCTGGAAGGAAAACTATCAAATGGAAGCTATAAAGATTGGATTCGTCCCCGCCCATAGAGAGCCATTCGATGAAAACTGGGCTGCCCAGATGCGAAGGCGCTGTCTTGATGCATTTTCCCGGATTCCCTCGCTCGAAATCATCGTGCCGGATGAACAACTAACGAACAGGGGGTGCGTGCGCGATGACCACGATGCTGAAAAGGCGATCCGCCTTTTTAAGGAAAAAGGAATAGACGGACTGATAATAGGCACGATGACCTTCGGTGATGAGGTTTCGGCGCTCTCAATCGCTGCGGCATTTCAGGACCGCCCGATACTGCTTTTCGGAACAAAAGAAGGCCCCTTTACCCCGGAAGGCGGCCGGCGGTCAGATTCGTTTTGCGGAACGCTTTCCATCTCTTCCGGACTCTACCGCCGGGGGATTCGATTTAAATTTACAGGCGTTATTTTCCCGGAGGAGGCGTCTTTTGCGGAGCAGGTCACGGACTTCCTCCGCACCTGCACCATCTCTAAAGGGTTTATCGGAGCCAGAATCGGGCAGGTCGGCCCCCGGCCGGAGCGGTTCGAGACCTGTGTCTTCAGCGAAGACGCCCTGATGAGACAATTCCATCAGAGGGTCGTCCCGCTGTCCCTGCCCGACCTCATGAGCCGCGCTCAAACCAGCGAAGGAAGTCCCGAGATTGAGAAAATATGCGGGGACATGAAAGCTCACGCCGACCTGACGGCTATTGACAAAGAAACACTCCGGAAGATTGCCGGACTGGAGTATGCCCTCGGGCAATTCGCCGAGGAGAAAAAGCTCTCGGCCATGGGCATCCAGTGCTGGACGGCAATGCAGTCGGTGTACGGAATTTCGCCCTGCTACGTTATGGGACGACTGACCGACCGGGGTATAATGACTTCCTGCGAAGTAGACATCTACGGGGCACTCACGATGTTGCTCCAGCACCTTGCTTCCCTGAAAACAGCGACGCCGCATTTTATCGACTGGACAATACGCCACCAGGAATCGGAAAACATTTTCCTGTCCTGGCACTGCGGGAATGCTCCACCTTCTCTGGTCTGCGAGGGTTCGCGGGTTACCGTCAGCTACCAGAGCGTTCTGGGCACAACCCTGGGGATAGACCGTTCCAAGGGCACCGGGGAGTTTCAACTCAAGCCGGGAGTGGTCACCCTATGCCGATTGCACGAGCATGCCGGCAGGTTCAAGATGCTGGTTACCAGAGGTAAGGCGATAGCATCCGACCAGAAACTCAGGGGTTCCTGGTGCTGGGTGGAGGTGGCCGACCTGGATAAGCTGTACAATACCCTGGTCACTCAGGGTTTCACCCATCATGCCAGCCTGATTCACGGCGATTTCACCGGCGCTATCAGCGATGCCTGCCAGTACCTGGGAATTGAAACGGTTACCGTATAAAAACAGAAGGGTAACCTTAAAGGGGGACATGTGTTTAAATTCGGCGTTGATTCACTGATATGGACGGAAGATTTCACAGAGAAAGATGTGCCGCTCATCGATAAAGCGAAATCGCTGGGTTTTTCTGTTATTGATATTAATATCAGCCACCCCGAGCGGTTTCCCCTGAAAGCGGTCAAGCAGAAGGTTAAA
>JBGPRB010000221.1:0-4409 GCA_041489355.1 Dehalococcoidia bacterium
AAGATGAAAGCAGACCATTCTCTGGACTGTGTGGGTTTATACTGCCCCATGCCTATCGTGAAAACAGCGCAAAAAATGAAGGAACTCAAAACTGGTGAGGTGCTGGAAGTGGTGGCTGACGATAAGGGTATCAAGCAGGACATGCCGGCCTGGGCCCAGGCCACCGGAAATGAGTTCCTGGGGGTCGAGGAGGGTGGCGGTGAAATCAGGGTTTACGTTAAGAAAACGCAGAAATAAAACTGGAGGTGTATTATGGCTGACCTTGTAACCGTTGTTAACAAAGTTATCGCCGAGCATTATGATGTCAAGGAGAACCTGAAGCTCGCCGGTAATTCGATGACCGATATCGATGCATTATTTATGCTTCGTAAAGCATATGCGGGATGGAGCCAGAGTTCCGTCCAGGAGCTGTCAGAAAAGCAAAAACAATTGGCGCAGTCGATAAACGCTCTGGAACAGGGTTTGAAGCGTCACTTTACTTTTGAGGAAGAGTCTCTGCCGCCGTTGTTCGGTGAGATTCTTATGAAGGCTTTACGGTATGAGCACCATGAGATAGTCGGGCAGATTGAGGAGGCGAAAAAAACTCTATCTGATTTCAAAACGCATGGACGGGAACAGCAAGAACTGCTTTCCTGGAAATCGAGGATGCAGGAGACAATCGGTCACCTCTTGCAGACAATCGAAGAGCATGCCGTCCATGAAGAAATCATCCTGAAGATGATAAAGAAGGCTCTGTAAGACTCTTCCGGTTAAAACATTCCATTGTCATTGCGAGGAGCCCTTCCGCAGAAGGGCGACGTGGCAATCTCAATCTATAAATTAAGCCTGGGATAGAGATTGCTTCGCCCTCGGGCTGAACCCGGGCTGAAGCCTTCCGCTTGCAGCGTAATGGACTCGCAATGACGGAACGGGTTAATAAACAATATAATAAAAAACCCAGATGCTAAAGCTGCCAGAAGCTGTGCAGCTGCCCGTAATCTATTAGTCCGCTTTCGGCGATATTATCGATTTCGATTCCCGCCTCGACAGCCGCCGCTACCGGATTCAGCCCGCCGAGCTGAATGACGCCGACACGGTTCAGGGCGACCGGGACCTGACACAGAGGCTCGCTGGTATGGCCCAGGGCATAAATACCGGTAATGCCGGCTTCCTTGAGTTGGGCGGCTTTCTCTTCAACGACTTCCCTGGCCGGCGCCGGTATGGTGCGGAAGGCGCCCAGTATTTTACCGCTACCCGTCTTCGCCGCCTGGCCGACGCTGGTCATTTTCGCCTGGATGAACTGCTCGGAGGGGTCTGTGGACGTACCGGCGTATTCTGTTATCGCCACAAAACGTCTTGGTTTGGAGTCTTTGATTTCCAGCACGCCCCCGAACCTGAATTCCGTGGGTACACCGGCCTTGAGAAGAACGCCGTTTATGGAGGCGCCGCACACCGTAGCAAAGCCTATTTTACCTTCGGGGATAACGACGGAACCGAGTTTCTCCCCCTCTTTAGCCGTAGCCACCAGTAAACTGACGCAGATTCCAACCTTGAAAGCATCGGTCATGGCAACTATGGCCCTCTTGAACCTTTCCTTATCGATTATCGAAGTATTTATCGCCAGCTGGCCGGTGCGTTTTTCCGGGTCGAAGGTGGTCAGGTAGGCCAGCAGCTCCAGTTTATCGCGCACCAGACCCAGCTGCTGCGGCGCCAAAGCCTCCTTAACTTCCTGTCTACCTTCGGGGGTGAGGGTGCGGCCGTCGCGTCCGCCGGGCTGGGTAAAGCCGCGTTCGTCGGCTATTTTAAGGTGATATCTTACCGCCCGCTCGCTCAGGAAAACACCCTCCTGTGCCAGACGGCGGGCAATGGTGATTGACCCGAGTGGATCCGAGGATTCGCTCAGCACTTTGAGGATAGCTATTAGTTTGCCTTCGGCCTCTGCGCCGACCGGTTGGTCCATATGAGCTTTCTCCACTACCTGATACGGTTTTCTGGGTTATTATACCATGCGTTCTCTAAAAGCTAAACATTAAGGATGAAAATCCTCTCTCCCGCCAGGGGAGAGGAATCAGGGCGAGTGTGACCATCCTCATCACTTCTCAGTCCCCTTTGAACTGGTTGGTGATGGGCAGCCTTCTATCCCGCCCGAAGGCTCTGGGTGTTATTTTCACTCCAGGTGGAGCCTGCCTTCGCTTGTACTCGCTGGTGTCCACCAGCCGTGACGCCCGCCTGGCTATTTTCTCGTCTATTCCCATAGCCACAATCTGCTCTACACTTTTATCCTCCTCCACGTAGGCCGTCAGTATGGGGTCGAGCACATCGTAGGGGGGCAGGGAATCGGTATCTTTCTGGTTGGGCCTTAGCTCGGCGGAAGGTGGTTTTTTGATAACCGTTGACGGTATAAGCCTGGAACCGGCCCGCGCATTCCGATACTTGACTAGCTTATAGACCATTGTCTTGGGCACGTCTTTTATGACGGCAAAACCCCCCGCCATATCCCCGTAAAGCGTCGTATAACCAGTGGCGTACTCACTTTTATTACCGGTTGTCAGCACCAGCCAGCCGAATTTGTTCGATAACGCCATCAGAAGGTCGCCCCTGATTCGGGCTTGAATATTTTCTTCCGCTGTGCCCGATTCCGTCCCCTTAAAGGGTTCGGCCAGCGTATTCAGGAATGCCTGAAAAACTTTTTCGATGGGAATGGTGAGAAGTTTGATGCCCAGATTTCTGGAAAGAAGGTCGGCGTCTGACAGGCTGCCGGTGGAGGAGTACCGGGAGGGCATGGCAACCCCGACCACGTTGGCCTTGCCCAGAGCGTCGGCGGCTATAGTCGCTACCAGGCTGGAGTCCACTCCCCCGGAAAGGCCGATTAGTACCTTCTTGAAACCGTTTTTCAGGACATAGTCCCGCGTGCCCAGCACCAGCGCCTCGTAGATTTCGGCGGTTAAGTCAGGCACTTCCAGGTTGCGAGGCGGCAACGGCGGTTTATCCCTACTGGACAGTGCTTCCGAGACTGTAACGCATTCGCTCTTATGCCATCCCTGCTCCTGGCGACGCAGCAACCCCTGCCGCCATCGCGGGTCATGCAGCCGGGTACGGAATACGTTTTCGACGTCGAGGTCGGCCATTATCAGGTCTTCTTTGAACTGCTTGCCCCTGGCGATGAGCTGCCCCTTCTCGTCCAGTATCAGGCTGTTGCCATCGAAGACAAGCTCATCCTGCCCTCCCACCAGGTTATTGAAGGCGAAGATAGCCACATTGTCCGCAGCCCGCGTGGCTATCATTCTTTCCCGGGAACCGGCTTTACCGAAATGGTATGGCGAGGCGCTGATATTAACGATGACCTCGGCTCCGGAGTAAGTCTGTGTCGACGCTGGCCCGGACTCATACCAGATGTCCTCGCAGATGTTTATGCCGATATTTATACCGGCGATGACGTAAACCGGGGACTCGTTACCCGCCCGGAAGTAGCGGTTCTCATCGAAGACGCCGTAGTTGGGCAGGTACATCTTGTGAAAAACGCCGGCTAACCTGCCGTCGTGGATGATGGCGGCGGCATTGTAAATATCTTCATTAGCGTCAACGAAACCGACGACCAGCGTGATTCCCTTCGAAGCCGCCACCACTTTTTCCAGAGACCGCAGATTTTCGGTAATAAACTGCGGCTTGAAAAGAAGGTCTTCGGGCGGGTAGCCGCAGATGGCTAGCTCGGGGAAGGTGAGGAGGTCAACGCCCGAAGACCTGGCTTCTTCAATAACCTTAAGGATTTTGCGCTGGTTGCCGGCAAAGTCTCCCACCGTGGTGTTTATCTGCGCCATCCCGATGCGGAGCCGGCGGGTACCAGGCCACTTTGTCATTGCGGCTCAGCCTCCATTTACAAAATCGGCAGGTATCTCTTGAGCTCGTATTCGGTTATCTGGATGCGATAGTCGTCCCACTCTTTTTTCTTGTTCTCGATAAAGGAATTGAAAACATGCTCTCCGAGTGCCTTCCGCACCAATTCGCTTTTTTCAGCTAACTGGACAGCTTCCGATAGGCTGCCGGGGAGGGTATTTATTCCCCGTTTCGCCCTTTCTTCGGCAGTCATCTCGTAGACATTTTCTTCTACGGGGTCAGGGACTTTGTATTTTTTCTCAATACCATCCAGTCCCGCTGCCAGCATGACGCTGAAGCAAAGGTACGGATTGCAGGCGGGGTCCGGGGAGCGGAATTCAATCCTGGTGGCTTTTTCCCGGCCCGGCCGGTACTCCGGCACGCGGACGAGGTCGGAGCGGTTGCGCCGTGCCCAGGAAAGGTATACTGGAGCCTCGTAGCCCGGCACCAGCCGCTTGTAGGAATTGACCCACTGGGCGCAGACGGCGGTTATTTCCGGGGCGTGCTTGAGCAGGCCGGCAATGAAGTACTTGGCTTCTTGTGACAGGTGGTAGGGG
>JBGPRB010000222.1:0-4404 GCA_041489355.1 Dehalococcoidia bacterium
CGACGGAGCTGCTGTTCACCGTGCCCTCGGAAAGGTCCACCGTGTCAATAATCTGGTTCTGGCTGTTGAGATAGATTACCTTGAAGACCTCTTTTTTCAGTCCGCGCATGGCATGATAGAGATAATCGAATACTTCCTGAGAAGACCTGTAAAAAGGCTTTTCCAGTATTTTCGCTTTGAGGAACTCGCGGGCTACTTCCTGTACCAGCTTGATGCCGAAAGCGCTGTGGGCGCCGATGCCGTCTATCTGCTGTAGCTCTTCGGCGGGGGCTTCCAGGACGCCGCGTAGCGTTTGAAAACGCTTGATAGCTTCTTTAGCTGCCTGCTTGCAGTCCTTGCGCGGCGTGCCCAAACTCAACAGCAGTTCCACGATTTCGTAGTCGTGGAAGCCGCTGAGTCCTGACTTCAGGAACTTTTCCCGCAGTCTCTTTCTATGTCCCTGATGGATGTCTTCCGGGAGTTTTTCTGATTTTTCCATAAATGTACGCTTGTTCTTTTTGTCAGTATTCTAACACTTAAGAGAAAAGGTTTCTAGGGGGTTGTTTGTGATATAATTATTTAAAAAGCAGCCGGAGACGGAGAAAAAGGAGATAATATGGCCGATAAAGTTATAGAGAAGAATCAAATATTCAATAAACCTCTTCCCGAAATCCTGGATGATATCCAGTCCGCCGCGGCGGATGCCAGGCAGGCTGCTGACGAGGCCAGGTCTGCCGGCGAAAAGGCTGCCGAAGAGGTTATGAAGCGGTTGAGGAAGCTGTTTCTGAAAATGGCTAAGGATATCACCGAATCCTTGGACGAGGTGAAGAAGTAAATAATTACCTTAGCTCGTTGTTTTCACTCATTTTCTGGGCAATCCCAGTTCCTGGCTCATTTGAATAAGATGGATGATATCGGCGCGGCTTAGCAGTCCGGCGCATCTATCCTGTTCTTTAATGAGCACCTGGTTGATATCGTGTTGAGCTATCAGCCCCAGCGTTGTATTCAAATTATCTTCTGGAGATACCGTGTAGAGCGGGCCGGTGGTCATCATTTGTTTGACCGGCGTCATGGCCCATTTATCCTGAGGTATTTTCTTAACATCGGTAATTGTGGCGATACCCACGAGCCGGCCGTCCTGGCAGACGGGGACAGCCCGGCCATGCTGTTTCCTGAAGATATTCATGACCATTTCTTCCACGGTGGTTTCAGGGCGGATGGTCACGATATCGGGGTTCATCAGCTCTCTGACCTTGATATGGCTCAGGCGTTCGCGTAGCGTTATTTCTTTACGACTGGCATCGGCGGTAGTATTGAGGAACCAGCCGATAAAGGCTATCCAAAGGCCGCCCAGGAAATTCCCGGATAGTGCCTCGAAAAGACCGTAGGCAATCAGCGCCCAACCGAAGAACTGGCCAACTCTCCCTGCGATGTTGGTTGCCTTGATAAGACTCCTCGTGCTGCCCCATAGGATGGAACGCAGCACACGCCCGCCGTCCAAAGGGAATCCGGGAAGGAGATTGAAAATGCCAAGTAATACATTAATCCAGGCAAGGTATCCGATGACACTTTCTATACTGGTGTAATTATTAGTTACGGTATTGCTGAATAATTCATTATAAGATATTATCTTCCCCATTAAAAAAATTGACACACCGAAGAAAATACCCCCCAGTACCAGGCTTGTTAATGGCCCGACGATAGCCATGGCGAACTCCGTCCTGGGTTTCTCCGGTTCTTCCTCCAGGTTGCTGACCCCACCGAAAATAAACAGGGTAATGCTACTGACATGCATTCCCCTGGCCTTGGCCACCAGCGAGTGAGCAAGCTCATGAAGAAGTACTGAAACGAAAAGTAGCAGGGCAGTGATAATTCCCATCATCCAGTAGATAGTAGGAGATTGATCTTGAGTTAAATTTGGGAAAATGCCTGCTGCCAGCGACCAGCTTATAAGGATAAAAATAAAAATCCAGGTATAATGAATTCCGATATCGATGCCGGCTATACGGAATAATTTAAATGAGGCTTTTATGGTTTTCCTCCTTGGTCATCCTTATAATGACCTATAACACTTCTACCTTCAGCCCATCCTCTCCCAATAAATCCGCTAACTGCTCTTTAAGCTGAGGGCAGTAGCCTGTCTGTATGTTGGGTAGCTTGAGGGGGATGGCGGCTCCGCCATTCACCACATTCAATCGCACCTCGTCGCCGCCGGGGAAGGTCTTTAAGACGGCCAGGATTTTACTCAGGCGGGTAATATCCCCATCTTCATCGGTAGTCTGGTTGATGTTGATTATCAAACGGTGTTTTTCTACCGGTGGAGCGATGATAGCTTTCTCCGGCTTGGCCTCCGCCGTTGATTTAGGCGGGGCAGTCGGTTCCTTCCCTTCCATAAGTGGCTCATAGTAGTTAACCCTGTCACAGATAACGCTTACTTCATCTTCTCTTGCCCGGACTTTGCCCTGCACGACCAGCTCGTTACCTTCCTTCCAGAATTCTTCGGTCTGACTGTAGACTTGAGGCCAGGCGATAACTTCAACCTGTCCGCTGACGTCATCAAGAACAACGATGGCAAAAGACTCGTTTTTTTTGGTGAATGAATAGCGTGCCGATATAACGCGCCCGGCCGTGACAATAACCTGTTTATCCAGTTCAGCATCAATATTGCCGCAGAATACTGCATTACCTTGCTTTACGCTGAATACCGGACTGAACGGCTTCTCGGAAAAGCTTACCCCCATCAACTCCTTTTCCCAGTACGCCTTTTCGCGGTCGGAGGTACCGGCCGGCGCCATATCCAGCTGTGGCAGGGGCACCGGTGTCGTTTCCCCCCACAGGTCGAACATGGCGGACTGCCCGGTCTCGCGGAGTCGCTGCTCCCGCTGCGCCAGGGATATGATACGGCCAACGCTGCTTAGCAGCGTGCCGCGGTTTTCCAGGGAATCCATGACCCCGGCTTTAATCAGGCTTTCCATCACCCGCCGGTTCGCCGTCTGGAGGTCACAGCGGCGGCACAGGTCTTCAATCGATTTAAAGATGCCATTTTTATCTCGCTCGGTGATAATCGGCTCGATGGCGCCGGTGCCCACGTTTTTAATTGCCATCAGCCCGAAGCGGATAGCCGGTTGGCCGCCGCTATCTTCAATGGAAAATTCAAGCTGACTGCGGTTGATATCCGGCGGCAGGACTGTGATATTCAGGCGGCGGCACTCGGCAATGGCACTGGCAGCCTTTTCGAGTTCTCCGGCGTGGATGGTCAAAAAAGCGGTGATATATTCCGCCGGGTAGTTTGCCTTGAGGTAGGCCGTCTGGTAGGCGATGAGGGCGTAGCTGAAGGCGTGTGCCTTATTGAAGGCATAACCGGCAAAAGGCTCGATGAGGGCGAAGACCTCCTCGGCCACCTCCGAGGAGAACTCTTTCTTCTTGGCGCCGGCAAGGAAGCTGCGTTTTTCCTTTCTCATCACCTCGGGTATCTTCTTGCCCATCGCCTTGCGGAAGATATCCGCCTGTCCCAGGCTGTAGCCGGCCAGCGCCTGTACGATGAACAGCACCTGCTCCTGGTAAACGATAACGCCATAGGTCTCTTTAAGGATATTTTCGAGCGCCGGATGCGGATATTGTATCGGTTTACGCCCATGCTTGGCGTCGATGAACTTTGGGATGTGTTCCATGGGGCCGGGACGGTACAGGGCAACCATGGCAGCGATGTCGCTGAAGGACGAAGGTTTAAGCTCTTTGATATACCGGCGCATACCGGAGCCTTCCAGCTGGAAGACGCCGGCCGTTTCTCCTGACGAGAGCAACTCGAACGTTTTTTTATCGTCCATCGGTATATTGTACAGGTCGATGTCGATGCGGTGGTTCCGGCGGATAATGTCCCTCACTTTACCGAGGATGGTCAGGTTGGCCAGTCCGAGGAAGTCCATTTTCAGCAGTCCGATGCGGGCGATGTCATCCATGGAAAACTGGGTCATTACCGCTTCCTGGCTGTCCACCTTGGCGCCTCTCTGGAGGGGGACGTATCCTGTTAGCGGCTCCTTTGATATCACTACTCCCGCGGCGTGGGTGCTGGCGTGCCGTGAGATGCCCTCCACTCTCCTGGCGGAATTGACCAGGTTACGCACGATTTCGTCTTCCTGGTAGATGGTCTTGAGTTCATTGTTTTCGTCCATGGCCCTGCCCAGCGTCATATTAGGGGCGTTGGGTACCAGCCTAGCAACCCGGTCGACATCGCCATAGGGCATACCGAGCGCCCGCCCTACGTCTCTGATGGCAGCCCTGGCGCCGAGAGTACCGAAAGTGATTATCTGGGCGACGTGGTCCTGGCCGTATTTCTGGGAGACATAATTGATGACCTCGTCGCGGCGGTTGTCCTGGAAGTCCATATCTATATCCGGCATTTCCTTACGCTCGATGTTCAGGAAG
>JBGPRB010000223.1:0-4401 GCA_041489355.1 Dehalococcoidia bacterium
CTCTCCGTCACATCAGCCCCGCCAAGTACGGTTCCCCTCTCGTTGTACACCTGGACAACATCGCCGTCGGCGATTCCCCTGGCTGCGGCATCTATTGGATTGATCCAGAGTGGTTCGTATTTGTATCCGTCCGATCCCTCCACCTTACATGTCCGGATTTCTCTGGTCCAGGTAATGTCATCGCACTGGGCGTGAACCCTCCATCGTCCGTGATTAGACATGATGATGAGGGGATATTTCTCGGCACGCGGGCTGGATAATCTTTCATCATGGCCGGTTCCTTTTTCGATCCAATGCGGTACCGGCGGTCTTTCTACATCATCAGGAAAATGCTTTGCCAGGTTCTGAGAAAGGAACTCGACCTTACCGGATGGCGTGTTCAGCGGGTGATTTTCCGGGTCCTCATAGAATTCCTTCAAGCCGGCAGGGGCGGTATTCCATTCCGGGTCTGTCGGGATTACGAAGTACTTGTTTTTCTTAAATTCATCGTAGTGTATCAGATCGCGTATTCCTGAGTAATCGTAACCGGCCTTGATCATGTCATCAACGGTCAGACCCCCGGTGTATTTTTCTAAAAGCCCCAGCTTTTCAGCTATCATGCATACTATCTCGTAATCGCTTTTAGACTCTCCGATGGGTTCGATGCATTTTTCCTCGATGAATGCCGTGTGATACTGGCCGCTCTCCAGGTCCATGGCAAAATCTTTCTCCTCGAATTTCGTGCTAACCGGGAGAATGATATCAGCCAGAAGGCAATCGTTTTCCAGCCACGGGTGCTGCGCCAGTATAAACTCTATCTTGGGATTTCTCAGTGCTTTCACATAGGAATTACTATCGTTCCAGCATGTTATCCAGCAGGGGGAATCCGTCCATATCATGTGTACTTCAGAGCACCCCTCGGCCGGATACCTATATTTCACGAACTGGTTTTCCAGCTTTCCCGGAAACGTCGTATTGCCGTACCAACTGATCGGTGGATTCAGGATGGCGTCATGGATGAGGTCTTTCGGTATGATTTGCTTTGGATTAATCGGTGCCGGTGTCATCAATTTTTCGAGCTCGCTCAGTTCCCTGGTTTGGCCATCCAGCGCCCCAGCCCATCTTGTTCCTATCTTTGTTACATTGTACGCATGGACAAAATTACCGGGAGTCACGATTCCCGGTGGCATCGGACTGTTTTTCAAGTCAAAAGTTGACCATTCAATCATTTTGACCTGGTGAACACCCGGTTTTCCCAGTCCTTGCATGGCCAGTAGAAGCACTTCTATTCTTGCCTGTTCAGTGGCGTAAGCGCTTCTGATACCGGCGCCGCCATTACCGTGAGCTATCGAAGTCCTCTTGCATGCCCATTCTCGTGCCAGCGCTTTGATGATGCGGGACGGCACGCCGCACAGCTCCGAAGCCCACCTGGGGGTCTTGGGGATTCCGTCTTCTTTTCCCAAAACATATTCCTCGAACTTATCGAAACCATAGGTGTGGGTAGCCACGTATTTTTTTTCATAAGTCCCCTCGGTCATCCATATGTAGGCGATGGCCAGTTGCAGGGCAGCGTCCGTATTCGGCCTGATGGGTATCCACTTATCGGCGTGAACGGCCGCTCCGTAATTCAACTCAGGACAAATATAGACGCATTTGATCCCAAGTTCATTGTACCAGTAACATACCCGGCTAGCCATCTGACCGTTGAATCCCCAGGGAGTGGTTTCCGGATCGCATCCCCAGAACAACAGGAGTTCGGTATTCTCCGCGATATCCGGGATTAGGTTACTGGCGGGTACCATTTCTCCGACCGGTTCCATCCCCCACGTATGCTTGGCGCCCCACGCCCATCCTTCCCAGCTGTCGGTGTTTCTCATTTGCATAGTATAACCGCCGAGAAGCGCCAGCAGCTTGTTGGCGCTGCCATGCGCCGTGTGTACGACCTTACCCTCCCCGTGACCATCGGACTGAGAAAGCACTCCCTCCATTCCGTATTGGGTTTTTATCCTCTTCAATTCCTTAACGATAATCTTTAACGCCTCGTCCCAGGAAATTCTTATGTATTTACTCGTGCCTCTATTGGCCGTGTTTCTATCTCCATCCGGGTTCCAGTCCACGCGTTTCAACGGGTAGAGAATCCTGTTGGGTGAATATACCCTTTTTTTATACGCCAGGCCGAAGGGAGATACCAGCGTTTTCAACGTAGGCTCAAACACTTTACCACGCGCTTCCATCTGCCATTGATTAAAATCCTCTTTATTGTATTTCCAGTCATAGTGCAATGGCCGTATCCTGACTATCTTTCCATTCCGGACATCTACCCTGGAGGCGATCCCGTTAATCCCGAAATCGGCCAGGCTCAGACCCTTGATGACGGCTTTTTCTTTGTTGACTTCAATCTTGGGCATATGCTCGTTTTTCATCTCACCGTTCCTTTTAAGATAAATTTTTGAAAAAACGGAAATAGTCAGGGATGTTTTGCGTATCGGGGAAGCTTCCCCGACGTCCTCTTCATTTGGCTATTTCTCATGGTCTTAAGTATCTTAGTCCGCTGGAGGGGCTACTTCCTGGGTCACTGGTTGGCTATTTTTCATGGTGATAGCTTTTGCGTTCTTCATTTCTTTTTTACCACGGCACTTTACGCAATACGCTTCCATATATGATTCCTTTATTAGTGGAGAATACCCCACATTTGACTTCAGTGTCAAATTTTCCTCCCTGAATCGCCACCATATTTCATTCGTCATCTTTCACAAAATACTTATTCGTTACCGATAAAAGCCTTATTTGTTACATGCTTTATTCAACCCAGGCGTTAAAGCGAAGCCCTGATGCGGGATCATACTCCCTTTCGAAGGCGCCCGGATGCCAACTCGATTGGGCTTATCCTTTTCCATTCGATTCGCACCGAGGATTCCTCAATTCATAGGTTGCAAGGTAAACCGCAGCTCTGGGAATCGGAGAAGTGGTATCAAAAGTTCAACAAAGCGATCGACGATGGTGGAGCCCATTATACAGCGGAACAGGTAACTGCCTTCGTTGTTCCGGACATGAAAGAGTTGACTGCTTATGCTGAAGTGGTTCGAAAAAATACCCTCGTATACCTTAAAGGGTTAAAAACGGGGGATTATGATAAGAAAGTTAATTTGCCTCCCCCACCTGCCCGGATGGATATACCGGCTGGAAGGCCCGCTCCTCCTTGGCCTCCCTTTAAACCCATCGTCGGCACGATGTTATTGATGATGATGACGCATCTTTCAGAGCACGCAGGGGAAATATCATATATACGCGGTCTAAAGCGCGGAATGGATAAATAAGCGCCATCCTTAACTGGATTGCTCTTCCGGCAATCCTTCAAAGAGGTCCTTTTCGCGGAACCGGGTCGGTGGCGGATATTCGCGCATGAAATAGTCCTGTTGCCGATGAAACATATCATTTATTCTGAAAAGCCAAGGACCTCTGCGGGGCTGACCACCACCCTGGCTGGCATGACAGGCTGCCGCTCTGACACGAATCTCGCGGGCTTGTTTTGTTGTACGTACTACTGTATGAAAAGGATATTCCACACCCATTGTTTTGGTGATGTCCACATCCTTATTACGTCCGAAATGGTGCGGGTCCTGCCCAAACAGAGGCATTAGCTTAACCATCAGTCCCATGTACCTGCGCGGACGAACTCCGAAATACAGCTTATATGGACGGAATGCCGGACCAGCTTCAGGATACTGTGCCGGGTCACCGGCGGCATAAAATGCTTTGACGGCGGCGTTGTGCGTGGCAATATGGTCGGGGTGCACTTAGCCACCGCCGGCATCATGGGTAAGTACAACATCCGGTTTGAGCTCACGAATGATTTTGACCATTCTTCCGGTAACCTCTTCGGTGAGAGCCATTGCCAGTGCATCCGGGTGTTTATTTTGTTCTGAACCTTGCATACCGGAATCACGGTAACCCAGGTAGGTAATATCAGCCAGACCGAGTACCTGTGCTGCACATTTCAATTCATTCCAGCGCAGGTCTCCTATCGTTGCATATCCCTTCATAAGCTCAGGGTCCACGGTGCCCGCTTCACCTCGAGTAGAACAGACGCAGTAAACTTTAACTCCCCGCAATGCGTACAGGGCCAGTGTAGCACCCATACCAAAAGTCTCGTCATCCGGGTGCGCTCCGAAAAATACCAATGTTCTTTGTTTACTCATAATACTCCCGTCAATTAACTATATATCTGCTAGAGTTACGATACTAATTGCTGCTCTAGGTTGTCAAACCACTGCGTGGCTTGTCACATTTAGCCAGAAAGTTAAGGCTGCGTCCCGTAACTGGTGGAAATTCGATCTAGCCATATCCTATACCCTTCTGCCATCTCAGTCAATCCCTTTAAGCAACCAGTGCTTCCTCTAAGAATTCCAGTTTGATTGGCTC
>JBGPRB010000224.1:0-4385 GCA_041489355.1 Dehalococcoidia bacterium
CCCCGAGACCCTGTTAATGCGTCGTAAAGACTCGATAACGGTACCAAATCTGCCCGTTTTACTGGCACTTTCGACGTTGATGTTCTTAAGACGACCGAAGTCAAACTGAGGTTGAGGGCTGGTTGTCGGTGCTTCATAGTCGCCCCTCCAGTTTACGGGGTAACCGCATATCTCCGTTTCCAGGGAAGAATCAAAGCTGCCGATAATGGCATCATAGCCATATAGTTTCCTGGCATTTTGAAGGCATTTTGTATATTGAGTTGGGTCAGCGAATATCCTTCGCACCGGTATTTGTTCCAGCCGGGCAGCATGGGTGAATAACCAGGGAATAAAGGGCAACCGTGGCAAGTCAGCCGATTCAAATGCTCCTCTAACCAATCCCTTAGAGGTAATCATCTTATCCATATCTCAAGCTCTGAACCGGTTACATCCTGATAATTTCTCTCGTTTTCCTGGCATCCGGCCATGACCCGTAGTATTCCAGTATTTCTTCGGCAGGACGAAGCTGTGACCATTCCTTCTCGAACTTATCCCAGGTTATACCACGGGATTTCCTGT
This sequence comes from Dehalococcoidia bacterium, assembly GCA_041489355.1. Taxonomy (GTDB): domain Bacteria; phylum Chloroflexota; class Dehalococcoidia; order Dehalococcoidales; family RBG-16-60-22; genus JBGPRB01. The sequence continues at coordinate 559 of JBGPRB010000224.1, forward strand.
CTTCCCTCTCCTTCTGACGGAGCTGCTTTGTTTTCTCCTCATCCACCTCAAGGGTTGCGTGGTCATAGGCCACATGATAGACGTTTTCTGCAGTCCAGGGAGAAATAAGTTCCCTCCTCAAATCGTCCATGACCATACCGGGGTCTCTCTCCAGCACATCACCGTAACCGCCACCGCCGCCGCTGAAGACGACCCAGAGGTCGCCGTTTTCCATGACATGCGTTTTCTTGAACATGCTACCAATTTCGTAATCACCACGAATAGTCCTTTCTGTAATCAGTTGCATGGCATTGGCTGGCAGGTCTTTATCGCCTCTCTTCATCTTTTCCCAGATATTGGTGTGCTTTACTTCGATGCCGGGCAATGTCGCCGGGGGATAACCGCCGAACAGTCCGATGCAGTTGCGTACTTTGCTCCCTTTGACATGACTGTTATAGAGGGCCCAGGGGACGTAATTGACGGCGTAGATAGTTTCGGTGCCGGCGCCGCCACGGTTTTTGCCGAAGCCGCTGCTGTCCCGGCTGAGCTTGGCCACCAAGTTGAAGAACTGGAACTCATTTTCTATATCTTCAATATCCGGCGCCCGGCCGGTGGGACAGTGGGAGAAACCATAGGCGTCAACGCCGTCCATGTCTGTCCTGGCACCATGCCCCTCGGTGTTGAGACCGAAGGCGAGGAAATCAGCAATAGGCACACCCCACTGGTTTACCCCGGAGACAATAATACCGACGCCGGTATTGCCGGTGGCAGCCGCCACCAGTTCCCGCTGGGGGCTATCGAACATCAGCTTGCTCATGCAGATGGTGCCCAGGGTCATGGCACCGTGGCATGAAGGGGCACTGTTGCTCTGGGCAGCTTCATAGTTAGGGTTAAACATGCACCCTTCGGGGACAATCCACTCCATCGGTGCGAAGATACCGGCCGATACGGGCAGGTCATTGAATGAGTAGGACATTAAATGTATGGCCACATTAGCCGCCAGGGAATGCGGCATGCAGTGCTGCGGGCTATCATTCTCGGGCGAGGTGCCGGTGAAGTCCCAGGTGAGCTGGTCACCCTTCTTATGCAGGGTGAGAAAGTTGCGCACCAGCCGGTGTTTTTCACCGACAATATCCATAAAGGTCACCGCCCGATATGTGCCGTCATTCCAGCCTCTGATTCTCCGTCGAGTGCCTTCTTCAGCTTCGATTATTATTCGGCGAAAGAGTCCCTTGACAAAGTCATTACCCTTCTCCTTGGCCAGCGATACAATCCTTTGCCGCAGGCGGTCCGCCGCGCTCAACCGGGCCCGCATATCAATCGCCTGCATGCGCGGCGCCCGTGACATCAGGTTGACGCACATCTCCACCAGGTCTTCACGGAGACGGAAATTCTCACCTATCTTGATGGGCGATAGAAGCATTCCTTCATCGTGCCTTGTCTTGGCACTGAGCGGCATCCCGCCCGGCTCGCAGGCACCGGTCTCAGGCTGATGCACGGCCGCGTTCGTCCAGGCGATAAGCTCACCATCATTAAAAACGGGCATGACGATAATCTGGTCGCAGTTGTGTATCCCGCCGTAAAGCGGGTCAGAGAGGTAAAAAATATCGCCATCCTTGCAACCCACCGTGGGCTCGTTTATCCAGGTCTCGGCCACGAACTTTATCGGAAGCTGGCCGACCACAGCGTGGAGATAGGTTCCGCACCAGGCGGCCACCATGTTCCCGGTCGGCGTGTAGATGCCGGTGACGACGTCTCCGGAGCGGAGCATGCTGCTCACGCCCAGCTTGATGAAGACCTCCTTGGACTCGAGGAGGAAGTTGTTCAGCTTCTCGGTATAGATTTCATAATCGCCGGGTTGCAGCAATTTCAGGCATTCCAATTCCTCATCCGTGGGCGGGCTGGGCTTAATCCATTGCAGTAACTTTTGCGGGTCTGGCCTCATATCATCCTCCCTTTCTCTACACCTTCTCCAGAATAAAGTTGTGATATTTGTCAACAGAAAGCTTAAGCACCGGCGGCATCACGATGGTGGTATCCTCGGCTTCAATGATGGCGGGACCGTTGATGATGTTGCCGTGTTTCAGCAATTTGGCACCGTAAACAGGAGACGGGCGGAACTCACCATATTCTACCCAGTAAGCAAGTCTCTCGCCTTTAAGTGCCGCCGCGTCCGGCGTCTCCCTGGCCCGCGGGTAAGTAGGAAGTTTCGGTTTGGGGTGGTCCACGGTGGCGCGCAGTATCAGGTTAAGCACATCCACGCCCCCCTGCGGATAAGCCGAAATGCGGTTGTAGACCCGGCAGTACTCATCCTCAAAGGCTTTATATACCGCCCTGACGTCGGCGGCATTATTAATAAACAGGAGCGGAGACATAAAACGAAGGATATTGAGCTGGCCGCCGTACTTGGCTTCTATCTCAAGGCCAAACTTGATGGACTCAAGAGAAAAGCCCTCATTGGTAATGTCCTTGACGGCTCTCTCTTGCAGGCTTTTTATCGTATTATTGAAGACATCGTAATCTTCAAAACACTTCATTGTTATCGGAGCCAGCAGCGGAAGGCGCAGCGATTGCTCGTACAAATGGAGGATGTCCATGGTGCTGGAGCCAAAGGCACAGAACACCGGCGAGAAGGGAAAGACGACTATCTTATTTATCCCGGCATACGGGCCGTAGGAGCAGCAATGGGTAGGCCCGGCTCCGCCGAAGGCAAAGAGGATAAAATCGCTGGGCTTGAAGCCCCTGAGGAAGGTCTCCTTGGCGATGGTATCGCCCATATTGGCATCGACAATCTTTTTAATCAGCAGCGCCGCCTCTTCCACCTCAATACCCAAGGGTCTGGCGATTTTTTCCCTGATAGCAGAGACCGCCTTTCCTTTATCCAGCTTCATGCGCCCGCCGTGATAGTAGTCAGGATTGATATAACCCAGCACGATATCGGCATCGGTAACAGTGGGTTCGGTCCCGCCCAGATTATAAGAGGCCGGCCCCGGCATGGAACCGGCACCCTGAGGCCCGACCTCCAGTCGATTACCCATGACGGGGTTGAGCCAGGCGATAGAACCGCCGCCGGCGCCGATGGACCTTGTCTCCAGGATGGTCATGTCCACCCACCAGCGGTCGATGAGGGGGTGGAACTGGTAGAACCGGCTGCTGCCGGCCACGACCAGGCCCAGGTCGAAGCTGGTGCCGCCCATATCGCTGACGACAATGTTGTCATACCCCAGTATCCTGCCGACATTGGCTCCCCCGATAAGCCCGGCCACCGGCCCACCGTTAAAAGTCTGGATAGCGGCGGTGCGAAAGACCTCGGCCATGCCGCCGCTGTTATGCACCATCATGATGGTCTTATCGTAGCCTGAGTTGCGGAGCTCATCGCCCGTACCGGAAATCTGCTCCCACATGGAGTAATGAAGGTAAGCATTCAATATCGTAGTCACGGTACGCGTATATTCGTTCTGTTTAGGTGTTACTTTTGAAGAAAGCACTACCGGCATGGCCCCCAGGTAAAAGTCCGGGTATTCTTTACGGATAATCTCGGCGATACGCTTTTCGTGGGTGGGGTTGGCATAGGAGAAGAGCAGGCTGACGACGAATCCCCTGGCCCCCTTGTCCACCAGGTGCTGCAGTTTATCCAGAAAGTCTTCTTCGTCCAGGGGTCTGATTATCTCTCCCCGGGAGTTGACTCTTTCCTTAACGCCCACCGTCATTTCCCGGGAGATGATGGGCTCCGGCTTGACGATACGGGCCAGGTTCCTGATTTCCCGGAAGGTCAGCTGGTCCGACCATGAAGCGCCTTTGCCGATGGGTACGATATCCTCGAAGCCTTCCGTGGTAATCAGCGCCAG
>JBGPRB010000225.1:0-4378 GCA_041489355.1 Dehalococcoidia bacterium
CATTACCTCGGCGGTCACGGTACCGATTACCGGTAAGCTGACCGATATCTACGGGCGGAAATTCTTCTATATCGGAGGTCTGGTCAGCTTTATTCTGGCCTCTGTCCTGTGCGGCCTCAGCCAGACCATGAACCAGATTATTATCTTCCGGGGTGTACAGGGAATCGGTGCTGGTATCATGATGGCGAATGCCTTCACCGTTATCGGCGACCTTTTCCCTCCGGCTGTGCGGGGGAAATACCAGGGTTTGATGAGTGCAGTATTCGGTATATCAGCAATCGTCGGCCCCACGCTGGGCGGCTACGTAACTGATACTCTGTCCTGGCACTGGGTCTTTTTTATTAACGTCCCTTTGGGACTTGCTGTTATCCTCCTGTTTATCTTTTTCTTCCCTAACTTCCGGCCGGATAACCTCAAGCACAGCATCGATTATCCGGGTGTCGTGTTGCTTATTCTGACTGTGGTGCCGACCATGCTGGCGCTATCCTGGGGTGGCGTGGAATACGCGTGGGGCTCGCCGCAAATTATCGGCATGTTCGTTTTTTCGGTGGTGGCGTTAGCTGTTTTCCTGTTCATGGAAAGGCGCAGCAAGGAGCCTATTATTCCCCTCTCCATCTTCAAGAACCGTATCGTAGCTGTCTCATCAGCGATGATATTTCTGACGGCCGGCGGCATGTTCGGTAGCATCGTGTTCATCCCGCTCTTCTTTCAGGGTGTCCTCGGAGCTACCGCTACCAGCAGCGGCAACTTTGTCACGCCGATGATGCTGGGGGTGGTTTTTGGCAGTTTTATTTCAGGGCAGTTGCTCTCCCGTGCGGGAGGTCGTTACAGGATTCAGGGGGCTTTCGGTGTGGCAATAATGGCTTTCGGTATGTGGCTGCTTTCTACAATGACTGTTGCTACTACCAACGGCACTGCCGTAAGGAACATGGTTATCACCGGCTTTGGACTGGGTACAACTATGCCTCTTTATACTATCGCCGTACAGAACGCTGTGCCCTATAAAATACTCGGTGTAGCGACATCAACCACAGCTTTTTTCCGCTCTATCGGTGGCTCCGTGGGTCTGGCGGTATTCGGTTCGGTGATGAACAACCGCTTTGCCGCGGAACTGGGAGCGAAGCTTCCCTCAAATATAAAATCGATGATACCGCCGCAGCAGCTTGAAACACTGATGCATAATCCTCAGGTTTTGATGAGTCCGGAGGCACAGACCCAGTTACAGGGAATCATTGGGCAAATGGGTGAACAGGGGGCAAAGCTTTTACCGCAGGTGATGCAGGCGTTGCGGGAATCGCTGGCTATTTCTATATCTCAAGTTTTTTTATATGCTCTATTTGCCTTGGTACTGGCTTTTATCATCAACTTTTTTATCAAAGAAATCCCGCTCCGCACGCACCATACCCTGGATACAGACCATCTCAAAAAGAGTTCTGAATAAAATAAGGCTGGGGAAGGACTTTCTGATTGTCCTCTCTTATACATTCTCAGCGGCGGCGTTCAATCCCGCCAAACGACCGAAAGTCCAGGCCCGACTGTGAGTGAGGCCCGGTATCGTGGTGGGATACTGGTTCCCGAAGAAAGACCCGGAGACATTCCCGGCGGCGTATAGTCCCGGAATAGCGTTTCTCTCCGTATCTATCACCTGTAGCTTTGTATTTATCTTTAAGCCACTCAGGATTACCATATAGCGGGCTTCCATCTGGCAGGCGTAAAACGGCGGCTTTTCGATAGTGGTCAGGCGGTCGGGAAATTTGCCGAAGTCCAGGTCCTCGCCGTTTCGTGCCAGTTTATTATACCTGGCGACGGTAGCTTTGAAGGTCCTGACGGGCACTCCCATTCTCTGCGCAAGCTCCTCAATAGTCTCTACCATCAGCACATTTCCATTTTCGAGGGCCTCGTCCAGCTGCTTCGGATTCCATAAGAATGTCGGCGGTCCCATGTTTTTACAGCACTGGCTTTTCATTTTAGGTATCTCTCGTTCATACTTGGCGTCCCATACCGACCAGGCGAATTTGCCCGGCTGCTGTATAATCTGGGCGCATTCGTAACCCCAGGGCAGGTCCTCGTTCATAAAGCGTTCGCCATTGGTATTCACAAAAAGCCACGGCTGACGGGCCAGGTTAAAAAGTCCGCTCTGGCTCCAGACAGCCCAGTCGAAAAGCATCGGGCAGTGGGGCGTGTCATCTATGGCCGCGCCGACCCACAGGCCTATCTTGTGCCCGTCTCCGGTGTTAAGGTCGGTGGTATAGGCGCACTTGAGGTCGCTTACGGCTGGCCAGCAATATTTCTGAACCATCTGGCGGTCATTCCCGTAATCGCCGGTACAGAGCACCACCCCTTTCCCGGCATTGAACTGGATATAATCTCCCTGAGCATTCCGGGCAATGACGCCGGTAACCCTGCCTTTTCCCTTTCTGACCAGTCGGACTGCCGGGGTCTCGAAACGGAATTCTGCCCCCAGAGCCCGGGCGTTGCTCTGCAGCATTTCCGCCAGGGTCTCCTGATATTTTGGCCTGAAGACATGGATTGTGGGATAGTTCGGGAAGTACCAGGGCTTGGTGGAGGGGTCCAGGACAACCTCTATGTTGGCTGCCTCTGCCATGTCCACCAGCCAGTCCATGACCTTATCGCAGTTATCAGCCCACAGCTTGACCAGCTTCTGGTCGCTCCGGTAAGCTCCCCACTCCATAATCGTGGAGATAACCTGCTCCCGGTCGATTTTAATCCCGGCTCGTTGTTGCAGTCGGCTGGCAATGGCGGCATTATGCAGGCCGCGAACGTTATAGGTAGGCCCCTTCTCGATAAGGATAGTCCTGGCGCCGGACTCGGCGGCCGAGAGCGCCGCAGTAAGCCCGGCTATTCCAGCGCCTACGACCACAACATCTGCGGTTAGGGTCTCCCTGATAGCTTTAGCCGGAATCGGCGGCGGCAGTAATTCGAAGCTCGCTTTTTCGGATACTTTTATCTTTCCCATAGTCTTATCGCGTATTACCCTTCGGCACCGGCTCTGATACCTATTACATATGATGCGTTGGTATGATTTTATACCTTATCATGAATTATTTGTCAAATTCAGGCAGCTTTCCACAATCATAATACTTAAAAAAATTTCAGATTTACTAAGCTGCCAGAGATATTCTATAATTACGATAGACAAGAAATAAATGCTGGCTATAAAAAAATTTTGCTATGATTGTTTGTTGCAAGCTCAATCCACAGGATATTTTATATTATAAATGAAATGGTCGAATGAGGAGGTTATTAGCTTATGACTGACTATGCAGCCCTGAAGAAAAAGGTGGATGAACTGGCGGAAAGAGTCTGGGACGTGCCGGCTATCCAGGCCAGAATTAAAAAGATGAAGGCGAACGGGATTCCCAGGAAGAAACTCGACCCGAAAGAGATGCGGGCTAACAAGGAGAAAATCCTCGACCGCGTGCAGTTGCGGGCCGAGGAATATAACTTTATTTTCAAGAACTGCGCCCAGGGCACGGCGATGGCCCTGCTGGAAGAATTCGGGCTGGGCAACATGGAGATTATCAAGGCCTTGACCCCATTTCCCGGCATCGGCGGGACCGGTGAGATATGCGGGGGCATCACCGGCAGCCTGATTACCTTCGGGCTCTATTTCGGCAGCGATGACCCGCTGGATTTATCCATAATGAATGACCCCAAGAAAAACCCTATTTTAATATCCCAGAAATTCATGGCCTACTTTGAAGACGCTGTGGGTCATTTATACTGCTCGGACATCATTGAAACGGTAATACTGGGGAAGAGACTAAATCCCGGGGAAAGTGATGCGGCCATGATGACCTTCGCGGGCGAGAAGGGTTTTGAAAAATGCGGACTACCCCCGGGGCTCGGCTGCCGACTGGCCGCGGGATTCATCATCGATAGGATGAAATAAAGCATCCGGATCATTACGGTTCTTTCACCTTTTACAAACGCGGAGGCGCGAATGAGTGTTTTACTAGTCGTTTTAACATATTTTGCATACGTGTTCATCGTCGTGATGTATTCCGCCAAGTTGGTCAAGATTGCCAGGATGCCTGTGCACTTGAGGTGGGAACTATATCCGGTAATTCACGAACCTAAAAGCAAATATGGAAGTTCTTATTACGTAGACATTAAGGAATGGCAGAAAAACCGCCAAAAGACGATACGTAAGGGCATCATTTTTCTCATCGGGGAAAACTTCAAATTCGGTGAATACTTTAAGAGTAACCGGGGATACTGGCTGGTAATGTTTCCCTGGCATATCGGGTTCATCCTGATTGTCACTTTTCATGTACTTTGTTTCTTTGGCGCACTGGTTATGGTTGCCGGTATTGCCGTATCTGCCGAATCAACTATCATCCTGGGAAGGATATTC
>JBGPRB010000226.1:0-4346 GCA_041489355.1 Dehalococcoidia bacterium
AGGGTCAGCGTCAAGGCCAGTACCAATAACGGGCTGGGCTTTATCGGGAGGGGGGAAGGAATCGCGGCCTATGCCGTAGCTCTGATAGAAGGCGGTCAAGATGAAGATAACTGATACTCTCTCCGGTAAAAAAGAGGAGTTCAAACCTCAGGGCGATATCGTGACGATGTACGTGTGCGGCATTACCCCTTATGACGATTCTCATGTAGGCCACGCTATGAGCTATATCATTTTTGATGTCGTACGGCGTTACCTTAAATACCGGGGCTACGGTATCAAATGCGTGCAAAATGTTACCGATATCGATGATAAAATTATTACCCGGTCCAACCGTCTGGGTGTCCCTGCCAAAGAACTGGCCGAGAAATTCACACAACGTTACTTTGAGGACATGGACAATCTTAATGTGATGCCGGCCGATTTTCATCCGCGGGCCACGGAAGAGATACCGATGATGCTGGATGTAATACAGGGATTAATAGATAAGGGGTATGCCTATCCGGCAAAGGGCAGCGTCTATTTCCGGGTAAGAAATGTACCGGACTACGGCAAGCTGTCCAAGCGCAGCCTCGATGCCATGAGAACGGGGGCGAGTGTCGAGACCGGAGAGGAAAAAGAAGACCCCCTGGATTTTGTCCTCTGGAAGGCAGCCAAGCCTGACGAGCCATGGTGGGATAGCCCCTGGGGCAAGGGCAGGCCGGGGTGGCACATCGAGTGCAGCGCCATGTCTCTGAGGTATCTCGGCGAGACGATAGATATCCACGGCGGCGGGCAGGACCTGGTATTTCCCCACCACGAAAACGAAATAACGCAGTCGGAGAGCTTCACCGGTAAAAAGCCGTTTGTGAAGTACTGGATGCACAACGGCTCCTTGCAGTTGGGCGCCGAAAAGATGAGCAAGAGCCTGGGGAACCTGATAACGATACGAGATGCCCTGAAAAAATACAGCGCCGATGCCATCCATATCTTCGTGCTCAGTTCCTACTACCGCAGCCCTTTAACTTACACGCCAGAGGCGCTGGAGGCGGCGCAGAGCGGGGCGGAAAGATTGCTGAGAGTAGCCTCCAAGGATGACGCGACTGGAGGTAAAGGAAAGACCCTCGATGCCAAGCCTTATTATGATAGATTCATCGAGGCTATGGACGATGACTTCAATACAGCCCAGGCGATAGCCACCCTCTTCGACCTGGCGCGGGATATCAACAGGGCGGAGGAGGCGGGGTTGAATGCCGGGGAAGCCCGCGAGACACTCAGGGAACTGGGCGGGATACTGGGGTTGACCTTCAAAGAACCGGAAGAGCCGCCGCTAGATGCCGAACCGTTTGCTGAAATGAGTAAATCCATAATAGCAAAATTGAGAAGAGAAAAACTGGACTATATAATAGAAAAGGTGACAGCTAACCCGAATGAAGAAAGTGTAGATGGGTATTTAAACTTACTAAGAGAATTAAGGAATTCCCTGCGCAAGGACAAGAAGTTCCAGCTTGCCGATGAAATACGCAACAGGCTAAACGAACTCGGCATTACCCTCAAGGATACGGCCGCGGGCACGGGTTGGAAGAGGAAGAGATAGTCCGGCACACATATACAAAAAAGGCACTGCATACGCAGTGCCTTATCCATTTATAAATGCACACTATTATAGCAATTAACCGCAGTCGAAAAAGATTACACGCTTACCCATAAGCCTTTTACCAGCTTCAGACCGACTCGCGGATAAGTCGCTATACTCAGATAATAGCGTTACTAGTCCCGGTTACGAACAGGGCGGGGGGATTAAAGCAGGACTAGCCCTTGCCGATGCGGAACACCTTGGTGCCGCAGGAGGGGCAAACGCCCTGGGTGGCCGGTCGCTTATTCTTCAGCGTGACCGACTTGGCATTCCTCATCTCAACTTTCTTCCTGCACTTCATGCAATAAGCCTGCATTTTGCACCTCCAATGTTATCCTTGCCTAGCAGAGTAACAAACCTGAGCGTATTTGTCAATAGCAACAAGCATAAAATTATAACAATTTACCAGTATTTAGCGGCACAGATGGGAAAAAGGTGATTTTTCCTTAAAAAAGGGGAGGAAAGGGGGTTAAATTCCCGTTCCCGTATCAATCCCGTGTCAAGCACGGGACAGGGTACGGGACAAGTTTCACGGGAATGACAGTACAGTATAGAGGTGTCGCGATTCCTGCCCTGGTGTCAGGAACCTATACGGATGGATACTATCGAGAGGATGATGAATATAAAGGCGAGGGCGATGGTAAGCTGAAACAGGGTTTTTTCCACGCCACGCTTGGTGCGATATACCGTGTCCGCCTGGCCGAAGATACCTCCCAGACCGCCACCACGGACCTGAAGCAGGGCAACCAGTATCAGGGCTACGGCGACAACTATCTGCGCGATATATAAATACATTTCCATATCAGTTTCTCCAATAATCGTTTTTTTATGTTTCAGCTCGAAGAGCCTTCGGCAAGCTTCCGCTTTAACACTTCATTGACAAGCTGCGGATTAGCACGACCCCTGGTGGCCTTCATCACCTGGCCGACCAGGAACTTGAGGGCCGTCTCTTTCCCCGACCGATAATCGGCCACGGGCTGCATATTAGAGTTTATCACCTCAGCAACAATTTTCTCAAGCTCACCGGTATCGCTAATCTGGCTGAGTCCGCGCTCTTTAATAATTTCATCGGCGGTCTTGCCGGTGCGGAACATCTCCATATACACTAATTTAGCAGTTGGTGCATTAATAACACCTTCGGAATTCAATTGAGTTATTCTGGTAGTTTGTGCAGGTTCAACCTTTTTTCTGAATTCTTGAATGTCGATATTACTGGTATTGATGATATGACTGACCTCGCCCAGAATCCAGTTGCTTATCTCTTTCGGCTTTGCTTCTTTACTGACTTTGACGCTATCTTCAAAATAGTCGGCCATTGCCTTACTGCTGGTAATCTGGGTGGAACTGGCAACGGGCAGGCCGTATTCGGCGATGAATCTATCGCGTCTGGCCTCGGGCAGCTCGGGGAGTTTTTTCCTGACAGCCTCCACCCAGTCGCGACCGATAATGACCGGCGGAAGGTCCGGCTCCGGGAAATAGCGATAGTCATGGGCATACTCTTTACTGCGCTGGGAGACGGTCTTGCCCTTGTCCTCTACCCAGCCCCTCGTTTCCTGGATGAGTCTTTTGCCCTCGGCGGCGGCTTTTCTCTGGCGCTGGGCTTCATATTCCATGGCCATGAAGACCGCCTTGAAGCTGTTCATGTTTTTGACCTCTACCTTGGCGCCTAATTCCGTGCTGCCTAAAGGGCGTACGCTGATATTAGCATCGCATCTAAAGCTGCCCTCCTCCATATTGCCGGTAGAGACACCCAGGTATTGCAAAATTCTGCGCAGATCGATGAGGTATTGCTGCGCTTCCTCCGGTGAGCGCAGGTCAGGCTCCCCGACGATTTCCATAAGGGGACAGCCGGAGCGGTTGACATCCACCAGGCTGTAGTCTTCTCCGTCCGGGGAGGTGCGGTGCAAAAGCTTGGCGACGTCTTCCTCCAGGTGGACGCGGGTGATGCCTATCTGCTTTCTCTGTCCGTCAACTTCAATGGTGAGCCAGCCTTTGTTCCCGATGGGCGCATCATACTGGGAAATCTGGTAGCCTTTCATGAGGTCGGGGTAGGGGTAGTTCTTGCGGTCGAACTTGGTGTATCCGGAGACAGGGCAGTTTAAAGCAAGGGCGGTCATCATGGTGTATTCCACGGCCTGGCGGTTGATGACCGGAAGGACGCCGGGCATACCCAGGCAGACCGGGCAGACATGGGTATTGGGCGGCGCGTTGGCGTAATCAGTGCTGCAACCGCAGTACATCTTGCTCCTGGTCAAAAGCTGGGCGTGGACTTCCAGCCCGATAATCGTCTCGTAATTCATGAATGCCCTGTCCTAAAAAACGACATATCCAGTATAGCAACAAAGAGTGTGACTGACAAGGAATGAGGGTGTGTGATATAATTTTTCTATAGTTTGGGGCCGTAGTTCAGTTGGGAGAACGCCTGCTTTGCACGCAGGAGGTAGGGGGTTCGAATCCCCCCGGCTCCACTTGAGTGTACAGAACAAAGAACTCCCACCTTCTCTTCGGATATCCCCTGAGGTGGAAGGGGCATGGTATAGGTCAACAATACCTCATCACCAGTCACCTTTACTTCTTTAACAAAGCTCTTGATGAATGATTTCCTTTCGGTCAGTGGACTCTCCTCAAGCAAACTGCGCAGGTCGTCAACGCACCGGGTCACCGTCTCGATGTCAGCCAACTCAACACGCCTGTCCGATAAAAGCGCTTCAAGTTCCCACTTCCGAGATTGGAG
>JBGPRB010000227.1:0-4307 GCA_041489355.1 Dehalococcoidia bacterium
ACTCTTATCGCCAGCCCTCATGCCCCGTAGGGAACACTTTTAAACCCGGTGGCTCCGGCTTTGGTAAGAGTAGCCCCGGTTATCAGTCTGGTCATAAGCGCCGTCTGGTTATACGGAGGAATCCGGTAGTAGTTGAAAGAGAAGGCGCAGCCCGGCACGCCGCCGGCGACGAACAGGTGCAGGTTCTCCGGCGACATCAGGAGCGGGACCATTGCCCCCGGCTTCAGGGCTGCCTGGAACACCGGCTTGCGGTCCGCCGGCACAACGCCTAATTCCATCGCCGTCTGTATGGACTTCCTTTCCGCCGGATTGAGCTCATCATACGGAACCGAGACGCGTTTATAAATTTCGTCCTGCAGGCTTTTCTGGGCGTAGCCCATCTTCTTGAATTCAGCAGCCAGCTCAGGGAAGACAATAATCATGTGGTTCATAGACCCCCCGCCGGAACCGGGGTATTTCCCCACGCCCTTCGTCCCCCACATGAACAGGCCGCGGCGACTGCCTCTTAAAAGGTCCTCGACTATCCTGTCCAGTACACCCGGTGCCGTCCAGGTGCCTATCATGCCGCCGTAGAAGTGTTGCAGCTGGCTTTCACCGTGAATCGGGGCGACAGTCACGCAGCTGTCGTCGGCTCTAAAGCCCCGGGACGCATGATAGGGTTTCCACGGACTGAATTCCGTATTTTCACTGAACGTATAGAAGGTATGCGGCGATAGGCGTCCGGTCAGCGCCATGTCGTTAATACCGGGCCAGGTATGGCCGATGTTAAGAGTGGACAACCGTATCGACCGGCCGATGGTATTGTTGGCGCGCCAGCCGTGGCCCATGAAGCCGATGCCGGCCTCCATCCCGATTTCCCCGGCAATCGGCCCGCTGACCACTACCAGCAGGTTAAAAGAACCTGCCGAAGCCAGGATATGCAGGTCGTCGAAAGTCTCGTCGGCAAGGGCTTCCATAGCGGCAATAATTACCGGTAAATACTGGGGTTTGGCGCCCGCCATGACGGCGTTAATGGCTATTTTTTCTATCGTAGCGATGCCGTGCCTGGGATTAATCGTGCCCAGCACCTCGTAGGGATTGCGGCTCGTCCCCGAAAGCATCCATTTGACGGCATCCGGTGTGGGGGGAATAAGGGGCAGGCCATCGCCCCAGCGGTTATCCAGGTACATCTGGTTGAATTCCTCCAGGGCAACGCGGTAAGAGTCCGCTTTGACGGTTATCTCCGCCGGTACGTCATCCCCACCCTTTTTATCCTGCGCCGGTTTAGCCTCTTCGGGGGTTAGAGGAGTTATCAGCGCATTGACCAGGTCGTCAAAGATGCTTTCGACCAGCGGGCGTATCGTTTTGACATCGCCCCGTAGCTTGTAGAACTCCGCCGAGCTTATCTCCCGGCGACGCACCGTGGGCATGCCGTTATCCGCCGCGGCGGATTTGGCGTCATCGGCGAAGGTATTGCAGACCATGAAGACACCGGGTATACCGAGTTTTTCCAGTTTAACCGTGCCGGCCACGCCGACAAATGTGCAGGACCCTCAGTCCCCCACCCCGTAGACAAAGGCGTCCGCCTCCTTTGCCAGTGTTTTGGCGTCGTCATCCCTTATCAAAAATGCGCCCCTCATGGATTTTACTTTTACGGTGGGGTATTTCTTTTTCAACAATTCTTCGAACACGGTATAAAAGTTGTCCATACCGGGTTTACTATTGGAATACAGGCCGATGGTCTTGCCGTCCAGAGCGGTCAGGCGGGGTGAAGGGGAGGAGACCGGTACAGCTTCAATCTTACCGCGAGGATTAAGCACCTCCATCTCTATTTTTTCAGATTTAGGGGACACTGTCTTTTTATCCATTTGTCGCTCCTTTACTGAGAATTTGTTTTTTGAAAAAATGTTTTGTAGAAAATTAAAAAGTGGAAAGCAAAGAGTTTTTATATTATGTTCTCGCCCGGGAAAAAATGTCAAACGAGAGCAGTAGCGAGCCTATTTTAAGAAATAATAAGCTATCACGAAGCCGATAAGAGAGAGGAAGGCAATAGGTGGTAAAGCCGGCATGGGCTTTCCCTTGAGCCAGATTTTTTGAATTAAAAAGGCGCCCATGAGCCCCACCAGGGCAAACGCTCCCACGAGTATCGCGCCGGGCAGGCCGTCCTCGAAGAAGACAGAAACCGAGAGCATCAACGGGAAACCGATATCGCCGCCGCCCAGTATGGTATATTCGCGTTTCGCAGGCTCCTCTTTCCGCAGCTCTCCTACCTGGATTTTTTTCAGGTTTATTCTCCAGTCTCCCGTTAACTTGGGGAAAATAAACGCCGGAAGCGAGGCGGACGCGGATAGTTTATCGGCCATCCAGATCATTAACCCGAAACGTACGGCAAGTACGTCGTAGACGGAGATAACCAGCATGAAAATCATAAACGTCCAGGGAGAAATGAAAAACCCGAAAACCGCGCTAATTCCAGCTAAAGTGATAAGGAGGATAAGGTCGTGTAGCCATATTCTGGCCCAGAACAACCATAAAACACCGGTTATTATCGCTAGGGAATAAGCTGCAAAGTCAGGTAATATTGGATAAACGATTATAAAAACCCCCAAGGCGAATAACAATGTATACAATAATCTGAAAAACAAACCAAGTTTCTTCAAGGGAAGTATAAAAAGAATCACGACAATAATCGCAACCGCCGCGAAAAAATAGCCTATCATAAACCATAGTGATGTATCTTGATAGGGTAATTCACTGGCTTCTAAAAATGTCTTCTGGCGGGTGGCTATGAAAAGAGAAAGCGCCAATGCCAGGACCATGACGAGGCCGCTCCAGAGATACGGGCTGATTTTTGACTTCATGGTAATTCGCGAATGTAAAGGTTTCTCCTAATTATAAAAAAGTGACGGGCTAATAGCAATCCACACTATGCAGATGGTTGTTGACACCTCCTGGCATTTTATCCCCGGTGTTTTGCCAGCAGGCTTTAAAGGGAGGTATTCCGGTCTTCCTTCAATTCCTGAAGAACCATTTTGACGCAGGCGGGGATAGCCTTCATCACCTCGGGCGTACACTCTTCACTGAATGAGGTCACATCTTTGACTTCGATGGCAAAGATAATTATCTGGTGGGGTAGCTTCATGTTGAGTCTCTTGCCCAGTTCAAGGGCCGTGGCCAGATTTACATCGTGAGGTGTGCTGGCGTGGCGGGTGCTGGCCAGTATATCAGGGCCAAAACGGTATATTTGACCGGGCGTGCCTTTCTCGGTCTGAATAGCGTCGATAATGATAGTCCGGTCATAGCCGGTCAGCACGTCCAGGAAGTCAAGTCCGGCAATACTGGCTTCCATGATATCTACGTCCGGAGAATTGAGCCTGTCTTTCAGGGCCATCGCCACACGGCAACCAACACCATCATCGCTTAAAATCGTATTACCGAGTCCTAAAATGAGTGTTCGGAGTTTGCCGTTGCTCATGAGGTATATTATAAGCTATTTCTTACGCTGTATCTATTACCGACTTAATCGTTGAATAATTTCGCCCCGGCTGTCATAGATAACGACCTCCAGTGGCATCTTACCGGGGAGGTTGTGGGTAGCGCAGGCCATGCAGGGGTCGTAGGCGCGGAATGCCATCTCCACCATATTCAGCAGCCCCTCCGATACCGTCTGGCCCTTTTTAATCAGGCCCTGGGCCGCCTTCTTAATGGACATATTCATGGCCGGGTAATTATGCGCCGTGGCCACAATCAGGTTCACCTTCTGGACGATGCCCCTATCATCGGTCTTGTAGTGATGGATTAACACGCCGCGCGGGGCTTCGACGACGCCCACGCCTTCATCCGGCTTGGCGGTGGGGATAGTCCTGACATTCGGACTGGTTATCTCCTTGTCCTGGCATAGCTCCAGGAGGCGTTCGGCGGCATAAACGAGTTCAATCAGCCTCGCCCAGTGGAAGGCAAGCGTGGCATGTACCGGCTTACCGCCGAGGGTCTGGTACATTCTCTCGTACTCCGCCTGTGCCAGCGGTGTGGCCATGCCGTCGGCCGCGTTGAGCCGGGCGAGCGGGCTGACGCGGTAAACGCCGCTGTCTTTCCCCTCGACAAAGCCCTTCCACCCCACCTTTTTCAGGAAGGGGAATTTAAGATAAGTCCAGGGCTCGACGTGCTCGGCGATATAGTCCAGGTACTCTGACGGCTTGAAATTGGCGACCTCTTTACCGTCCGGGTCAACCACGCGGAGAGTGCCGTCATAGAAATTCACCTTGTTATTGCTGTCGACCAGCCCCATATAATAGCTTTTCATGGTGTAGACAGGACCGGTGATGATG
>JBGPRB010000228.1:0-4262 GCA_041489355.1 Dehalococcoidia bacterium
GTTTTACCGCTTCCTCTCGAAACTCCTTGCTGTATCTTCCTTGGGGACCCCTTTTCAATCTGACACCTCCGTCTCTTTATTTTACCTGACTTTGGTGTCCGTTAATTCCATCCTACCTCACTTGATACCCCTCCGCCGCCCTTTCGTTAATGTAATGCCGAGCAACTTGGCCATAGCTAGATAGCACCTTTCGATGTACGATGCCTCTACATAGATATTGACGCTTTCATAATACGCTTTAGATATTCTAGCTTCACTGAAATAAGGCGGCGTAAGATGCCAGTATAGCCATTTGACTTGTGTAGTTATGTCTTTTTTATTGCCTCTGCTGAAGCCTCTAAAATCCATGCCCTCCAAATCCCTTCTGATATTTTTCAATTTAGCCTTGGCTTCTTTCCGCACTCTGGTAATTGCCTTCTGTATGCTTGCGTTATCATCATATGCATGTACATCTACATCTATTTTCACTGTAATCTTCTGGCTAGCTTCTTGAGGTATTGGTATAAAATTGAACGACATGGCGGTTAAACTTACGTTCGTGCTATTGAAGGCGGACTTTAACGACCTAAGACACAGGTCAATTATAAACCCACCGCCCTAGGGGGAGTTCAAACCCCATTTTTTTGATATCGTCTCGATGTCCGTTTTAAGGCTATCAGGAATGACATTAACATAGGCTTTCCATATGTGCTGCCAATTATCTGTAAGTCTCAAATATAGACTATTCTCTTGAACCAAAGGGTTTTGAAACAAAGGGTCGGGAATTAATAACTCCATAATGTTTGGATGCCGACCGTATTTCCGTACATCTCCACATACAACAGCCAATTCGCTATTGAGTCTTTCATCATTAGCATAAAAAAATACCAATGCTTTTAATGCAATATCTTGCGGATATCCAACGTCCCTAATTTTCATATCGTGCCAACTGTTTTATTTAACCATGAAATTAGTATTCCGGGTCAGGCAAGACCTATCCAAAACGAGATGCTTCTTAAATGTGCCTATTGCCGCCGACCCCCCATCATTCGTTTGTCCTTGAATTCCTTTTTAGTATTATATCAAGCGACAGAAAGAAATTCTTCATATTTAACAAGCTACAAGGTTATTCGGTTATCTCTCCCGCTATTTTTATGACTGATTACGTCTTGATACGCCTGTAGTGATTTCGTTCCTTAACAAAATCTAATAGTCCGCGCAGCCTGAGTCTTACGGCATCCCAGTCGCGAGAATACGCCAGGAAGTGAAACAGGTATGATAAATGATGAGCGAAGAAATATAAAGTTGCGGTAATAAATTGAAGTCTGCTCCAGTATTTATGCATAAGAGTGAACTGGCCCTTCGTAACAGAGTAATATAGCATTCGTCTTCTTTGCATATCATCGCTCGTGTGTGATGGGTCATGCCGGATCTCAGACTTTGGAACATATAAAACCTTGAAGCCGTGCCTGGTAGCACGAATACCGATTTCTACTTCTTCGAAACCAAAAGTGAAGTCCTCATCCAGTAATCCAACAGCCTGGCACATCTGGCGGGAAACCATGGCACAACACGTGGCCACCCAATCCATTTCAACAGCATCTTTACCTTCTACCAGGGCATCTATTTTCGGTCCCCTCTGAAGAGTAGTGCCTTTCCAATAGTTTATCAGACCTCCTCCGGACCACACTTCACTTGTGTCACTATGATAAATCTTGGAGCCCAAAATACCCGCACCTGGTTCTCTATTAGCGACGACAACCAGTTCGTCGAGAAAATGAGGTGAAACAATGGTATCATTATCCAGAAGTACGACATATTCTATATTCAACATGTTGAGGGCATACCTCATACCAATATTCTTCCCTCCAGCATTGCCATAATTTCGTTCGTTCTCTATGATTATGAGTCTCTTCTGGGAAGGCAGATTAACAATTTCTTTTTCTTTATCTCCCCCGGCTTCGGCTTCGGAACGTTTGTAATCTATATATCTTATTGGTTTTCCCTCCGGGTTGTATTGAAGGAATTTGCTTTCCAGGTGGATTCGCCCTTCTGCCCACTCTTTTATCTTCTGTACCGAGTCATCCTGAGAGCAATTGTCCACTACGATAACATAATACTCTGGATAGGTAATCTGGTATAACGACTCCAGGCATCTCAGCGTATTTTCGCTGCCATTAAAGCTCAGAACCACAATAGCTACTCCTGGATAATTCGTAAAAGCCATAGTCGCATTATCACTTTTCAAGATAAAGATTACGCCGTTTTTCTATATGCCACATACCTAATATTTCATCTGTTTTTACAGGCTTCACTGTTTGTTTTTCTTCATCTATGATATATACTTTAAAACCGTAACTCGCTATCATATCTAAATAATCTTGTATCGACACTCCGGCACCTTCAAGTCTATAAGGTATCAGCTCGGTTATTATCTTCAAATTGTCATTCAGCCTGATAATATTGGCCATACCTTTCAGAACAGCATATTCCGCACCTTCAACATCTATCTTCACCAGCCGTATCGGCGTTTCCTTGCCCTTAAAATACTCATCTAGCGTCGTTGTTTCAACTGATATTCCCTTCTTATAGCCCGCGGGTTTATTCAGCGTATTGCCACCACTATCCCCTTCCGATAATACCAACTCGTCAATCTGGCATCGGTCACTCACAGCCTTGTCTATTATGATAACATTCGTCAGCCGGTTTGCCGTCACATTCTTTATTAGCATTTTGCAATTGTCCGGTGCCGGCTCAAAGGCGTAAACCTTACCCTTTTCCCCGACTCCCTTTGCCGCCAGCAGAGTATAATATCCTATATGCGCTCCGACATCCACCACATTGGCACCTTCGCCTGTTAGTGTCCTGAATAGCTCAGTTGTTCCCCTTTCGTAATATCCGCCATTCAGTAGCAATTCCGCTGATACCCCCGATGTATAATTGTCAAGGTAAAGCCTTTGCCCGTCAGGAATAAGAATGTATGTTGGAGCCAACCTCGTCCATAAACGTCTAAACGGAGAAGTTGTGTTCGCTACCCTTAACCTCAACCAGATTGACCTGACGTGTGAATATATATGCAATAACTTCAATATCGGGCCAGCAATGCTAGCCGTTCTGGGAGAATCAAATATCTCGTTTATCCACCTCATCAACCTTAATGTAATCATTATTAGTTTCTTTCTACCCTGTAACCCGGGGCTTCCTTAATTTTAAATTGTCCTTCAAGAAATTCACAAAAAAAGTCCTTTCTTCTTTACTTAGACCCCTGATTAAAAGCAGCACTACAAAATAGGCCACGATACCGATAAATATAGACGCGATAATCCAGGCTATCGATTCCGGGCTTATTAACCAGATGCAGATTGCCATAATGATTGATGAGAAAATACTCTTTAGCATAAAAGGCAGATTCATTTCAAATTTCAAGTACCGGCGGGTTACTATCAACGTAATTATAAATAGGCTACCATAAGTAATGAGGCTGGCTACGGCGGCTCCTAGAATTCCCATGAGTGGGATGAGAAGTATGTTCAACACGATACTCAGGACTGCTGATATGGTTAATAACATGAGTATCAGCCTTGTTTTCTTGACCAGCTGGATAATATATCTGCTTATTTCATAAAGACCCATAAAAACAGCCTTGAAGGCTATAAACAGGACGACAAGATTACCGACAGCAAACTCAGGTGTGGTTAAAACCTGAAGCAGTGGCTTGGCCAGTATGGATAAGCCGAAGGCAGAAGGGATGGCTATCATCATAAAGTATTTAAACGAGTATTTCAGGAAGTTTCTGGTTTCGCTTAGATTGTTCTCATCATATGATTTGGTAATGGTGGGAAATAACAGAACGGTAATCGGGGTCACGAGAAAGGAGGCGTACCAGCCTATGTTGTAGGCAGCGCTGTAGATACCGGTGGCAGCAACCCCTATAAAATAGCTAATCAGATATCTATCGCTACTATTGATTACCCACAATATAGCACTGGTTGGAGTGAGAGGGAGCCCGAAACTTAAAAATGATTTCAGGTGGGAGAACCTGGGGAACCGGAATCCGATTTGCTTCAGGATAATGAAGAGGAGGATAAGATGGAATAGCAGGCTGGTCGCTATAGTAGCCAGCATGACCCCGGTTAGTTTGTAGCCAAGCCGTAAAGATATGTAAATCAGGCCAATATTAACAACATTTTGGGCCACCGTAAAAGTAGCCAGAAGTCCTATCTTCCGGAAAGTTATAAGGTATGCAGAGTCCAGTCCGGAAATACAGCCTAAGGGAACCAGAA
>JBGPRB010000229.1:0-4209 GCA_041489355.1 Dehalococcoidia bacterium
CGGAGTAGACGTGGGTATCGTTGAGATTGGTGGTAAAGCCGTCTCCTTGAAAGCCGACCCGGTCTTTATTGTTCCCGAATACGGCTGGGAGAGGGCGGCCTGGTTTGCCCTTCACATCATCGCTTCCGACTCCGTCACCAGTGGACTCAAGCCGAAGCTCTTAAGCATCGACCTGAATTTGCCGATGGAAATGACCAAAAAACAGCTGGAGATAGCCTGGGAGGTCATGCACCGGGAGTGCGAGAAACTGGGGATAACCATTATTACCGGCCATACCGCCCGGTATGAGAACTGTCACTACCCCATGGTCGGCGGGGCAACTATCGTCGGCATCGGAGAGCTTGATGAATACGTCACTCCAAAATTCTGCAAAGCCGGCGATAAAATAATCATCACCAAGGGGCCAGCCATCGAGGCTACCGGCATTTTCGCGGCCATGTTCCCATATATTATCGAGAAGGAGTTTGGGGTGGAGTTCAGCCGGAGGGCTCAGCAGGTATTCTATAAAATGTCGGTCGTTGAGGATGCCCTGACGGCGGTGGGTATCGGCGTCCGGCAGAGCGGAGTCACTGCCATGCACGACGCCACAGAATGCGGTGTGTGGGGCGGACTGTATGAGCTGGCCCA
Source organism: Dehalococcoidia bacterium (assembly GCA_041489355.1). Classification (GTDB taxonomy): domain Bacteria; phylum Chloroflexota; class Dehalococcoidia; order Dehalococcoidales; family RBG-16-60-22; genus JBGPRB01. The sequence goes on from JBGPRB010000229.1 coordinate 628, forward strand.
GGCCGCCGGTCTGGGAGTCAGGATAGAGAAGGACAGGATAATTGTCGAAGAATCTGTCGCCGGGGTATGCCAGCTGTTCGATATCGACCCTTATACCTCGATCAGCGAGGGCACATTAATTATTGCCTGCAAGGAGCACAAGGCTCAAGACGTCGTGAGGGCGCTGTCCAGTAAGGATATAAAATCATCTGTAGTCGGCGAACTGACGAAGCCGGGAAAAGGCATGGTTCTGGTGGAAAAGGGCGAAGAGAAAAAGCTGGAACATCCCATCGTCGACCCGTTCTGGAGGGCTTTCTACGGTGCTCTGGAGAAATACAAGGCGTAGTTATAATTTGTAATTTGAAGTTAGTTGTCTTTGATGGTCTTTACCACGATGTTCTAAGACATGGTCGCGGTATTCATATTGCTTTATTTTTTGCAGTCTATACATACAATAAAATGAGATACCGGAAATCACTATTATGGTAAAAATAAAGCCCATGTGCCAATCTGGATGAAATATCCAGTTTGAATAAAGATGTTCTTGGCACTTATTAAAATGAAATTGTTGGCAATTCTTAAATATAAGCGTCACTAGAAGAAACAATAAGCAAATTAAGAGAGCCACCGTTCCATTTCCGGTAGCTTCTTTAATTACTGTTATGCGTTCATATTGTTGCTTTTCATCTTTAGAAGATACTTGGGCAAAATCAAGTTTTCTCTTCATTTGTTCGCTTTTCCATATCTTTAATGTGTAGCAATTCGTATCTTTATCTGGGTATTCATAGTTGATTAGGTGTATCAAATAGCCGAATGATTGAACGATGAATCCAGTTATCCAAGCTACACCGATAAATAATAACCAACCCCAAAATGAAAAGTGAGAAATATAGGAAACTAAATTATTTGGTAAAAAAAGTACGGATGCACCAAAAAATATAACAATAAAACCAGGGATAATTTTCCCAAAAAAATCTCTAAGCAAGAATCTGGAGTATAGCAGATTAAATATATTGTACCATTGATCCACTGATATAGCCTCTATTTTTAGTTGATTAAATATATAACATAATGAGCCCTTAATCAAGCTTATTTACTGGAAATAGGGTTATTTTGCTCCTCTCGAATGAGATAAAAGTCCTTTTATATTACCCCGTTGAATATTATGCTGATAATGAGTAATATAAGAGGCGCAATGATATTGTCTCTTGGTCTATAGATGAGGAGGCAGGTATGAGGAAAGTATATCTGGACAATGCCGCCAGTACGCCCCTTCTCCCCGAGGTGCGGGAGGCGATGACGCCTTTTCTGAGGGAGGTGTTCGGCAATCCTTCGTCCCTGCACGATTGGGGAGATGGGGCACGGGAGGCTGTAGAAATTGCTCGCGCTCAGGTGGCCGACCTTATCGGGGCAAGCCCCGAGGAGATTATCTTCACCAGCGGTGGCACGGAGAGCAACAATTTTGCGGTAAAGGGACTGGCTCTGGCACAGCAGGGCAAAGGTAAGCATGTGGTCGTTTCGGCCATCGAACATTTCTCCGTGCTGCACTCGGCGAGAACGCTGGAAAAGTGGGGCTTCGAGGTAACCGAGGTGCCGGTGGATAAATACGGCGTCATCGACCCCGAAGAAGTGCGCCGGAACCTTAGGAAGGACACGGTGCTGGTATCCATCATGCACGCTAACGGCGAGGTGGGCACCATCCAACGGATAAAGGAAATAGCGAAAATAACGAGGGAGTTAAAAATTCCCTTCCATACTGACGCCGTGGCTACGGCAGGAACGATACCCGTTAACGTCACCGAACTCGGAGTGGATGCCCTGAGCCTGGCCGGCAGCCAGTTCTACGGACCCAAGGGCACGGGCGCTCTGTGGCTGCGGGAAGGCATGCGCATTATGCCGCTTCTCGACGGTGGAATTCAGGAGGGGGGCAGGCGGGGCGGCACCGAGAATGTGCCGGGCATCGTCGGACTGGGCAAGGCGGCGGAACTGGCCGGGGCGGACATCACCGCGCGGATAAAACAGATGACGCCACTGCGCGACCGTTTGCTTACGGAACTCCCGGCAAAGATTGAGCATGTGGTTATCACCGGTCACCCGCAGAACCGCTTACCGGGACATGCCAGCTTTTGCGTGGAGTTTATCGAGGGCGAAGCCATGCTCATGCTTCTCAATAGCCGGGGCATCGCCGTCTCCAGCGGTTCGGCATGCACCTCCCGGGCGCTCAAGGCATCTCACGTGCTTATCGCGCTGGGGCTTTCACATGAGATTGCCCAGGGCTCCGTGCTTTTCACCCTTGGCCTGGATAGCGTCCCTGACGATATAGATTATGTTCTGGAGATGATGCCGCCTGTTGTCGACAGACTGCGGCAGATGTCTCCGCTTTATGCCAAATTTATAAAAACTGGCAAAGGAGGCAAATAGAATGCCGGTATATAACGAAACAGTAATGGAACACTTCATGAATCCCCGCAACGTGGGGGAAATCGAAAATCCCGATGGTGTCGGCGAGGAAGGCAATCCGGTCTGTGGGGATATGATGACCTTCTATATCAAGGTAAAGGATAATCGTCTCGAAGACGTGAAGTTCAAGACCTTTGGCTGTGGGGCGGCTATCGCCGTTTCCAGCATGGTCAGCGAGATGGCCAAGGGCAAGACTCTGGAAGAGGCGATGAAGATTACCCCGCAATCGGTAGCGGATAAGCTGGAAGGGCTGCCCAAGAACAAGTTCCACTGTTCCAATCTGGGCGCCCAGGCTTTGCACCGGGCCATCGAGGATTACCGGAATAAACAGAAAAAGGGAGGCAAGTAACCATGGCAGATAAAAACAAGTCATTAAAAGAACGTCATTCCTGTCCGTTTTGTGATGCGGAGATAGCCGAAGCGGCATTCCCTTACTGTGAGGCTTGCGGGTTATTAGCGCTGCGCTGCCCCAAGTGTCAGTTGCCCGTGCCCCGCGACGCGGAGAAATGCCCTCACTGTGGCGCTGATATCCGGAAGACGGTCGCCGGAGGAGGTTAGATACATGCCGGAGAAAGAAAAACTGACCATCGTCGTCTTCAGCGGCGAGTTGGACAAGGCTTTAGCCGCTTTCATAATCGCTACAACCGGCGCCAGCATGGGGATGGATGTTACCATGTTCTTCACCTTCTGGGGGCTTAATATCCTCAAGAAAAACGAGGGTGGCATTTCAGGCAAGGGGTTTAAGCAGAAAATGTTCAGCCTTTTAAACAGGGGCGGTACGAAGAGATTAAAGCTTTCTAGGTTCAATATGTTTGGACTGGGCACATGGATGATGAAACTTGTCATGAAAGAAAGTCATTACCCGTCCATCGATGAGTTCATCACCATGGCAAAAGATATGGGAGTAAAGTTGATACCCTGCTCCACTACATGCGGAATGTTCGGCCTGACGGAAAATTCCTTCCGTAGCGAGGCGGAGAGTATAGCTGGCGCCGCCTATTTCCTCAATGAAGCCCGCCAGTCAAAGGTAACCCTGTTTATTTAGTCGGAAGGAGCGAAAGATGAAAGCAGACCATTCTCTGGACTGTGTGGGTTTATACTGCCCCATGCCTATCGTGAAAACAGCGCAAAAAATGAAGGAAC
>JBGPRB010000230.1:0-4162 GCA_041489355.1 Dehalococcoidia bacterium
CCGATCGAGGCTGCGGATGTCGTAGTCCGCGCCATGAACGACTTTCTTGATGGAATCATCTACCAGAACTTCTTTGAGGGGAGCGAGCTCCTTCAGAGATATCGTATCGATGATGTGGACTTTGTGGCGGGTGGCGATCTGAATAAGGCAGAGCTGCTCGGGGTAGTGGTGGAAGCTGTTGGACTCGGTATCAAGGGCGATGGCCCGTGAGCCGGCCATCTCCTGGACGGCGACATCGAGCTGGGCGGACTGACTGACGATTTCGACAGGAAGCGGTAGCGAGACGGTCATGAGGCTAGCTGCTTTAATTGCATTCCGCACAGACAACAATGCAACTCTAATCTGCAAAAACTATCAAGAAGAGCTTGTAAAGCTGCTTGTGTTGTCATTCAGCATATCCCGCTATCCATCGTCTATCTTTGAACAGTATATCAGAAAAGCAAGTCAGAAGAAAGGGTTGACGCCGATACAGGGTACGAGGGAAATAATTGAAGTCTGGAGCGCAGAATGCAATAGTCCATGTCCTATCTTTTCAGATAGCCTTAGAAGCTTGCCTACCAGTCTTGCTGGAAATAAATAATTGCTTGATACCACTTGGACTTCCACTTTGTTTAGGCTGTGTATAGCCTCTTTAAACTCCTCCGGTGTGAATTCTCTTATTTTTTGTCCGTATAGTCTTAACCCCCTTAATATAAGTTCCACACGTTGCCTATCTGTCGTTGAAGTATGGTTTAATTCTTTAGGGTTCAATATCCCTCTCTTGTTTTTGATATGCTCAAGCCATTTGGTAGCCGTTTATCTGAAACAACGTCTGTGCAGGGGACCAAAGAGCTGGCAGCCAGTCCGAAAATAGCGTGCTTACAATACTCTGAAGTCGATAACCACAGAAAGGGTAAACAGGCCTGGAAATCTTCCAGGCCTGTTTTATTCTCCGGAGAAGGAGGAGATCTTCTTACAAATCATATTCGAGCCATAGGTGATTACTAATTTCATGAACAAGATAAAAGTGTCTACAAAATACCGATTAGCTTGGCGAAGGCAAAAGACAAAATCAGGTAAGCTCCGCTACTGGCTAGAGAAACAAATACGAAAGCACGAGTAGCCACTCCCCTGCTCACGCCGAGACGGCCGCCATGTATCAGCTCGAACACGCCGATGCTGACTCCTGCAAGAATCAAGAATAGAACAGCCAAAGAAGGGACAGTCAGGCCGATGAGAAAGAACACGTACAGGATACTTCCCGGGAAGATAATTAAGGTTGCGTTAATAGCGGGATATATCAGTGCGAAGTACCACTGCAGACGCCGTCCGTTGTTGTATTTACCCAAAAATCTAGGCATCAGATAGTGCCAACTCAGGAACCAGAGAACGAGGCCGACTATTAGGGCGAATAAAAAGGCAATCGGCAAGGCAGACTCAGCGATAGAATTCTGTAGCCTGCTCCAAACGCTTTCCGGTTTGATTGTAATCACAATGTCATCCGTAGGATTACTCTGGGTATAAGTTACCCTCCATACCCGGCCAAAGCTCCCTCTCGCCTCATCCACCGCATACGAAGGTACCTGATAGTAATTGGCAATCCTTGCGCCTTCAATGATATCATAGCCGGACTGTTGGGACCCCAGGGCTGGATACCGGACCTTAAAGTCAGCATTTGTCGGAGCAACGACATAAACACGTGTGAGGTCAATTGGTTTAGACCACGCTCCTCCAGTCCCCAACGGATAGGTGTACGCAGGTCCGGATTCTGTGGCTACAAAGGATGAATACCATGACAAGTGTAGTCCAGGCTCGCTCTGATTCCGGTATGACGAATCACCGCTGCTCGTTTGAGGATGTGTCTGCAACTTAACAACGGCAATTTGCTGCCCCACCAAACGTGAAAGTGTATCTTGGACGGAGCTATGCAATCCGGTAGTACTTATCAATGCTTGCAGGTCAGTATCCTCACTAATATCGTAGATACTGATTTGCGAACTTTCCGTCTGATAAGAGGCTTCAGGCTTCGGTTCGGCCGCCGCACAACCGCTAAGCAGCATCGGAGTCCAGAGAGGAACAAGAATACCGCCGTTGCTCAGTAATGTACCCGAAAATAATGCTTGCACCGCACGCTGTCTCGCAGTAGCACCGTCGCGCAGAATTTTGTCTAAACCCCTGGTATTATCGTTGTCGAAATCACTAATGTTTTGCTCAACTGCGTAGAAGTTGGACGTACTTGCACCCAGAGGAAGAAAGAAGGTTATGTCGTGAGATTGCTGAGTCTTATCGAGTATCGAGATAAAGAGATCCATCTTGGCGTTGCCATCGTTCCGTAAGGTTACGACTGCTATCTGCTGGCCCTCCTTGAGCTGTGCCCAGAGGTCGTAAGGAACGAGAAGCCCTCCATCAGCCTTCACCGGAATAAAGACAATCAAAGCTGTGATACACGCTAGGACCATGGATAATGCTATCTTCTTAGTAACAGATAGCATACGTGCCCTCCTTAGCTAAAACTCTAAAATCATATCTTATGAATTTTGAGGAGCAATGGCTTGAAATTGGTTAAGGTCAGTCTACAACATGAGGAAGGCAACGTCAATTATTGCCTGCCAAGATCTTGGGGGGGGGAATTCTACAATATTCACGAAACAAGCTATTGTCCATATAAGCCTATATAAAATTGGAGCATCTTGACGGATGTTGAGTAAAAGGCAGATAATAGCGGCGGAATCAAACGAATTAAACATTGTCATAAACCAATGGAAAGGAGTAAGACATGTTTGAAGTTATCGTTGAAACCACTGGCGGGGCAATTTGTGGCACGAAGGAGGGAGATATTCTGGTCTTTAAAGGTGTCCCATACGGTGCGCCAACCGGTGGCAAACGTCGTTTCCTGCTACCGCAACCGGTTGAGCCATGGGCTGGCGTACGATACGCCGGCGACTTTGGACCAATCTGCCCGCAGACAGGAACACTGGTTGATGAAGCTCGGCCTTACTCAATTGCCCGTACCGAAGGGCACCTCAGATTTCTGCCTCAAAGCGAGAACTGCCTGGTACTGAATGTCTGGACTCCAGCCGTAAAGGACGGCGGAAAGCGCCCGGTTATGGTATGGCTACACGGTCGCGGCTTTGCGCAGGGAGCTGGTTCGGAGACGCAGTATAACGGCGCCGCGCTGGCCAAGCGTGGTAACGTAGTAGTCACTATTAACCACCGCCTAAATGTCTTTGGTTATCTACATCTGGCAGATATCGCTGGTGAAGAGTGGGCTGGCTCCGGCGTGGCCGGGTTGTTAGATATGGTATTAGCCCTCAAGTGGGTCCGCGACAACATCGAAACCTTCGGCGGTGATGCGAGCCGGGTGATGATTTTTGGCGAGTCCGGCGGTGGCAGCAAAGTATCCAAGATGCTGGCTACGCCTTCGGCCAAGGGTTTGTTCCATCGGGCTATTATCCAGAGTGGTCCAGGATTGCGGGGTGTAGAGCGTAAGGATGCCACGGACATGGCTGAACGCCTGCTGGCAGAGTTGGGTCTCAAGGTGAATCAGATTGATAAACTCCAGCAACTGCCGGCTCAACAACTGCTGGATGCCGTTAATAGGCTATCATCCATACGGCGCCCCGCTGGCATGATAGGTACTCCTACGGGAGCTATTATGAGTTTTGCTCCGGTAGTGGATGGGCATTACCTTCCCTGTCATCCATTTGACCCTGTAGCTGCGCCAACAGCGGCGGATGTTCCGCTCATGATCGGTTGCAACCGGGATGAATCGGCGACTTTCCTGGCGCCAGACCCACGCCGCCGCCGGCTTACCGAGCCAGAGTTGCGCGAACGTCTGACTCCAATGTTAGGCGAACGGCGGGATAAAATACTCAGCGTCTACAAGAGAACACGACCCGAGGCCACACCCTGGGACCTGTTAATCGGGATTGGTAGTGAAGGGTTCCGGTTATCATCTATCAAACTCGCTGAGCGAAAGGCAGCGGGTGGACCCGCTCCCGTCTTTATGTACCTGTTCACCTATCAATCTGATTTCCTGGGATACCTTTTCAAGGCAGGTCATGGGCTCGAAATCCCATTCGCATTCGACCATGTTGACGATGTGCCCATGACCGGCTCTCGCCCTGATAGATACGAGCTAGCCACGGCGATGAGTGAGGCGTGGAGTGCCTTCGCCCGCAAG
>JBGPRB010000231.1:0-4070 GCA_041489355.1 Dehalococcoidia bacterium
CCGAAATATCCGGCAATCAGTCCTAAACCCATGCCGACTACTGCGGAAAAGGCAACCACGGTAATACCGATGAGCAGTGAAGTCCGCGAGCCGTAAATGACGCGGCTGAGAATATCTCTGCCCAGGGCATCGGTTCCCAGCAGATGGGCCCCTCCGGGTTGACGCAGGCTGTTCATCACGTTTTGCTCATTGGGATTGTAAGGGGCTATTACGGGGGCAAAAATGGCGGAGATAATAAATATCACGATAATTGCCAGTCCGATCATTACTATCTTCCGATTGAGAAACACCCTCATAAAACGCCGGAATTCACCTACACGGCGTGTGGTTTCTTTGATACCCGCGGGCAGGGTTGCCTCTGTTGTCATGGTTGATGCCTCCCTATTGGTACCGGACTCTGGGGTCAATCCAGACATAAGAAAGGTCTACAAGCAAGTTTGCCAGGACTATCGATATCGCAATCATCAAGACAATCGCCTGGACATACGGGTAATCATGGTTAAAGGTAGAAGTTACCAGGAGCCGCCCCATACCATTGATAGCAAATACGGTCTCAATCAGTACCGAGCCTCCCAGTATGCCGCTTATCCCCATACCTACTAAAGTGATAACGGGGATAATGCCGTTTTTCAGGGCGTGTTTCATTACTATCACACGCTCCTTTAAGCCCTTGGACCAGGCAGTCCTTATGTAATCCTGCATCATCACCTCGAGCATGGCAGAGCGGGTCTGGCGGGCGTTTCCCGCGATACCGAAAATGGCCAGGCAGAAGACCGGCATGATAAGCTGTCTTGTACTTTTTACAAAATCCGTAAATGGGGAGGTATAACCAAAGACGGGAAGCCATCCGAGTTTCAGAGAAAATAGATACACCAGCAATATAGCCAGCCAGAACACGGGGATAGTTATTCCAATATTGGCAAAAAAAGTTACCAGATTATCGAGCCATCCCCCGCGCCTGACGGCGCATATCACACCCGCCGGGACTCCTATTATAATACCCAGGATAAAAGCAAGAACGCCCAGATGAACGGTAATAGGCAACCGCTTAAATATTTCTCTGGTTACAGGCTCGGTGTTCGTTATTGATTTCCCGAAGTCACCATGAAACATGCCGGATATCCAGTCGAAATATTGCATCAGCATGGGTTTATCCAGCCCGTAATCATGCCTGAGCTTATCAAGTTGTTCTTCCGTGATTTGTTGCAGTTGAGATTGGCTGACTAACATTACAATAGGGTCACCCGGTAGCAGGCGCAGCGCCAGGAATACGATTAAACTGACAATAATAAGAATAATCACAGTCTGGATTAGTCTACGAACAATAAACGATGTCACAACCACACTCCAACTGCAATAAGTACGTTTACAGGAAACATGTTATAACTCTACAAGTAAAACTGTACTGCAATTTACGTGTCGAGACCGGGAAAAAGGAACAAAATTTTATCTGGCAGGCTGAAGGCTGGTCTCCAGCCTGCCAAAACTACTTCCTTTAAATTTGCATCGATTTACTTATCTAACCACACGTTTTGAGTATTCCAGGAATTTGCGAAGCCACGGGTGAGAAAGCCGGGATCTTTAACGTAAGGTTGATAGGCATAGCTCTTGCCACCCTCATATACCGTAATCACCATTGCGTCTCTACTCATCAGGTCGGTGACAGCCCGTGTTAACGCAACATCCTGAAGTGCCACGGCATTCGCCTTAATCAACGCATCTCTGAACTCCGGTGTCCTCTCCCAGCTTATCTTGAAGAAGAGGCTGTTATCGGGGTCAAACAGTGAGTTGATAGTCTCGATGTAAATCGAATAGGCGGGCACCGGATGAAAGATAAGAGCGTTGTGCCACCCTTCTTGATTGATTTGGAAATACTTGCCGAAATCGACAAACTGCGATTCCGCCTCGATGCCTATTTTACTAAGGGCATCCTGCACGGCGAGTGTTACGTCGCGGCTCGTGGCTCCGGGGAACGGAATAATCGTGGTCTTGAAGCCGTTGGGATAGCCTGCCTCCGCCATTAACTGTTTAGCCTTCGCCAGGTCATATTTACGGCCGAGGTTGAAATTGGGATTCCAGACCGCGTTGCCGCGCGGGGGTATCTGGTACGGAGCTTGCCACAGACCATAGCCCATGCCGGCAGCTATCGCCTCTTTGTTGATGGCATAATCGGCAGCCATACGTACCTTTATATTAGACCAGGGAGAGTCTGGATTCGCTGTATCCGGGACTAAACAGAAGACTACTTGAATTGCAGAGTCAACCGTCAGCCCCATGTTCTTATAATCAATCGTACTTTTACCTATCTCGCAAAGCGTCGCGTCTCCCTCACCAGCTTGCATGGCTGCTTTCTGTGTTACCTCGTCAGTAATGATGATATTATGAAATGCATCTACATAGGGCTTCTCCGGTTGCCAGTAGTTGGGATTTCTGACAAATTCCGTAGCGACATCCCGTGTGAACTTGGAGAACATATAAGCTCCGGTCCCAACCGGGTGCTCACGCATCCATTCGATACCATTCTTCTGAAAAGCTGTTGGCGAGGCTATGCCGGAAGTGCTGCTATCCCCGAATTGCATCAAAGTCGTGGTGCGCCATTGGGTTACGTTCACTTTAACGGTATAGTCATCCAGTACCTCTACCGAGGCCCAGTAAGGGGCCTTCTTATTTGCCATCTGGGCTTCGTAGTTGAATTTGACCGCCTGGGCGTTGAAGTCTGTCCCATCGGTGAACTTGACCCCTTTCCTTAAATGAAAGGTGACGGAGGTTCTGTCCGGAGCGATATCCCAGGAAGTCGCCAGGCACGGGGTGAATTCTCCACTTGCCTGCTGTTGAATCAGACCCTCGTAAGCCAGGCTTCCTTGTAATCCGGTGTCAGCCGGCCAGCCGCCAATAGCCGTATCAGCTGTATATGAGATAAACTTTAAGGTTCCGCCATGTTTTGGTGATGGAGCCTTTGGTGCTGGTGTTGCTGCTGGTGCCGGTGTTGCTGGAGTCGTCGCCGGTGTCGTCGCCGGTTTCGTCGCCGGAGTCGTCGCTGGTGCAGATGGTGCAGATGGTGCAGCTGGTGCAGTCGGTGTCGTGGTCTCTTTGCCACAGCCAATTAAGAGAGCAAGCGCCAGTAAAATTATCAGGGGTATCAATAACCTTTTCACTTTTTATCGCCTCCTTTATCTGTCTTATATAAAATGGGGTTTTTTAAGCTTATAGCATGTTACCAAAGCTTCAAGTAGCAAACCTGGCCACTTAATTCTGCTATAGACTTCTGCCCCCAGTATTTTCAGGTATCGTATATTGAGTGGTTATCAGCCATTCAGGTACTGGACTGCGTCATGATACTCTGATTTGTATTAAAAACATACCTGATTGGTTTACCACGTCCTATAAGATTTGAATTAGTCAGCTAATTGTAGATTGTTTTAATAATAGTGTCAAGAACGGTATGAACTGGTATTGCTTCTGCTGGCCGCCGCCGTTACAGGATTAAAATCTCCCCAGCAAGAACCGGGAGAATGACATTTTGGATACCTGGCGTACTTCCACGATTTGACGAAGCAATAACAAGACCACTATGCCGCGAAGGACGCCCGAAACTGTAAACAAAGAGCGCATTTGGTAACCAAAAAGTGCTGGAAGGTGAGGCGCCAGATACCCCCCTATCAAGGAACCGATACAGCAGGCAACCCCGTCCGTAGCGTTAAATAAAGCTATTTGCTTGGTCCGTCTTCCCGGTTCGGAGGCATCGTAAACGAAATTGACGGCTGACAGACCGAACCCGGACCAACCAAATCCGCTTACAATATTCGCCGCAATCAGGTAATAAACATTAGAGCTGCCCAACCACAGGAGTGGGATGATGGGAAGAATCATGGATGTCACCCGTATGACCTTGATATTGCCGGACATGTCCGCCCGGCGCCCCCAGAATGTCTGAAACAACAGGCTTGATATGGTACTGGACGAACTGACAATAACGTAGGTGACATAGCTAAAATGCAAATCGCGGAACATGAAAACGGTAAAAAAGGGAGCCGAGATACAGGTGCAACAGTCAATTAACGCCACATACA
>JBGPRB010000232.1:0-4059 GCA_041489355.1 Dehalococcoidia bacterium
TATCTTTTTCTCTTTATGGTTACATTCCCAAACTGTATCGCTTCTTTTGGGCACCATTGAATACAAGTCAGGCACTTTTCGCAATGGTGTTGCCATACGGGCTTATCACCAACCATTTCAATATTTCCAACCGGGCAGATTCTTGAGCAAATGCCACATCCGTTGCATTTATCATCTGCCCAGAAGTTCTTATCGATATCCGGATTCAACTCACCTCTGAGGTAATGCTTTTCAATAATCCTCGAAAACAAGAGCGTCATTATCGGATTAAACTTCTCCATCCGACCCCTCTTACCGCTGCGAACATAATCGGCGATTTTGTCGGCCCTCTTTTGCCACTTACGGAACATTCTTTTCTGCAGGAAGAGAGGTAAGATATCAGCACTATAAATGTAATTAGCCGGCATTCGTACCACGAAACCAGCGGCAAGATTACCGCCGCGCAAACCGATTTCTTCTGAAAGCCGACCCAGAATACCTCCGGCTATGCCGCCAACGGTAACGATAGCGAAGATATATTTAGATTGCAGATTAGTAAGCTTGCCGATAAATCTTTCGACGATAGCCGGTATTCTCATATAGTAAGCAGGGGAAACGATTCCGATGACATCAGCATCGGTTTTTATAGTTTCTTTATCCATCACCAACGGGATGGATACCATTTTCCCGTTAATTTTTTTGGCAATATCCTTAGCCACAACCAGTGAATTGCCTGTACCTGAAAAGTAATATAATTCTGTACTAATGGTCTTCACTCCCACTCAATGGTAGAAGGGGGTTTGGAGGTTATGTCGTAGACCACGCGGTTGATACCGGCTACCTCGTTGACGATGCGGTTGGAAATCCGCGCCAGAAGGTCGTAGGGCAGGCGGGCCCAGTCTGCCGTCATGGCATCCTCGCTGGTGACGGCGCGTACCGCCACCAGGTAGCCGTAGGTGCGGAAATCTCCCATCACCCCCACCGACCGCACGTCGGTCAGGACGCAGAAGCTCTGCCAGAGCTGGCGGTAGTACTTGGCTTTTTTAATCTCATTCATCAGGATGAAGTCCGCCCCGCGCAGTATCTCCAGCCTCTCTTTGGTCACTTCGCCGATGCAGCGTATCGCCAGGCCGGGGCCGGGGAAGGGCTGCCTCCAGACCATTTCCTCCGGCAGGCCGAGTTCCTTGCCTACCAGCCGCACCTCGTCTTTGAAGAGAAAGCGCAGAGGTTCCAGCAGCTTGAGTGTCATGCGGGCGGGCAGGCCGCCGACGTTGTGGTGCGATTTTATCTTGGCCGATGCCGTGCTGACGGACGAAATACTTTCAATGACGTCAGGATAGAGCGTCCCCTGCGCCAGGAAGTCCACTTTGCCTATCCTGTTGGCTTCGTCCTCGAAGACCCGGATGAACTCCTCGCCGATAATTTTACGTTTTTCCTCGGGGTCGGTCACTCCCTTCAATCGGTTGAGAAACCTGTCGCAGGCATCGACATAGATAATGCTCATGCCCAGGTTCTGCTTGAAGACCTTGAGTGTCCTTTCGAACTCCTCGCGGCGCAGCAGGCCGTTATTGACGAAGATACAGGTAAGCTGGTCGCCGATAGCCCGGTGGATTAGCGTGGCGACCACCGAAGAATCTACCCCTCCCGAGAGGGCGCTGATTACTCTGCCGTCGCCCACTTGCTCTTTGATACGTGCCATGCTTTCGCTGACGAAGTTGCCCATAGTCCAGTTGCCTTTGCACCCGCATACTTTGTAAACGAAATTCTTCAGGATGGTTTTTCCTTCGGGAGTGTGGGCTACCTCGGGGTGGAACTGGAGTCCGAAAATGTTGCTTCCGTTGCCGATAACGGCATAGGGTGAGTTTTCCGTGTAGGCGAGGGTGTGAAAGTCCGGCGGCATTTCCTCGATTTTATCACCGTGGCTCATCCACACCGGTGTTGATTCGGGCAGGCCGGCGAACAACGGGGAGTCGACCTGGCTCAGGTGCAGGACAGCGTGTCCGTATTCGCGCTTGGTGCCCGGCTTGACCTGCCCGCCGAGTTGCTTGGTGATGACCTGCATTCCGTAGCAGATGCCGAGTACCGGCAGGTGGCTTTCGTAAACATAGGCCGGGGCGAGGGGGGCACCCGCTTCATAGACGCTGGCCGGTCCGCCGGAGAGGATAAACCCCTTGGGGTTGAGGGGGGCTATCTTCTCCCAGGGCGTGTCATGGGGTAGTAGCTCGCAGTAGACCTGGCATTCGCGCACGCGCCGCGCAATCAGCATGTTGTACTGTGAGCCGAAGTCCAGGACGATGATGGCTTCGCGCTCGGCGCCGGAGACAGCCTCCTCGGTTACCGCCGACTGTTCGCCGCCGATTTCTTTGGCAATCTCCAGGTATGTTGATACCTCGATGTCGTCGGTGGTGGCTATCCGATGGCTTTCATCCGGGTTTGGACTGATATTTTCGTTAACCATAGTTATAGAACACAATTTACCATTATGTTATACTATCGTCAAGTGGACATAAAGAGGTAGTTGGATAATTACCTTGTTATTGCTTCGACCCGATTGAATCGGGACCTCAAAATAACAGAAGGAGTCTGTAAATAATCTTAAACAAGAACAGCTATATATTTCTCAGCAATAGCCCCGCCGCCACTTCCGCCCTCGGCAGGAGGATGGGGGTACTCCTCGAAGCTGGCAGCGTTATCGCTTTAATCGGTGAACTGGGCTGCGGCAAGACTCTGCTGACGCGTGGCATCTGCGCCGGACTGGGCGTGCCTCTGCGGCAGGTCAACAGCCCTACCTTTATCATGGTGAACGAATATCGCGGTCGCTTGCCTGTTTTTCACATGGACCTGTATCGGCTCGGCAGTATCGATGATGGCTTCGATATAGGCATTATGGACTACCTCTCCCGTGCCGGGTCCGGGGTGATAATTATCGAGTGGGCGGAAAAAATTATTTCCTTGCTCCCTGCCGACCTTTTAAAAATTGATTTTCAGATATTATCGGCCAGGAAACGGCGGATAGCGTTTTCGGCTTCCGGCAACAGGTTCGGCGGTCTGTTTAAGGAGTTAGGGTTACCATGATTGTTCTTGGCATCGATACTTCGGGTTACGTCAATGCCGTGGGTGTGGCTGATGGCGGCCGTGTACTGGCGGACTTTACTTTTCCCGCGAAAACCGACTCCCTTGAGCAAATTGTCGATAACATAGACTCTACTCTAAAAAGTGCCGGCCTGAGTCTCAGGGATGTGCAGGGAATCGGGGTGGGTTTGGGGCCGGGCTCCTGGACGGGCATAAGGGTGGGGGTGACAGTAGGTAAGATGCTGGCTTTCAGCACGCGAAAGCCGGTAGCCGGTGTCTCCACTTTGGCAGCTCTGGCGTATGCTGCCCGCGATGAATCTCCGCTGATTTGTGCCGTCATCAGTGCCGGGACCAGGGATGCCATTTATGCCGCCTGCTATCGCGTCAGAGATGGTATGGTTATTCAGGATGGGGAGTATTTTGCCGGCGCTGTTAAAGAATTAACAGTAATGTTAAAGGAACCCACTGTTTTGGTCGGAAGTGGGGTAGAGGTATATCGCCAGATGATAATTAAGGAAGATAGCTCATTAAAAACAAGGGTCAGGGCATTAGAAGCTATGCCGGGCGGAGCCGAAGTAGCCCGCCTTTCGGCGGGTCGCCTTGAGCGCGGCCAGAGCGACGATGTCCTTTCCCTTACGCCACTCTATTTAAAAGAATCAACGGCTAAGGCTTTTGTAAATAGATATTCGGGTAGTGCTTAATAATATTTTTCATGCCATTCCGGCGAAAGCCGGAATCCAGAATTTCCATACTGTCATTCTGGCGAAGGCCAGAATCCAGTCCCCTGCTACGCTGTCATTCTGAGCGAAGCGAAGAATCTGGGGACGGGAGGGGGCCGTATTACGTCTGGGACGCCCCACCCCAGACCCTTCGCCTTGCTCAGGGTGACAGGGCAGAGGACAGGGTGACAGCGCGGCCGTGTGTCATTCTGAGCGAAGCGAAGAATATCGCTCTCGGACGCGGGCGAATGGGCTCGCGGCGCCCCCTACCACTTGGGCTTAGTGAACA
>JBGPRB010000233.1:0-4019 GCA_041489355.1 Dehalococcoidia bacterium
TCTTTCACGCCCCATCTTACCGTGGGCCGCGTTCGTGACTATGCTGCGCCGGATGAACGGCAGGACCTCGGCCAGATTGTTACCGGCATGGCTTTTGAAGCTAAATGCAAAGTGAACGTAGATGCCGTTCACCTGATAAAGAGCCAGCTGACCAGGGAAGGTCCCATTTACAGTAAGATTAGCACGGTTACGTTTGGATAGTCTATTATTCTGACCTTCGCCCAGCACAACCATTTTTCCATATTACGTGATGAAATAGTCGTAGGCCGCAAGCAGATTAAGATAACCTAATGGTAGAATAAAATGATATACTGGGAGATATAAAATGAAGATGCTTAAGAACCAGGCTTACTTCTGGACAAAGGAATGGCAGGAAGCGGAAAGAGATGCCAGCGAAGACATCAAGGCAGGCCGGGTCAAGACCTTTGATACCGCTGAGGAATTAATAAAGGATTTAGATAACGAGTAAATTAAACCTAAAACTGGGCAGGGAGTGGAAAAGGGTGTTGTAGGGGAGAAAATAAATGAAAAGGATAATGACCCACCTGTCCATCAATCCTGAATAACTGAGCTTAACGTGAGCATTTATCAATGGTAGTTTAAAGAGGGGCGTCAGCCCCTCTTCCTTTTTCCCCTCTCCCTCGATGGGAGAGGGCAGGGTGAGGGTGATATTAACCCGCAGGTGTGAGGTAAGCAATCAACAATCGGACACACTAACACTCAAAATCTTTACTAAATATTTATTCGCTGGTGATTGATTTTAATACCTTGTTTAGCATCCACTCTCTAAAATAGGCACAGATAGTAATAGAAGTGCCGGGAGGTGTGGAAATGACCATTCCCAAAGAAAATATATTGCTGGTTGATGATGAGGAAGCCATACGTTGCATTCTTTCTAAAGGACTGTCCATGCGCGGCTACGTTTGTGATGAAGCTGAGGACGGCGAGCAGGCTTTAAACAAGCTGGAAGCTAAGCCGTCTGACCTTGTTATCATGGATATTAATATGCCGGGTAGACCGGGTAGCGAGGTATTGCCGGACATCACCGCGCGTTTCCCTGAGACGGCGGTAATCATGGCCAGCGGCGTTACCGATAACAGGGTTATCGCCAGGTGTATCAAGGATGGCGCTCAGGACTATATCAGCAAGCCGTTTAGATTCGAACAGGTTTTATCAAGTGTCAACGGAACTCTGGATAAGCGTAGAGTGGCGCTTGAAATTCAGCGTTACTTTCAGGACATGGGCAAAAAAGCCAATAAGCAGCAGTTAGAGCCTAGGAAACTTTTCCTCGGCACTATCGAGAATCTCGTCAATACTCTGGAATCCTGTGATAGCTATACCAAGGGTCATTCTCAGGAGGTAGCCGAGTTGGCTCTGGCTCTAGGTAACCAGCTCAAGTTCTCTCCCGAGGAGATGGATGATATGCGCTGGGCGGCTTTGCTTCATGACGTCGGCAAGATAGCTGTAGACCCGGATATTCTCAATAAGCCCAGCGAACTGACGTCCACTGAGTACCGGCATATCATGACACATGCCATTGTCGGCCCCAACCTCGTCAGGCCGTTCGTCAATGATAAGGTCGTGGATATGATATCGCATCATCATGACCATTTTGACGGCGCTGGCCTGGGTCAGACCGTCCGTGGTAAAGATATCCCCCTGGGAGCCAGGGTTATCGCGGTAGCAGATGCTTTTCAGGCTATGATTTCTGACCGTCCTTACCGGAAAGCCCTGTCCAAACTGGACGCCATCGATGAAATTCTATGGTATAGCGGCTCTCAGTTCGACCCTATCATAGCCAATATTTTCATTAATACTATCCGGCAACAGCAGCTACAGGCAAGATATAAAAAATAATATTTCTTCCGCTTGAACCTGAATATAATGGTACCGTCATCGGGGGGTGGGCAACAGAAGTCCCGCCCCTCTTTATTTTATTCCACTTACCATAACTCTAAAAACGATTCAAAGCTAATTAACCACCAATTACGTAGGATTCGTTTCTCCCCAAAAAAATAGTCTGGTTTTGTCGCTGGTACAGCCACTTGCCATGAAGCATGATTTTAGGATATACTATTAAGGTTTATTCTATATTTACGGTTGGGAGGAGGACCCTCATGGAACAGTTCAATTTCCCCAAGTGTCAGAAATGCAGTACTGGAGACCTTGTGCCATTATCGGATTTCGGCAGTCAGGGGGCATCCATACAGTTTAAAGCCTGGGTTTGCACCAATCCTGATTGCGGATTCAACCTTAAAATCAGGAATGGTGACGTCTATAGAGACGAGCCTATCATGAGCGGTGCACTCCACAACTCCCGCTCCCGATAAGATAGAGGGAGTCATCGTTGCAGTAGAAAATTGCGGATGGCAATTGTGCTTCCTCCAATATTCAAACTCAAGAGGGTAGCACTTGACCTGCTTTTCCCTCCATGGTGTATCAGCTGCGGCAGGGAAGGTGACTATATCTGCGATTTCTGTCGTCGGTTACTGCCGGTTATTACCCCTCCCGTTTGCCCCAGGTGCGGGCGTCCCCAATCTAAGGGGATACTTTGCCCCGGCTGTGTCGACTGGCAGGCAGAGATAGATGGTATCCGTTCCCCATTTTTATTCGATGGCGTGATACGTCAGGCTATTCATGATTTGAAGTATCGTAATCTCAGGGCTCTGGTGCCATCGCTCACCGGGTTTTTACACGACTTTCTTCTTGGAAACCCGATACCGGCAGAGGTGTTGGTGCCGGTACCGATACACCGAAAACGGTGGCGTGAGCGCGGCTATAATCAGTCCGCCTTGCTGGCCTATGAACTGGGCCGACTCAGCGGGTTGCCGGTAATGGAGGATTGTCTCGTTCGCCATAGTTATTCACCTCCGCAGGCAAGGTCGGCCAGCGTTATCGAGCGGCGTAAAAATGTTGCCGGTGCCTTCACCTGTCTTTCCTCTGAAGGATTGCGAGGTAAGCAGGTGCTGCTGATAGATGATGTATCTACATCCGGTGCAACTCTGAACACCTGCGCCGGGGCGCTGAAGACCGCCGGGGCCGCCGCGGTATGGGGACTGGTATTAGCTCTGGAATTGTAGGGCGATTTATTAAAAATTCATTTTAGGAGCGTGGCAAGATGGAGTTGCAGATAGCCGGAACCAATATGGAAATAACACCAGCAACGCAGCGCTATGTTGAGCGTAAATTGAGCAAACTTAACAAGCACCTTCCCGATATCATTGATATTAAAGTGGAGATTTCCGAAGAAAAAACGAAGTCCCCGCAGCAGCATTATCTGGTGCGGGCGATGGTCAACAGCGGTGTCGGTGGTGCTGTCTTCCATGGCGAGGAGAGGGCTGAGGACATGTTTAAAGCTATCGATAAGGTTGCTGTCATCATGACACGCCAGCTGGAACGACGAAAAGGCAAGCTCTACGATAAGGGTAGAGGTAACCCGCGGGCCAGAGGTAAATATAACCAGCCGGAAGTGGCGGAGATCGGGAGGAGGGTAGTCAAGACCAAGCGTTTTGTTATCGAGCCGATGTCTTCGGAAGAGGCTATCGAGCAGATGGAACGTCTCGGGCACAGTTTTTTCCTGTTCCTTGACGCCGATGCCGACGAGGTTCGCCTGTTATACCGGCGGAATGACGGCAACTATGGTATAATCGAGCCGGAATTCAAGTAGTCGGCAGCTTTAATAATGATGATTCAAGGTGTATACTTAAAATTACAGAGAACGGTAATTAAATGGCAGTCAAGCATAAAAGTCTATATCTGTATCTGACCCTGGTCTGCTTTATTGGTATTATCCTCATCTTCATCTTCGATGGCTACATGGGTCTCTACGATAATCTCATTATTAAAAGCCAGGAAATTCCAGAAAAATTTGAAGCTGACTTCTGGCTGAGGCCGTATAATCAGGCATCGACGTATGTTGAGCGGGATGGCAAGATAAAATTTAATTATGAGGTAGACAATCGCCGGTTTTCTACCTACAAGGCTGATATTGAAGTATCGGTTTGGCAGGTAAATGAGAA
>JBGPRB010000234.1:0-4017 GCA_041489355.1 Dehalococcoidia bacterium
CCCCCTTTATCCCCTTCAGGGAGAACCCCTCAGGGTGAACCCCTCTCAAACAGGTTTATTTTTATTGCCCGATTTATATTTTGTTCAAGAGGGGGACAATAAGAAAGAGGGGCTTCGCCCCTCTTAAACGCCCCGTTATCTAAAGGGAGTTGCCCGCCGAAAGGGCGCTAGCCCCTCTCAATAAAGTATCCCCTCTCCAGCCAAAGTAAATACCGATTAGAACTTTGCTGCTGGCTGGAGAGGGGTCAGGGGTGAGGTATAATGTGAGGTAATCAACTTACAACCAAATACAAATAGAACGTTAGGCTACGGCGTAAGATTTTCTTTTTCCGTTCGCGTATTATATTATTGATATCTGGGATATCTCGACGGGGCAATCTCAGGTCGGGAGGTATGGTCATGAAAAAGACTGGGGTATTTTACCACGATATCTGCGGCAAAGAGGCTTACAGCAGCCTGGCAATGGGTGTTGAGGATGGCTTTCTCGGCATTAAAAAAGCGGGGCTTTTCTCTCGTCAGAACGTCACCTGGTTCGAATCGCGCCCGGCTCTCGAAGAAGAAATTGCCCGCATCCACACCCGGGAATGGATTGAGGAAGTCAAGCGCACGCAGTGGTGGCGGGTTTCGCTCTATTCCATCGGCGGACTGTTGCAGGCGACGGAGAAGGTCCTCCGGGGAGAAATCGATAACGCCCTGGTCATCGCCGGCGTCGGCGGTCACCACGCCCACCGTGACAGCGCCTGGGGCGGCTGCTATTTCAGCGTTACCGGCCTAGGTATTCCCCACGCCCGCGCAACACTGGGAGTGAAAAGATTCGCCATCGTCGATACCGATACCCACCACGCCGATGGCGTCAGGGATATTTTCAAGGATGACGACGATGTCCTGCATATCTGTTTCTGCCATGATTACGGCTGGGAATATCTTGATGGCAGCCTGACGGCGAGTAAGACCAAGCTCTGTTTCCCTCACGGCTCTTCGGACGAAGAAGAAATTGCCAATGTGAAAAAGGAGGTCCCGGCCAGAATCAAGGAATTTAAGCCGGATATGGTTTACTGGATATGCGGTATGGATACCCACCGCGATAGCTATGGGACTCAGGCTCTAACCGAACAGTGCTATCCCAGATTGGCAGAAATCATTAAAGCCGCCGCCGACGATGTCTGTCAGGGGAAGCTGATTGTCAAGACCTGCTGCAACGCCCCGCCCCACGCCACCTCGTACGCTTTGCCGCGTATCGTCGCTTGCCTGGCTGAGCTCGGTAAATTCTCCGATAAATAGAAATGCCCCCGATGGTGTCTTAAATATTATTATTACGTTCAATTTGGGGTTTTTCTATTTACCCTGAAAGACTTGATTTGTGCGTAAAATACCATTTTATATTATCCTGTTTCATTCTGTCCGTTAGCTATTTGTTAACTAAATTCCCAGAGTATCTAACCCATCCATCCATGCATGAGAGAGGTCACCGTTTCTAGCTTGACTTCTTCGATTCCTCGCCTGCGCTGCGGATGATGCGACGCTCCATCTCCAGAAATCCCTCTCGGCCCAGGGTATAGGCCTCAAGTGTCCACTCCATCTCGTTCAGGTTCTGCGTTATCGCCGGGAGCTTCTGGTAAGGGATAGAGACTATTATCAGGCCTTCCGGGTAAAGCTCCTTGGCAATCATGCCGAAGCTCAGTCCCGTCGTCGTGTAGTTGACCTTTCCCGTCAGGTAAGGATAAACAAACAAGGAAAAGCAATCGAAGACGATGGTATTAATGGTCTCCCAGACCTCACCTGTGGCATAGGTCAGAGCCCTCAGTACGATTTCAGCCTTTCTAGGCGGCATGACCAGGACAAGCAGGTCAGGCTCGAAGGTGAGCTTATCCAGTGGTGCGTAAAGGGCATAGTTGATAACGCCCTTGACCGGCTTGGGGGATTTCTGAAAGAGATTATAGACCATCTGCCCGTTGGCATGGCCCTCCTGGAAGATCTTGAACTTCTCCCCCAGCAGGCCGGCGTAGGCCATAGCGCCTATCTCCTCCATTCCCAGAGCGCCGGCCCCAGCGCAGTTCTCATCTTCTCGAGCGAAATAGAAGGGTTTACCCCTCTGGTGTACCTCTTTAAGCATCTCACAGAAGGCGAGGCTCTTACCCACCCGCTCGTAGCCTTCAGGTTTATGCATCAGGTACTTGATGCCAACCGGCGGTCTTTCCAGGTTGAACTTTTTATAAATAGATAAATCAGTCTGCAGCGGTCTCATATAAACATCCTCCTCAGTGTAAAAGGATTAATAGGATTGAAGCCCCGGCTTTATGCCTACAATCTTGCTGACTGGCCTCCATCCTGGACGAAAACCTGGCCTGTGATGTAGGCGGAGGCGTCGGAGGCCAGCAGCACGGCCAGCCCTTTAAGTTCGTCCGGCTCGGCTGGACGGCCCAGTGGAATCTCGGCCTTGCAATATTCCTTGGTTCTCTTCTCTCTTTTCTTTATCATCTCCGCGTCCATGACGACACCCTTAGGGTGGCCCAGTTCGGTCAAATGGATGCCCGGTGCGATGCTGTTAACCCTGATGCCATCATGGGCATACTCCATAGCGGCCACCTGGGTCATATTGATGATGCCGGCCTTGGATGCACCATAGGGAGCCGGTGCCACCTCCGGAACCTCGGCGCGTAACCCGGCGATGGAGGACAGGTTGATAATGGAGCCGCTCTTCTGTTTCAACATCACCGGGATGACGTACTTCATGCCCAGGAACATGCCCCGGAGGTTGGTGTTGATGATCCTGTCCCAGTCGTCGGTGGGAATCTCGTGGATTTTCATGGCAGGGCTGGTAACCCCGGCATTATTGAAAAAGATGTCTATCCTGCCCAGTTGCTTCACTGTCTCTTTTACCATCCGACGAATATCGTTTTCCATGGTCATATCGGCTTTGATGGCGATGGCGCGGTGCTTGTACTTTCTGAGAAATTTCACCGTTTCCGCCAGCTTGGCCTCATCACGACCGCTACAAGCCACGTCAGCACCGTACTCTGCCATCGCTTCGGCAAAAGCCCGTCCCAGCCCGCGGCTGGCGCCCGTTATTAGTGCTACTTTCCCTGTAAGATCAAAGATACCATTTCCTGTCATTTGCGCAGTCTCCTTCCCAAAATAGTAGTGTATTTATAATGCTTAGCAAGCCGTCTTGTCTTTAGCCTGCAGGGATAGAGCCTTGTAAAAAATGCAGGCTGCGAAGTATGCGAAGTTCATGGCCGCATGAAATAGCCTGTTCCAATTACTTTTAATGTACCAATACATAAAATACACCACCAATATATATCAACATCGGGCTTAAAGCAAGTGAACGAAATGGGGAGCCACGGCAGTCATTTTCTGTATGTTGATCGAAGGAGTTCAGCTTCGTAAGGAGAATTAGTTGATAGCACTAGACGAGTACCTAGCTTGCTTATCCTTAATTGACAATAGTGGAGTAGCGATATAGAATTTTGCCAAGATTGATAAAGGAAGAGAATATTGGAAAATGGCTAAAATAAAATACGGCCAGCATCTAATAAAAACACCTTTTCAACTGGACAGGGGAGGGATGGGGTTACACGTTCTCAATTTCTCCAGTAAGCAAAGGACACGACTCTGAACTTCTGGAGACCAGAAACTCAAATTAGAAAGAGTCGTTCAATTTTGCTGGAAAGGGAAAGGAGGCAATAATGATTGCCGAAGATAAGCTAGTAGAAATAGTCGGTGCTGGCAATACAACCCGCGAACAGGCGATGCTGGAAGAGTATTCCAGAGACATGAGTTTCGCTAATCCGGTTAAGCCGGCGTGCGTGGTCAAGCCAAGAAATATGGCGGAGATAGAACAGATAGTTAAGCTAGCCAATGAAACCCTAACACCGCTGGTGCCGGTAAGCTCAGGACCTCCGCACTTCCGGGGCGATACTGTTCCCAGCATCGGAGGCGCTGTCATTATAGACTTGAGCGGTATGAAAAAGATTATCAGGATTGACCGCATGAACAGAGTAGCCATGTTTGAAC
>JBGPRB010000235.1:0-4008 GCA_041489355.1 Dehalococcoidia bacterium
CTGCGGGCAATACAGAAAGTCTTGGACTGCAACTACATATGATTGTTAGCAATTCAGTCGCCGCGGCCGGAACCGGCGGCAGATGAAACGCTGGGTAGGGTGGAGCGGACACGGGAGACGAGCCACGTCCTGTGGAACCTCAGCGGCTACCGGACAATTGATTGCCAGTGCGGCGCCCGGTTAAGAGTCCCGCCCAACTACCAGACATCGGCGGTGAGATGTCCCCACTGCGGACGAGTGCATCAGGTTTAAAGCTCTACCGCCAGGTCTAATCTTTTGAGACGCCTATCTCCTCCATTTTCCCAGTCACGGTGAAGATGACCCGTTCGCAGATATTGGTCGCCCGGTCGGCAGCCCGCTCCAGGTTGTGGGCCACCCAGATGAGGCGGGTGGCGCGGTTGATGGTTTTGGGGTCGACCATCATAAAGGTCAGAAGCTCACGAAAGACCTGGTCGTAAAGGCTGTCCACGACGCTATCCAGGCTGATGACCTGTTTTGCCAGTTCCACGTCACGGTTTAGAAAAGACTGAAGGCTCTTATCAATCATTTCGACCGTAATCTCGCCCATCCGAGGGATATCAATCAGCGGCTTCAGGGGCGGTTCATCGCCAATCATAATGGCAATTTTGCCGATGCCGGTAGCATAATCGCCGATGCGCTCCAACTCAGTGATGATATTGAGAATTGATATAACAATGCGCAGGTCACCGGGCGGGAGCAGTTCGGCAGAGACAAGGGCAATGCAATTATTTTCGATGCTGAAGCGTTGCTGGTTGATTTTGGCGTCCTCGGCGATTATCTGGTGCGCCAGATTTAGGTCCCGCTTTTTCAGAGCTTCAATAGCACGGTTGATTGCCTTGTCTACCAGACTGCCCATCGCCAGCATGTCGTTTTGGATTTCCTGAAGGCGTTTCTGAAAAGTCGCTTTTTCCATTTGTTGCCTCCTCATATGCTCGAGCCGGTCGATAGTGAAAGTAGGATAGCCGGTCCGCTAGGTGTATTTCAACGCCACACCTTCCACAATGTCTGACACATCCTCACACCTATCGATGACGCTCTCCATATTCTCGTATATCTCGCGCCACTTAATGAGGTCAGCGTAGTCGGCGGAGCCGGCAAAAAGCTCGGCCTTAGCCGCGCGATGGATGCTGTCCCCCAGGTTCTCCAGACGGTTAATCTCGATGCAATGCTGGATAAGCTGTTTTCGGTCGATGTGTTGTCGCATTTCCGAGACCGCCTTTTCGATTTCAGCAGTTATCTGCACAATGATATTGGCCAATTCTTTGGCACGGTCACTAGGGCGCTCAACTTTATAAACGAGCATAGCATCGGCTGACGAGTGGATGAAGTCAGTCACCTCATCAAGAGCATTGGCCAGTGAAACAATGTCTTCGTTGTCGAGCGGGGTAACAAAGGTGCGATGTAACCGGACGATGGTTTGATGGGTAATGGCGTCCCCCTGGCGTTCCAGGTCGGCTATCACGGCGACTCTTTCCCTGACGTTCTCCCAGATGTAGACCATATCCCTTAGCTGTTGGGCCGCCCGGACCGCATTCTGAGCGCTCTGCTCAAAAAGGGCAAAAAATGCCTTCTCGCGGGGGATGATTGACAACCTTACCAATTACTTCCTCCTCGACGAGCAAAAAAAAGTAAGAATGTTTAGTCTATAATAACAAAAAACGGCCCCGTCTGCCATCGGGGCCCAATATTAATCTGGTGGAGGCGGGGGAGAGCCAATCTCCATCATACCAGAACGTTCTTAGTCTGGTCAAGGCTAGGGGAGCACTGGCTATACATTTTACAAGTAGTTAAAGTTAGCGTCTTATGATATTAACAGATTTCGTTGGCAGAATACTCAATCTATGGCAGACGGTTGAACCACAGCAGTGAAAGCGTTCCGGCGACGGGCAAAAGCACAGCCGCCAGAGCGGCAAACCCAGCCGTGAGTTCGGTCTGCTCGGCTTTGAAGACCAGGCGCGCACTCAGGTCTTCGTATATTTTGCTCAAGTCGGTTTCGCTTTGTGCTTTCGGCAATTGAAAGTTTCTATGACTTCCGAAAATCCATTTCAATCCCCACCGGCTCTTCTCTGGCTGCTTTCTGAATCTGTCCAAGCGTGCGAAGAAAATCAGTTTCCAAGTCGCCATGATACAGCCATACACGGGACCGCTGTTTATATCTATCCAGAAATTTCTTCAGTGATGCCAGTGCGTTGGTTATTGACCCTGGATAATCGTGGAGAAACTCGGCCAAACACATTCGCAGCTCATGGTTCGGCTGTTCTCCGCCCGGTAGACTGTAGAGTGTGTAATAGAGCTGTACAAGAAATGACACTTGCCCCTCGGAAAGGTAATCCGGCGGGCACGTCTGGAAATAGCCATACCTATACTTGGTGGCGCCGCAGGTAGCGTGGCAGATACCTAATAGTTCTGGCCTGTCGGTGGCGAATGTCAGGGTAGGCTTACCGCGCTGGATTGGCCGCTTGCAGAAAAAGCAGGGGTGTTTCCAGGTTATCGTTTGCATTGATGCTCATTATAGCCTACTGGTCTTACTGATGTGAAGAAAGGCCTTTTCTTATTCACAGAGATACGATCTTAGGGGCAATAAGCACCACCAAGTTCAAAATCCAGGCTGCTTCTTTACCCAGGCATACAAAATGTTTAGGCTATATTTAAATTGCATGTACGCAATATTCTAGCGTTTCTGGGGATACCTTGCTTTCTGCTGCTTGGGTATAATACCTATTTCTGCCTCCTCCAAAACTTACGGTAAATCTCAATCAAACACACATTCAATACAATTGCCAGAATCACAGGTACAGCAACTATCCACCAGTTCTTAGATATGTCAATGCCAAAATGGTTAATAGCGTAGAGAATAAGGTAAGTAATGACTAAGCCGAAGAATCCAGAGCTGACTGCGAGGTAGATCAGTTGCCAGGTCATGGTGAGGATAATTATAGGGCATGCGCTTAAGAAGAACAATGTCAGGTCTAAGGTGTGATTGGAAGAAGATGTGTGAGCCTATGGCAGTCCAACTCCATACTTCCTCAATCTGGAGGCAAAGTCCTTCCCGTTACCTACACACTTATCCAGCATCGCCCAGAAACCCTTACCATGATTCTTTTTCCTGGTATGTACCAGTTCATGTATAATTACATAGTCCACCAGGTCATCCGGCAGTCTAACCAGCTTCATGTTTAGGCTGATATTGTTCTTGTGAGAGCAGCTGCCCCATCGCGTTCTTTGATTTCGTATGGATACTTTGTTGAAGGTGAATCCGTGCTTTTCTGCCAGATGTTTGAGTCTCCTGGTCAATTCTATCTTTGCTTTTGCTCTGTCGATATCAGTGAAATTGTCCCAGATGGTTTCCCTCTGATTCTCATAATACTTCATCTTCACTAGATGTCTTTTTATCCATCTCGCCTTGGCATGGACAAATTCCTCCGCCTTCCTAAAAGACACGTCGATAGGAACAGCCACTCTCACACCTTTGAACGGCTTCACGGAGATACTTACGTGCTTAGCCCGCCTGCTGTGTTCAAACAGAACCGGTCCAACACCATCGATATTAGTTGTGCGGGAATTCGTCATCAGAAATACTACTTTAGGGAGTCTGTTAACTAAGCAATATAATATGCTTCAAATACGCTTGTTTTGCAAATATGCAACATTACAGCGCATTAGAACTAGTTTTGCTTGCTGCTGCTTGGGTAGGTAAGGGTCGAAAGGAAGTAAAAGAACTTAGATATGATTTTGAAGGTTGAACGAATTGACGAAAAGTGTAGCGCAATAAGGTCTGAAGCGTCCCAACACCAATTGTGTCCGGAACCCACCTGATTGGAACTCAGGTGAGCCGGCTGAACAAAACAAGCGAATGTTCAACAAATTCTTGGAAACGTGATATCTTATAGCTATTTCACCGGCGGGAAGGGTGGATGCCGTTCTATACCCAGGTTCCTTAGTGCCCGGTACCATACCTTCTCCAATAATTTGACTAATTGACCTATC
>JBGPRB010000236.1:0-4001 GCA_041489355.1 Dehalococcoidia bacterium
GTGGCTGTCGCCGGGTCATTGTTGCAGGCCGGGGCACCGGTAATGCAGGCTAAAGGGAAAACGGCGTCAACGTCTTTGAGACACCCGGATATCAATTCTTTCTGGCGGGCGTCTCCACGAATAACAGTCAGCTTCTTGTCATGGCAGCAGTCCAGCAGAGAGCTTTGACTGTACATGAAATTGTCCACAGCGATGATTTTATGGCCTTCCTTCAGTAATATCGGCACCATTACGGAACCGATATAGCCTGCCGCTCCGGTAACTAATATTTTCATTTCAGTGACTCCATTTCAAAAATCACTTGAGATTTATCATTTCAATCTTTATTTTACAGCATCTTTGAGGTGATTTATGACGTAGTCCTGCTCTTCCCGGGTCATCGCGAAGTACATCGGCAGATTCAATATACGCCGCGTTACATCCTCGGCCACCGGGTAACTGCCGCCCGTGATACTGCGGTAAATGGGCTGCCGGTGAATCGGCAGGGGCCAGGAACGTCTTAATTCCACGCCTTTGCTTTTACAGTATTTCTCCACTTTATCACCGTTGTCCACCAGGACAGTGTAGAGGAACCAGGCGTGTTTGTTGCCGGGCGCAACGTAGGGCAGCTTGATAATATCGGTAGAGTCCCGTAGATTTTTATTATAGTATTCCGCCAGTGCCGCCCGTTTTTTCAGGATAGCCGTCAATTTCCTGAACTGGGCCAGGCCGATGGCGGCATGCAGGTCGGTCATCCGGTAGTTGTGCCCGAGAAGGGGATGATAGTATTTCCTTTGCGGGTCTTCCCCCTGATTTCTGATGATTCGCGACTTTCGGTCCAGTTCATCATCATCGGTGAAAACCATGCCGCCCTCTCCTGTGGTCATTATTTTAGCGGCATGAAAACTGGTAGTGGCGATATCGCCGAAGGAGCAGAGCTTTTTTCCTTTATACTCTCCGCCCAGCGACGGCGCTCCGTCCACCAGCAGATGGACATTATGCTCTCTGGCAATCCGTGTCAGGGCGTCATAGTCCGCTCCCTGCCCGCCGTAATCAATCGGCATAATGCACCTTGTTTTTTTAGTGATTTTCTTCAGGACATCATCGGGGTCGATATTGAATGTATCCGGTTTGATGTCGGCCAGGACCGGCCCGGCGTGTTGATACAGGACGGCGTTGGCTGTAGCGATATAGGTCATGGCCGGGATAATCACCTCGTCGCCGGGTTGTATCTCCAGCGCTTTCAGGGCGACATCAAGGGCTGCCGTGCCGTTGCTGACGGCTATTCCGTGCCTGACGCCGATATATCCAGCCATTTCCTCCTCGAATTTTTTTACCTTGGGCCCCATGGTTATCCATGTCGATTTAACGGAATCGATAACCTCGTCCAGCTCTTCTTTATCTATGTAGGGCCTGGCCCAGGGTATGTGCATCTCTTTCATTTCCCGGTTTTTCCTTTTCCTACGAATCTCGTTTGACCAAGATGTCGGCTGAGGCTGCAATCCAGGCTGCGGCGCTGTAAAAGTCGGTGCCGATGAAATCAGCCCCGGTGTGCCGCCCTTCCCGCGCGAGGGTTAATTCAGGTTCGCTGCTGGGCACGAGCGCTGCCTTACAGTTAAGCTCTCTGGCGGCTGCTATGTCCATGAGCCTGTCGCCCATGACATAAGAAACGGCAAGGTCAATATTAAGCTCGGCCGCCGCCCGGTGAAACAGTCCGGTGCCGGGCTTCCGGCATTTACACCCATCATCGGGATGATGCGGGCAGTAATAAATCGCATCGATGAAAGCCTCTTCTCCGGCAAGGTCACCCAGCATCTTTCGGTGAATCATATGGAGCATAGCCTCGGTAAAGTAGCCGCGGGCAATACCCGATTGATTGGTGACCACCACCACCTTGAACCCGTGCTCATTCAGCAGCCGGATTCCCTCCGCTACGGTGGGAAGCAGTTCGAAGTCCTCGGGACGGCTGCAATAGGGCACGTCCCTGTTTATGGTTCCGTCACGGTCGACAAATACCGCTTTATGCACCTGGCTCCTTTTTAAAAAGGGCCTCTTCGACCAGACAGCAGATAATATGTCCGGCGGTAATATGCACCTCCTGGATTCTCGGCGTGTCGCCTGAAGGGACGGCCAGAACGTAATCGGCTAGTCTATTAAGAGGGCCTTTCTGCCCGGCAAAAGCTATCGTGACGGCGCCGCGGCGTTTAGCTTCCTCCAGCGCCAGGATTACATTTTTAGATGCCCCGCTGGTGCTGATGCCGATAACGACATCGCCCTTTTTCACCAGCCCCCGGACCTGCCGGGCAAATACATCTTCGAAGCTGTAATCATTGGCGATGGCTGTTAGAGAGGAGGTATTGGTATTCAAAGCTATCGCCGGTAGAGGGTCACGGTCGAAGTAAAACTTGCCAGCCAGTTCCGCTGCGATATGCTGGGCATCGGCGGCGCTGCCGCCATTACCGCAGAGCAGCACTTTATTTCCCCTCCGGAATGCTTCAGTAAGCTGGTCGGCAATCGTCATCAGCTTTCCCGCCTGCTCCCGGAGGCATTCCTTCAGTCGGGCGCTATCCTCTAATTGTTTAAATATTTTAGCTTCCCTGTCTCTGGTTTTTTGGCTGTCCTGTCCGCTCAACTTCAAAAAATCCCCTTGTTTCATTTTTACCGCTTGATTATCAAACACTGACTCCTGGGTATGAGGATAGGCATTTCGATTTTATCGGAGAAGAACTCATCTATGGCACGCTTAACCCCCGGAATATGAACATAGTCGTCGAATATCATGTACCCGCCCTGGGTCATGCGGGGATAGAGAAATTCGCAGCACTCCCGGACAGATTGGTGGATATCACAGTCGATATGCACAAAACAGAATGTTTTATCGGCGACATTGCTCAGGGTTTCGGAAAATAAACCCTTGTAGAGTACAACATTAGGGCAATCGCTTAAAAACTCCTGAGCGCTCTCAAGAGAGGTGTCGGAGAAGTCGCCCTCCCGGTTGATATCTTTCGCCGGGTCAGTCGCCGGCATGCCGGAGAACGTGTCGAAAAGAAATACGGTCTTTTTGGCATCACCCCCGAAGGCTTTGGCCAGCAGCCTGGCCGACCCGCCTTTGTATACCCCCATCTCAGCCACATCACCTTTCACAGTAACAGCCGAGTTGGCGAATTGCCACAGCATAAGCAGGCACTGGTCATCGATGACGCTATGCTTGACGATGGCCTTAACGATCCCGGCAAATTCCTGCCCTCTCTCTACCAGCTCCAGCCTGGTCTTTCTGGACAGGCTCAGGCCGAACCTGTCAAAGGTCCCGGCTACAAGTCCTTCGAGCTTTTTCGGCGTCACCTTTTACCTACCTCCCAGGTCTGTAAACCGGTGAAATTAAAGGAAGTACTCGTAACCTGGCCGCCAAGCCTGGATAATTGCTCGGCGACGACGTGCCTTTTATCGAACTCGCAGAGCAGCAGTAAATAGCCGCCGCCGCCAGCCCCCAGCAGTTTGCCGCCGATAGCGCCGTTTTTCCTGGCAACCTCGTAAAGCTCATCTATTTTGGGGTCGGTGATTTTCGTGGAGAACTTCTTTTTACAGCGCCAGCCCTCGTGCAGCAAATGGCCGAACTCGTCAATCTGACCCAGGAGGATGGCGTTTTTCATGGCTATGGCCAGTTCCTTCACTTCATCGAGAGATTTGACTACTTCCTCTCTCCCCTGCTTGTAGTTGCTTACCTGTTCTTCAATAATACCGGCGTTAAGCTTCCTCTTTCCCGTGTAGCAGAGCAGTAATCTGTATTCCAGTTCATTGAGTATATCCTCTCTGATGCGGAGGGGATTAACTATCGTTCTGGTCCCGGTATATTCGATGAAATTGAATCCCCCGAAAGTGGCGGCGTACTGGTCCTGCTTGCCGCCTTTGATTTGCAGTTCTATTCTCTCGATGTAGTAGGCAAGCTCGGCGGTTTCATAGAGCGTCAGCGGAATATTTTTCCAGTGCTTGAGGACTCCTATCAGGGCCACCACCAGCGCTGA
>JBGPRB010000237.1:0-3929 GCA_041489355.1 Dehalococcoidia bacterium
GAATTCAACTATGGCGGCGGACACGTCATCGAAGAGCTGGTGGCCGGCAAGGACATACGGCTGGTGGCCACGGCCTACGGCACGGACTGCTATCCGCGCAAGCGACTGGAGACATGGATTAATATTAAAGACCTCAACGAGGCGGTGCTTTTCAACGTAAGGAACGCCTACCAGAACTATAACGTCGCCGTGAACCTGTCCGATAAGACAATCTATACGTACATGGGCGTGCTGAAACCCAAGCTGGGTAACGCCAACTATTCCTCGGCGGGGCAGCTTTCGCCGCTGTTTAACGACCCCTATTATAAGACGATTGGCATCGGCACCAGGATATTCCTGGGAGGCAGCACCGGTTTTATCGCCTGGCAGGGCACGCAGCACAATCCCGCTGTACCACGTACCGAGAAAGGTATTCCCCGGGAAGGCGCCGCGACGCTGGCGGTCATCGGCGACCTGAAGCAGATGAGCCCGCGCTGGCTCGTGGGGACGAGCGTACAGGGTTACGGCTGCAGCCTCACTGTAGGCATCGGCGTGCCGATTCCGATACTGTCCGAGGAAATTTTACAATATACGACCGTGACCGACGCAAATATCCTGGCCCCGGTCATCGATTATGCCGATGCTTTCCCTCAGCTTAAGCCGGATGTCCTGGCCGAGGTCAGCTATGCCGAGCTAAAGAGCGGTAAAATAAAGTTAAAGGGGAAAGATGTGCCGACCGCTTCCCGCTCCAGCTATCCGAAGGCGGTGGAAATCGCCACCATATTGAAGGACTGGATACAATCGGGCAAATTTCTGCTCACCGAACCGGTGGCACCCCTGCCCGGCGTGGAGTCCGGCGTAAGCTTTAAGCCGCTCAAGGAACGCCCTATCGAATATTAGGTTGAGGTGTAAATAATGGTTGTTTCAAAAAGAATCGTACTGCGTTTTCCCAAACGTCTCGTAGAAAGGCCGATAATATACCGGCTGGTAAAGGACTATGACCTCGAGTTTAATATCCTCAAGGCTTCCATCACCCCGGAGCAGGAGGGAGTGATGGTGCTACAGCTTAAAGGAAACCAGACGGAATACGATAAAGGCATCGATTTCCTGATTAAGGCCGGCGTGAAGATACAGTCGCTTAGCCAGGACGTGACGCGCAACGACGAGAGGTGCACCCACTGCGGCGCCTGCATCACCGTTTGCCCGACCGGAGCTTTCAGCCTTGAGCCCAAAACCAGGCTGGTGATATTCGATAATGAGAAATGCATCGCCTGCGGGCTCTGCATTCCCGCCTGCCCTCCGAGGGCAATGGAAGTGCATTTCTAATACTTTACTATACTAAACTTTAAAGAAATAGACACACACCTAATAGGGGAGGTTAAGATGGAGCAAGAAAATGTAGACCCCGTGTACAAATATATTGATAATAATGTTAAATTGATAAAGCGCGAACTCAAAAAACTCAAGAAAGCCCATGATATGATAGCTAATCAACAATCTCAAACTTCGTTAGAACTACAGCAACTAAAAGTCGCCCATGATGCAGTGGCTAACAAACATGCACAAATGTTGTTGGTAATACAACGAACTATGGCAGCATGGGAAATCAATTCTAATGTACAAACATACAGTGATATCATTTTTAGTCAACTATCTAGAAGAACTGAACTCAGTACTCAATTAGTCGCAGATGCTGCGAATGCTAAATCCCAGATATTAACATCGAATGAGCCTTTCGATATAGGTACCAATTTTAAAAATAAATGGAGTGATATTTTAGAGAAATCAGGAGCCAAAATAATTACTTTTTAATTTCTATTTCTCTTGATTGCTGGATAGTTTAGAAAGTAAATTGAATGCATGAAAAAAGACACTTACCAGCCGAGGACATACCGGCACTGGATTGAGGGTAAAGATTTGGTCCCGTTCACGGTGACGGCTAAAGAGACCGATTTATACATACGGGCAACGTCCAACCTCCAGAGGAAAGCCCGCCGCCTGGTGCTGAAATACCGCCGCCAATTAGAGCAGTACATCGAGCAAAACCCCGACTTCCTGACATCACTTAAGCCCCTGTCCATCCCGGCGCACGCCCCGAGTATCGTTCAGGATATGATAGAGGCAGGGCGGAAAGCTAACGTGGGCCCGATGGCGGCGGTAGCCGGCACCATAGCGGAGTGTGTCGGGCGGGAGTTACTGGATTTTTCACCGGAGATAATCGTGGAAAACGGGGGCGATATATTTCTTAAAATTCTCCATAAAAGAATTGTGGGCATATTTGCCGGGGACTCACCTCTGACGGGAAAAATCGGACTGGAAATCAATCCTCAGGATACGCCTCTGGGGGTCTGCACCTCATCGGGGACGGTGGGACATTCCCTGAGCTTCGGCAAGGCCGACGCCGTGGTCGTGGTGGCTGCTTCCGCATCCCTGGCCGACGCAGCGGCGACAGCTATCGGTAATAGAGTCAGCCGTCCCGATGATATCAACGGCGCCATCGAATTCGGCCAGAGCATCGGCGGCTTGAAGGGTATCGTTATTATTGCAGGTAAGAATATCGGCGCCTGGGGTGACGTAAAACTCTGTGAAACGTCCGTATAGGCGATAACTCCGGCACTTATCTGGAAATTTTTAGCTCCAGCCTGTCGATGCCTTTATCCACTCCTTTTAACGTCGAGGCCATGCCCATAATGGTGTTCCTGATAATTTCCACAGGAAAATAGCTGAGCGGAACATCAGCGCCATTCAAATCTATTTTCACTTGCCCCTGATTATCGATGGTAAGCTCCAGGGACTTTGTCTCACCGGTATCTTTCAGACTGGCGATGATGCCGCCGACAACATGGTCGACGTATCCCTCGACAAAATAATCCAGTTTAATGGGTTTATTATTAACGGAAAGGCTGATTTGTCTGGTCACTATTGATTCTCCTCTATTAGAGTTTTTTAATTATATGATACAACCTATTAGCCACTCCTCCCCTGGATTCTCCTTCGGCTGAAGGACTGGAATGACAATTAAAGTATATCATAGAGGTTGCCGATGAAACCATACCTCCCCCCTTCTCCCATCAGGATGAAGCCGGAGGGAGGTATCTTATCAAAATGTCCACTTAAGACTGTGAGCGGCCGATGCGATAAAGGGCCAGTCCGGTTCCGCCCAGAGCGATGCCTGTGATAACCATGAAGACGCCGTTAGCCATGGTTACCTGAATAAGTCCGAAGGCGGTAACAGCCATGTACAGGTAGTTCTCCAGGTTCATTGCCTGCGCATAGGTTAAATCTTGGGGGTTAGTGGGGTCAAATTTGCCATTGCCCAGGAGGTCCTGATAGGTAGGAGCGATAGCCCGTCGATGTGAAGCGATGGTATCCGCGGCTTTCTGCGCGTCATTGGCATTGTTAATCTGCGTATAGACATTGGGATTATTGGGGTCCAGTGCCAGGGTGACTTTCTCTACTTTCATCCTGTCCACGATAAGATTATTTTTAGCGATACCCTCGCCGATAAACACGCCGCCTATTACCACTGCCGCCACTCCCAGAACCAAGACCAGAATTGCCAGATTGCGTACCAACTTCATAAGAGCCCTCCTTTGATATTACTTATTAAAATTGTAAGAAATATACGACCCGGTGTATGTGATATAAATCACATGCTTTTTCAATAATAAGAGTTATGATATTAGATAAAGATAGATAAAGAGTTAATCCTGTTATCGAGGAGGGATTTATATGTGGTACATGCACGAAGGTATGGGCTGGTGGATGGTTTTCGGGGGGATATGGATGATAATTTTCTGGGGCGGTCTTATTACCCTTATCGTGTGGGGAATAAGCAGGTTGGTCAGACACAGTCACTCCAATGGTAAACAGAGTCCGCTGGATATAGCCAGAGAGCGTTATGCCAGGGGTGAGATATCACGGGAACAATTCGAACAGATTAAAAAAGA
>JBGPRB010000238.1:0-3902 GCA_041489355.1 Dehalococcoidia bacterium
CGTATTTTGTTTTTGCCATTTTATGGCTCCTCCTTATCCGGTCATTTTTTAGACCGGATAGACTTAATGAGTATAGAAACATTACTTTCCACTTCGGCTAAGTCCTCCCGGTTAGGGCGTCCCCGTATATCCCCCAGCCGGCCCTTGGTGCTGTTCTCTTCAGAACCATGAAACTCACCGACAACGTACCATTCTCCGACCAGGTCAAACCCAAGGTGTTCAAAAAATTGCTTGAGATATTTCCCAACAGGTATAGCTTCGTCGGTACCTGTATGCGGGCCGGAATAGGTGACAAAAACTACGGCCTTCTTTCCGGGTACCTTTGGAGCGCATAATTTTATACTGCCGCGCTTTCTGTAGTAGTCCATTTTAGCTTTGACATATTCCTGTACCGGCGCCGGCGGTTGCCACATGTATGATGGCGCCCCGAGAAATACCAGATTATAATTGTATAGTTCTTCTTCCGCCGCTTCGCCGACTTTCTTGATGACCGGCTTAATCCCCTCGCGGGTGAGAGCTTGCTGGATAGCAAACGCCACTTTCTCCGTATTCCCCGTGGCAGTCCAGTAGATTATCAGCACTTTAAGTTCACGTTCAGTCTGGTGTTCAGGCATATTTATCTCTCCTTCCTTTTAACCGCCGCCTGCCAGTAAAACCGCAGGTTGCTCAGGAAAGGGCTATTGTTTTACGGCATCCACTGGAGCTTGTTTGGATTAAGTGAGAACTCATAGTAAGTGTTGCTCATATCGGGCCGGTCCCACTTTCCCCGCGGCAGGTCGGGGTCCTTGAATTTGTTTTCCGTGGATTTTCCCACGTAGACAGTACCGTTCATCATACCGCTGATAAATCTTGGCAACCCGTTCCCGGTCATGAGCGGCTCGGCTTTCAGGCTGTAAACATCCCCCCAGGTGACCCGGTGCCTGTATCCCGGCTCAGGGGCATCGCCGACAGGTTCCTTAATAAAAGAAATTGGTGCCCTTTTCACCTTGAGCACGTCACCCATCGTCGACCAGCATGTTTTGAATATCTTTTCTAAAGCCGCCGACTGTTCAGCATTTGCCCGGGAATCAATGTACAAAATAGTTTTCCAGGGGTCGCGTACCGCCGTTCCGCCGACAGGCGAATTGAAACCGAAGCCGGCGTTCAGGCCACTCAGGTAGACGTCTCCATATTGTCCCTCTTTAATATGGAACGTGAAAGCCCCCTCACACTGGTTTTTACCATCGTGGAGGTCTTTGGGTGTGCTTGAACCCCAGTAATACGGGCATACCGGCGGTGAGGTGCAGGCCTCGGTGCAGTCTCCACTTATCATCCATTCCATTTTTTCTGCCATTTTTATTTCCTCCCTCTTAAATTAATTATGATTATTAATGGTACAAGGCACGACTATGCCCAGTTCTTTAAATCATAGTAACCCTGGGCAACCTTATAGCGACATATCTGCTGCCCCCCGAGCCAGAGCTGGGTTATCTTAACATCCCTCAGGCACTTTTCATAGGGGAAGTCCTCGGAAATAGCCATTGAACCCAGTAACTCCGCACCCTTGTTGATTATCTCTACGGCCGTGTCAGCGGCGAAGACCCTGGCGGCGGCCGCCTTGGCGATGAACTCACGCGACCATGGTGGACCGTATATTGGACTGTATATATCTGAATGGTCGAGCATAAAAGCCAGGTTATAGAGGCTTGCCCTCATCATCTCTATGCCAATAGCCATATCGGCGATTATCCCCGCCACGATACTGTGCTGCCTGACCGGTTTAAAACCGCCCATACGCGTCCCCGTATATTCCAGCACTATCTCGAAAGCGCGCTCGGCAATACCCAGGGCCTGTAGCCCCCCGGACCAACCCGCTACCGCGGTAAGCATGTTACACAAATTGGCATCCATCCCGGGACCGGCAATCCGATATCCCTTCGGCACCCTGACGTTATCATAGTAGACAGCACCATTGATTACCGTCTTAAACAGCATTTTCCTTTCCGGCTTGCCAAACGTGAGCCCCGGTGCGCCCCTGGGAACCATAATCATGGCAATCCCATCATCGCCAAGACTGGGATCGGTGTTGCAAAAAGTGATATAGCTCTCAGCTATCCCAGCATGAGTCGGCCACA
This sequence comes from Dehalococcoidia bacterium, assembly GCA_041489355.1. GTDB lineage: Bacteria > Chloroflexota > Dehalococcoidia > Dehalococcoidales > RBG-16-60-22 > JBGPRB01. Next base: position 2,115 of record JBGPRB010000238.1, read on the forward strand.
TCTTGCTGCCGTTGATGACATATTCGTCACCCACAAGTTTAGCGGTTGTCTTAATGCCAGCACCGTGCAGCAGGGGGTTCTCCGTATCAGCCCCTCCGGCTTCATCGGTCATGGACAGGCAACCGTAGGCCAGCTTACCCTGACAAAAGATAGGGGCGAACCTGTCCAGAACTGTCTTGTTGCCGACAGCAGCGGCCGGTCCCGCACCGGCCATATTCGAGCACACCGATAGGGCTATGCCAGCGTCACCTTTAGACAGTTCTTCGGCGATAATGGCCGTATTGGTCATGGAGTGGTTGCCGCCACCGCCATATTCAACGGGGTATCCGGATGCCTGAATCCCGATGTCAACGAGTTTTTGATGGACTTTCTCCACCAGACTATAGTCTTCCTCCAGTTGCCTGGTAATGGGTATAATCTCTTTTTTGGTAAAGTCTCTTAATGTCTGCCGGAGCTGACGGTGTTCCTCGGTAAATAGATGCTCTAAATGCATAACAACCCCCCTTTAAGATTCCTCCTTTAGTCTTTCAGATTAATCACATTTACAGCCAAAAAGGAATATGCTTTAAAAGTTAACCGCGCCTTTTCAGATTAATAAATCTCTTCGCCGGAAAGCATGATCATGTCTTTTGCCATCGGTCCGAATTTCTTCAAAAAGTCCTGATATTTCTGTGTTTTAGCGGCTTTCTGATCGAATTCTTCCAGGCTGGTCACATGCACAATGCCCACGTATTTATAGGGAATCTTTCCCCCCATGGCACCCGTTATTTTAACCAGTTCGTATTTTTTAACAGAGGGAAGGCTATCAATCAGGGGCCCCTTTTCACTCGTAACGTATTCCTTGAATTTCTCATCAGTCATATGCTCCGCCAGGTTGTAAAGAATGATTCGCTTTGCCATTTCAATCTTCCTTTTCTTGACTTGTTTTTTTGCAGGTTTGTTTGGCTAAGCGTATCTTACTCCGAAAAATCGGCAAAATGCAAAATATAAAAACAGGTTTTGTGAATATTGAGGTGGTAAAGGTAAATTTCAATTGGTTCTGGAAATAATAATAGGCAAGGAAACCAAGCAGGATAATGGAGCCAGGGTATTGATAGAACAATGGAGAAAGGAATATAATCAAGTACGCCCGAATAGCGCCAGGAATAATCGTCCACCGGCACATGAAGCTATTTTAAAAAGGAGGATTAACATGAGACCTCTGCAGACCGATTTATCAATTTACCGTAAATTCAATTTTGAAAAGCCGCCGGTAGGCGTCAATTATCTGGTTAAGAGACCTGAAGGTATAGAGCAACTCGATAAAATTCTGCCTTTATGTGAAATGATTAAAGAGGCGCAGGAAAGAGGAACGCCGTTTTATATCAGCAAAGAAAATGAAAATTGTGCCGGTAAAATGATATTGGGCATGGGTAACGGCGCAGATTTTTCAGGCGGTGGGGAAATAGGAGTCAAACTTGAAATCTTTCAGGATGCACGCGCCAACCGCAGATTGTATCAATACCAGCCAAACATAGGGAAAGGCACCGTTAACTATGTAGCTTTCTTTCCATTGGATAAATTGACCTTCGAGCCGGACCTCTTGATTATTTTAGCTGCCGTCAGCCAGGCAGAAATCATCATGCGGGCCATGAGCTATTCCACCGGGGAAATGTGGTCCAGCCAGCTTACCGGTGTGGGGGCATGCTCCTGGCTTTTTGCCTACCCCTATCTAAGCGGTAAAGTGAACTATGCCATCACCGGCCTGGGTTTCGGCATGAAAGCGAGGCAGACATTCCCCGAGGGACG
>JBGPRB010000239.1:0-3876 GCA_041489355.1 Dehalococcoidia bacterium
GAAAAGTTGATATTGGGCGGCTCAAGCCACCATTTAAACCTCTCTTCCCTTTTTTCACCCGGAGTTAACTCTGCCCATTTCTTCTCCGTCAATCAAGTTCCTCCCTCTTGCCATGCTTTATCCGGTACCGCCCAATGTGACTTGTCTCAATGAATGTCTGCTTAAAATTTGGGGCATTGGCTAACTCAATATAGCGTGTCCGAGATGCGATAGCTTGGGCCTCTTCACGCTTAGTAAGGGAGACCAGGGCCAGTTTTGCTCCCATACCGGCGGCATTTCCCACCTGATGGAATTTATTCAGAGGTAGTGATGGTAAAAGTCCGACAGTTACGGCACTGGACACGTCAATGTATGAGCCAAAGGCCCCGGCAATTACAACTTGCCTGATCTGTTCTTCAGTGAAGCCATTCGTTTCGAGGAGGAGCTGGATGCCAGTACGAATAGCTGCATTTGCCAGTTGTAATTCTCGTATATCCTTCTGAGTAATGACGATTACAGGGTGTCCATCTTGTTCTTCCTGGTCAACTAGTAGGAATTCGGCTTGGTTATCTGTCATCCGGACACGGGGGTGGTTACGCCTAAGTCGTCCGCCATTATCAATAACTCCTGCCAGATAGAGCTGAGCCAAGGCATCAAGTGCTCCTGACCCGCATATGCCCACCGGTGGTGCTTCATCAATGGTCTGGTAGTGGATGGCATCCTTTGTTATTCGAAGTCTTTCGATGGCTCCTTTGGCAGCTCGCATACCGTGCTTGATGTGCCCACCTTCAAAAGCAGGACCGGAGGCGCAGGAGGTCGTAGTTATCTCTTCACCATTTACCAAGGAGATTTCGGTATTCGTCCCTATGTCTAGAGCAATTACCAGACCATCAACTTGGCGGGAGTCAATAGACAGTAACATAGCCACATGGTCGGAGCCAACAAAGCCTCTAATAATAGGTGGAAAATGTATATATGCTCCCGGCGCTATATTTATCCCTAATTCATATGCCTTAATATCAAGAGCCAGGCTAGCCGCAGCGGTAAAAGGAGTAAGCGCAAGCTGCCTTACGGGTAAACCAAGCAGTAAATGGTGCATGGCAGTGTTGCTAACGACCACTGCCTCAACGATTGCATCAACGTTAGCACAAGCCTGGGAACAGAGTCCAGAGGCCAGTTCGTTTAACTTGTCTACAACCAGTTTTTGCAGCCGGATTCCTTCATGTGGCGACTTTATGACATAATTAATACGACTAATTATGTCTTCCCCATAGCTAATCTGGGGATTGATGACCCCTTGAGAGGCTAAGGTCTGACCGCTACTCAAATCAAGCAAATAGCCGGCAATTGTAGTAGTGCCTAAATCTACGGCCAGCCCCAGTTGGCGACTGGGCCATGGACCCAGAGCTACTACTTCATCATCACGGACTGAGGCCTGACACTCCCAGTTCCAGGTACGTATCTGCGGAGACAGGGAACGTAAAACACTAGTATCAATCTTACGACACGATATCAGGTGTTGCTTGTTCAGTACTTCTAACAAGCGGTTAGCGTCAGCCTTCTGGTCGGATAAAGATGGCGCTGTTAGCTGGAGGTGATAGGCTTTGACAGGAGGTTCCGGGGGAACAATTGCCTCCAGTCCCTCCAGGTATATCCGCTGTGAAGTGCTCAATGACTCCGGCGGAAGCACTAATTTGCAATTGCTGGCAGGAGTAGCTTGGCAGGCGAGGCGCCAGCCGTCAGCAAGCTCTCGAGGTGAAAGGGCTTCTACTTCACTACGGGTTGGCTCGGATAGGATGCCACTGGTGACCCGCACCTGGCAGGTGTGGCAGGTTCCACGCCCTCCGCATACACTGCTGATACCAAGACCTAGTCGGCGGGCACACGCCAGGATAGACTCGCTGTCCCGGCACTTGCCTTTCCAGCCTATTGGCTCAAAATCCATTAAATAATCTGTCACGGTATCTAAATCTGACCTTATTCTCGTCCCATTCTTATGCGCCCGTTCTACTTAAGCTTGCATCATCATATCAGTTATATCTACCGTACTCTTTAGTGAAGTCAAACATTGTCTTAAGATTTTCCGGCTTCACCTCATCTATGGCGCTTCTGGGGGACATGATAAAGCCGCCACCTTTCCCGACCACATCGATGAGCCTTTTACAGTAATCTTTTACCTCCTGGGGCGAGCCCGTCTGTAATAATGAAGGCGGGACGTTCCCCATGATGCACATGTGATTGCCCAGCACTTCTTTTACCCGTACTATGTCAGAAGAATCAAAATGGCCGAGGACCTTCCCCCTGGGAAGTTCCAGAAGGTATTCCAGACGCGAAGTATAGTCACCCTCAAAGAAGATACAGGGTGTCAGTCCGTCATTCACGACATTAAATACATGCTTTTTTAGCGTGGGCCAGTAGAAAGTCTCAAACTGTTTTAGTGACATGAAGCCATCGGCACCCCTGTGCAGAGCGATAAATACGATGGATTCGCCACTCGCTGCTGCCGTAGAGCTTAACCTCTCGCTTTGCCGCGGCAATAGCATTTCACAGGCTTCAAGGAGCTTATCCGGATTCCGGTACATGTCCAGCATGGTGCCGCGCATTCCCCTTAGCCGGTCGGAAATCACGTCAAAAGGCGCACTCCCTCCGCTCGTGCCGTAACAGGGAAACCCAAGCTCTCTCATTTCCTTAGCAAAGGTGCCCGTTTCCGCACGCCAGGCGAGGGATTCATGAGCTGTTTTTACCAGGGTCTCGAATAAGCTGGCAAATTCTGGCATAGCGAGGCTGTTAAAAGGCAGACCGGCCAGCAATGTATTGAGGGGCGGCAGCTTTGCAAAAGGCGCTAAAGCCCCGTAAACGCGGGGCAAGTAGCAACGCACCAGAAAATCAGATGAATCCTTAAGGAACAGGTCGTACTCGTCGGCCTTCATGTATTCTCCCTCAACAAACTGGTGCGAATGATTTGGTGAAACGCCGTGTCCCGGCCACATCATCTGCTTGTTGTTAAGGGCCTCAAGTACCTTGCCTGAGTCATTTCCTATCAGCCGGAATATGTCTGGCTCGAAATCCAGAACAGTTTTCCTATATGCCTGCCGCCATCTTTGATGGTCGTAAAAAGCGTCTTTAACGGTTACTCCAGCATATTTAGCCGGGAAATAGCCAAAACCGGTAGAAACCGGGACCCTGTCAGGTACCTTCAACTGAATAGCGTCGAAAACCCTCTTTTCTCTTTCTCGGTACAGTTCCCCCGGCATCTTCCCCATTTCTATTGTCCTCGCAGCCAAGTCTTGGCCAGCGATACCCCCACCATAGCGTCTCTCCCATAGGCATCAGCACCGGTATACTTCCTTATTTCCTCATCAATCTGACCGCCACCAATCATTATCTTGACCTTATCTCGCAGTCCGGCCGCTTTTATCGCCCCCACTGTTTCCTTCATTGAATCAAAAGCCAATGTTAAAAACCCACTTAACCCTACGATAGGGGCATTGGTCTCCCTTATCTTCTCGATGAATTTCTGTGCGGGTACATCCACACCAAGGTCGTATACTTCGAAACCACTGACGTCCAACATAAATACCACAATGTCTTTGCCGATATCATGTATGTCACCGGCTACCGTGCCGATAATTACCTTGCCAAGGCGTTCAGTTTGCACCTCTTTTTTGAGCTTTGGTTTTACTATTGCGGTTATCCCTTTAAGAATCTCGGCTGAAAAAATAAGCTCAGGAAGAAAATAATTGCCTTCGGCAAATCGCTTGCCGACTATCTCTATCCCATTTCTACCCTCCTCAAGAATTAAGTGGGGCTCTTCACCACGCTCCAGCTTTTCTCTAGTTATCCTTAAGGCTTCCTTTTCTTCCAAATCAGCAATCGCCCTCGTTAACTCTCCGCTCA
>JBGPRB010000240.1:0-3849 GCA_041489355.1 Dehalococcoidia bacterium
AGAACCCTCCGGATTCAGCTTTAGCGACGCCTCCGGTAAGCGGGGACTTGGCGCCAACACAGTAACGGGAAGCGCCCGGTAGACTAAGGCCGGTACCCGGCCCCAGGGCAAATATCAGCTTATTATCCGGCCCGAGGGCATCTACTCCCTGTTTCAGTTCTTTCCACAGAAAATAGGTCACGAATCCGGCACCGCCGATATATTTTCTGGCGAATTCATAAGTCAACGGTTCTGATACCGCACTATTCTCGAAGAGGTTTACCCGCAGAATTTTACAGTTATAACCGCCCATGGTCGGTGGTGGCTGGGGAGTTCCCCCTGGCCCTCCCGGTCCGCCGGGTCCACCGGGTCCGCCCATTCCCGGTCCGGAAGGTCCTCTACCACTTCTCGCTTCAGTCATGTTCTATTCCTCCCTGAAAAAGGCATTAAAATACACGCAAAAAAGTGGTTAAAGTTTAACATATTTCGTATTGTGAATCAACTTGATTTGCAGGTGGGGAAAATATCGCAGTAATTTTAAATTGCCGTTAGACTCATTTGACAAAACAAACATACGAATGATAGGTTAATAAACAGGATTCATTTTAAGATTATGGATATCAGGATAAAGTTAAACCATGCTTTCCAGCCGTATGCCGGCAACCGGGAGATAGTAGAAGTCAAGGGAAGCACTGTAAGAGAGTGCCTGGACAACCTGATTGACTTATTTCCCATCTTCAAAGAGTTGTTATTCAATACCGACGATGCCCTTTATGCTCTGGTTCTATGCGATGGTGAGGCTATCGTCCCGAAGGACTTGAACCGGCCGGTTACGGAATACAGCGAGCTTGTACTTCTCCCCATGATTCAAGGAGGTTGATGAATACAGCCGTATCTTATATATCAGGCTTTTTGGTAGATAAAATCAGAAACCGCACCATATTTTAGTAGTTCATCTTAACAGACTTAACGAGGGAGGGCATATGTTACTTGAGAATAGAGTCGCCATTGTGACCGGGGGCGCCAAGGGAATAGGACGAGGTATAGCCTTAAAGTTCGCTGAGGAAGGTTGTTCGGTCGCCATTGCTGACATCAGCATGAAAGAAGCTAATGATACTGTAGCTGAAATCGCCAAGAGGGGCAGGGAAGGAATTGCTGTCCAGTGTAACGCCACCAACAGTAAGCAGGTAAGCGACCTGGTAAATAAGGTCATCGGAAAATTCGGCAAAATTGATATCCTCGTAAATAATGCTGGAGGATTACCTTCCACAGCGCCTGTTGAAGATATGTCGGAAGAGGAATGGGATAACGTTATCGCTTTGAATTTGAAGAGTGGCTTTTTGGGCTGTAAATACGTCGTTCCTCACATGAAAGCGAAAAAATACGGTAAAATTATCAATATTTCTTCCCTCGGCGCAACAGCACCCCCCTCCTCAAATGTTCATTATCACAGCGGTAAGGCCGGTGTCCTGGGTATGACGGTCGACCTGGCTGTCGGGCTGGCACCTTTTAACATATGTGTAAACGCTATTATTCCAGGGCCCATCCGGACAGCATTCTTCGGCTCACGCTTGAATGACGACGCATTTTTCATCGAACTCGGTAAAACAGTGCCGCTGGGCAGGGTAGGCACTCCCGAAGATATTGCCGGGGCTGCCTTATTCCTGGCCTCGGAACTTTCATCATTCATCACCGGTGAGTTTATTAATGTCACCGGGGGACTTCCACTGGCGCCGCCCCGTACCCGGCCGGCAAAGTGATACTAGGTGAACTGTTCGACTAAGAGAAAACCAGAGTTGAAAGTATAAATAGTATTTATTGCGGCACTCCCTCAAACAGGTCTTTCTCTCTACGACGGATTGGCGGTGGGTATTCACGCATGAAATAGTCCTGCTGCCTGCGCAATATATTAGCAATCCTGAAGAGAAAAGGGCCTCGCCGGGGCTGTCCTCCGCCCTGACTGACATGACAGGCAAAGGCTCTGGCTCTAATATCACGGGCCTGTTTCGTAAGATATACGGCAGCATGAACAGGATACTCCACTCCCATTGTTTTGGTGAAGTCGACATCCTTATTGCGTCCAAAATGGTGCGGGTCCTGTCCGAATAGTGGCATTAACCTGACCATTAATTTCATAAACCTGAGAGGTCTAACTCCGAAGTACAACTTTCGGGGTTGGAATACCGGACCGGCTTCGGGATATTGCGATGGGTCACTGGCGTCATAAAATGCCTTAACCGTGGCGTGATGCGTCGCGATGTGGTCGGGGTGCACATATCCTGCGCCGGCGTCATGGGTAACCACAACATCCGGCTTGAGCTCACGGATGATTTTAACCATTTTCCCGGCAACCTGTTCGATTGGAGCCATGGCCAGTGCATCAGGGTGTTTATTATGCTCTGAACCCGGCATCCCGGAATCGCGGTAGCTAAGAGAAATAATATCAGCCAGACCGAGTACCTGCGCGGCACATTTCAATTCATTCCAGCGTAAATCTCCAATACTGGCATAGCCTTTCATAAGCTGAGGGTCTACCGTACCCGCTTCACCACGGGTAGAACAAACATAAAATACCTTTATTCCCTTCAACACATACAAAGCGATGGTGCCACCCATGCCGAAAGTCTCATCGTCCGGGTGCGCTCCGAAAAATATCAATACTCTTTGCTTACTCATAAAACTCCTGCTAATTAATCGATTATCTATAAGGGTTATGATACTAACTGCTATTACAGGTTGTCAAGGATCAATAAAGCAGGCTTGAATTGCCCGTAGAAACATCGACAATAAAATCCTTATTTATTACATAAATTTATATTATCAAACTATTTTTGTTTGGAATCTGGTCCTTGATACCCGGGATTTGGGGAGGTGTAAAACGGGTGGGGAATGGTGGGCGGTACCGTACGGAAGGTAGAACCTTTAAACTGGCTTTTAACCTAGATTATTGATTGCAGTGACGTCATTGAACAAAACAAGCGACTGTGTTGTATAATGTGAAGCATGGAAATAAAAAATAGAAAGGTGAGAGGGCGATGGCAATTAAGGAAGAGTTAACGGGTATTGTGGGGGTTAAGAACGTTTTTGACAATGCCGAAAGACTTAAGCCATATTCTAAGGATAACAGTTTGAGCCCACCAAGTATGCCCAGCTATGTGGCTAAGCCAAAAAATGCAGAACAGGTCCAAAAGGTCATCAAACTAGCTAATGAAAAGAAATTACCGGTCGTGCCCTGTAGCTCTGGTATCCACTTCCACGGGGATACCATTCCAGTTCAAGGTGGAATAATTCTGGATTTGAGCGGGATGAACAGGATTTTAGCTATCGATGAACGCAACAGAATGGCCAGAATCGAGGCTGGCGTCACCTGGGAGCAATTGCAACCTGAATTGGAAAAGCATGATATGATGGCCTTAGCCCCATTGCTGCCACACCACTTGAAGTCAGCACTGACAAGTCATCTGGAGAGAGAGCCTGTGCTCATCCCCAAATTCGAGTATACCGATACCCTGATGACTGTAGAGGTGGTCCTGCCTGACGGGGAATTGTTCAAAACCGGCTCAGCGTGTGTCCCCGGGTTCCCGGATAAAAGCTTTTCAGATGGCGTTAATCCTTCAGGTCCGGGCAACATCATGTGGGCCCGGCTGTTGCAGGGTGCCCAGGGGACCCTGGGGGTAGTAACCTGGGGACAGTTCAAGATTGAGTACAGGCCGAAGATAAATAAAACCTTTTTCATACCGTTTAATAACATCAAAGATGCCGTTGAGGTTGTATACAAGGTCCAGCGACGCATGGTAGGCGAGGAGTGTCTGATATTGAATAACTTCAACCTGGCAGCTATCCTAGCAAAGCAATGGCCTGAAGATTTTG
>JBGPRB010000241.1:0-3823 GCA_041489355.1 Dehalococcoidia bacterium
AATCCTTTCCTCGGGGACGTACACAGCCACCTGGAAGGGAGTATGCCCGGGCATATTGATAAGATGAAAAGAATGGTCGCCCAGATAAAGAGTCAGCTGCTGTGAGAAGGTAATATCCGGCGGACGAAAGCGGAAATCCCCGTCCAGCGGAGGGCTATCCGGCTGCATCATCTTAAGCATACCTATGAAATCATCCAGCTTAGACGCCAGTATAGCGTCACGCGTACCCTCGTGGGCCACCAGCGTGCCCCCCATATAGCAGTTGCCGGAGACATGGTCGCCATGAGGTTCAGTGTTAATCACGTAACGAATCGGCCCAAACTTAGTGGCTTCTTTAGCCCATTTTCTGGCACTCGCCGGCACCATCGGAGTATCAATGACCACCACCCCTTCTTTCGTGACCACCAGGCTCGTATTACATCTGCTTATCTCGCTTTCTACGTAGACATTACCGGTAATTTTTCGCATCGTTTCCCCCTTTCTACATAAACAGGCACAATATTCATTATCATTTAATAATAATGGCGATATATCGTGTACCCAATACTTTAAACGGACGGCTTTATCCCTGTCAAGTTACGAGAAGATGCTGAAAATATGCAATTCAGGCATTTCTCCGCAGGGTAATCGCGGCTAAGACCGATATAATAACAGCAAAACCAACCAGCACCGCCAGCTCAACCCAAACATCAACCAGGTTCTGCCCGCTGAGCATAATGTCCCGCAGTCCTCTCACCGCATAGGTCAAGGGCAGCACTTTAGATATCCACTGGAGATAGTCCGGCATCTGTTCCACCGGCCAGAGCACTCCGGAGAGAAACACCTGCGGAAGGATAATCAAGGGGATAAACTGCACCATCTGGAACTCATTCCTGGCAAAGGTAGATATAAATATACCCAGATTAACGGCCCCGACTATCACGATGACCTGAAAGATAAAAATCTGCCATAAATCCCCATGGTAGTTTACCTTCAATACATAGATAGTGAACAGGAGTATGATTAATGTCTGTACCAGAGCAAAAATAAAGAAACCAAAGAGATAGCCAACGACTATATCCAGTCGCGATACCGGCGATGCCATCAGGCGCTCCAACGTACCCTGAGAGCGTTCCCTGAGAAAGCTGATACCGGTAAGCAGAAAACCAAAGAACAAAGCCAGCGTCGTCAGAAGCGCCGGGGCAATATAGTCCAGAACAGTAGTTTCCGGGAAACTCAAGCCTATGAGAGTCATGACTACCAGAGGCACAATAAAGATTAGAGCCAGCGTCCGGCGGTCTCTCGTCAACTGACGGATTACCCTGGAAGCGACCGTGAAAGCCAGGCTAGGCATCTTTCCCCTTTTCCCCGCTACGGACGAAATAAAGAAAAGCGTCCTCCAGGGTAGCTCCAGGACGTCCGACCGCCTGCTGCAAACTATCGGGGCTCCCCCTAGCGATAATCCTGCCGCTGCGCATAAAGGCGAGCGAGTCACAGTGAGAGGCATCGTCCATGGTATGGCTGGAAATAATAAGCGTGGTACCCTGCCTGGTCAGCTTAGAGAAGTATTCCCAGAAAGTGACCCTCAGCTCAGGGTCCAGGCCGACGGTCGGTTCGTCAAGAAAAAGGAGAGGGGGGTTATGAACTATAGCGCAAGCGAGGCTGACTCTCTGTTTCATCCCGCCGCTTAACTTCTGCACGGAGTCATTACGGCGCGACCACATGTCAACCAACCTAATGACCTCCTCGGCGCGTCCGGTCCGGCGGATTTTATCGGTCAGCCCATAGACGCGAGCGAAGAACTCCACATTCTGCATAACCGATAATTCGGCATAGAGAGAATGCAACTGGGGCATATAGCCGATGAGGTGAGCCGTTTTTCGGGAGGGTGCCTGCCCCATCAGGCGGATTTTGCCACTTCCAGGTCTGAGCAAGCCAACCAGCAGTCGAATGAGGGTGGTTTTTCCGGCGCCATTGGGGCCAAGCAGTCCGAAGCTGATACCTTTCGGCACCTGAAGCGAAAGTCCATCAAGCGCCTTCAAATGCTCGAAGCTGAATGACACCTTTTCCGCTTCTACGGCCGGTTCAATGACACTATCGTTAAGCATAGACTCGTGAGAAGTTTACGATAGATAGCCCAGCCAGTCAAGGATATGTTTATCTGGTAATGCTTGCTTTTTGGTTAATGTTCTCACCTCACCCCTTGCCCCTCTCCAGCCCGGATATATCAGATAATCGAGCAACTGCTGGCTGGAGAGGGGAGTTTAGGAGAGAGGGGGCGAAGACCACCCCGAGATTCTTCGCTTCACTCAGAATGACAGGGAGGGAGGAGGGGAAAAAGGTCCTTCCTATGGAAGGATAAAGGTATGGGGTAGAGACAACGGATTGATTCGTCCTTCAGTAGAAGGACTCACAATGACAAGGAAAGGGGGAGGGGGGATAAGGGGTTCACCCTGAAGGGGTGAGGTTAATATGGTTTGAAATTTAGATAATACCTAAACAACCAAAACCGAACAGAAAAGTTTATAGCGATACCTGAGCGGCTCATTTCAAGGAATCGAGATATTTAAGCCCTACCGGATAGCGCCGAGAATCATGCCGAAGCCTGTGGTATAATTCATAATGAAGGCTAAAGGGAGACAGCAAGATGGGAAAGAGAGCGGGCCTCTGGTATAAGGTTAACCTCCTGGCTAACCTAGCTATGCTGGTACTGGTTAGCCTGATAAATGCCGTGGGCAGAGCTATACGAAATTCCTTCCTCAGCCTGATAGGCCGCATAAATCCCACCCCCCGAGAGACCGGGTTACTCGTCAGCACCTACGAGCTCATGCGGGAACGGCTGCGGGACTCCCTCAAGGAGATGGAGGAGAAGACCCGGCAACTCGAAGAAACAGGAGAGCAACTACGCCGGTCAAGGGATTTTCTGCAGTCAATTATCGACAGCCTCGATGAAGAGCTCATGGTCGTCGATAAAGACCTGCGCATAACCGATGTAAACCGGAACTTACGGCTCAAACATACAAATAAGGGAATTATAGGGCGGCATTGTTATGAAGTACTCTACGGATTAAATGCTCCCTGTAGTCCGCCGCTACGCGCCTGTCCGGCCGCCCAGGTGTGGCAGACGGGTAAACCGGTACGATTTCTTCAGCTACAGGATACCAACGGGGACGGCACGAGCAAGAGCAAGTATCTCGAGATGACTATCTCCCCGCTATATGACGGGAGAGGCAATATCACCCGGATAATTGAAATGAGCCGGGACGTTACGGAGAGCAAGGAGCTGGAGAAAAGGATTCTTGAAGCCAACCGCCATCTTCTGGCGCTGAACGCCATCGCGACCACAGCCAGCCAGTCCCTGAGCCTGGATGTGATTCTCAACGGGGTGCTGGATAAAGTCCTGGAACTTACGGATGCCGAGGTGGGGGGTATTCTTCTCATGGACGAAAAATCAAAAAGCCCCTCTTACCGGGTCCTGCGCGGCCTGTCCGAGCAATCGTCGCAGTGGATATCCAGTCTAGAAGTGGCGAGGAAGGTTGCCGAGAAGGGCGAGGCACTGGTCGTCGATGGAGCCGCCAACAAGTCCACGGACAGCCTGAAAGCATTTATCAGCGTACCTTTGAAGTCCAAAGAGCGGGTGGTCGGCGTGCTGAACATAGCCAGCCATACGCCACGAGCTTTCACACAACAGGAAGTCCAGCTCCTGACATCGCTCGGCCACCAGCTCGGTATTGCCGTGGAGAATGCCCAGCTATACCAGGAGCTTCAGAGCAAAGAGCAGATGCGGGAACAACTACTGCGGCGTATCATCTCGGCCCAGGAGGACGAACGCCAGCGTGTCGCC
>JBGPRB010000242.1:0-3813 GCA_041489355.1 Dehalococcoidia bacterium
AATTCCAGCAATTCCAATCTGCTGGCTTTTCTGCTCTAATATCGGGTATCTTGCTTTCGTTCAAACGATATCAGGTATCTGCTGGGGGGCTTATGACCTGTGCACCCAGAGTTACCTGTACAAGGTGGCACCGAAGCCGAAGAAGTTACGCTATATTGTTTATACCAGATGTCTGGTCCTGTTCTGCACGGCGCTGGGAGGCCTGGTGGGCGCTTACCTCGTTAAGGGCATTTTTTTCACCTTCGGGAGCAGGTTACTCAGCATTTTCTTAATTTCCGGGATTTTCCGAACTTTAGTAGTGATGTATATGATGCCCAAGCTGGTGGATTTAGCGGTATCTTACGGTAGACCGCCGGCTCCTCCCGCGGTTAACCTGGAAAAGCTGGGGAAGGTAATAGCATCGAGGCGCGGGCTATTTTACCGGCAACAGGAGCAGGTGGAAACCCCGGTGAAAACTCAATTCCAGAAAAGGGACGCGGTAACAGTTACTCAAGACAGCCGGTATTCCCGTCGGCGGAACTGGGCTTTACCGGAAGAATCGGCAAAAAAGAAAAAAGAGGTAACCAGGCCTAACGAATCGGTCGCTTCACGCCGTGTCTGGTACCTTCAACCCGGGGCTTTTACTGCCTCTACCACACGGAAGGCCAGCACATCTCTTCAGGAGATGGAAAAACATGTGGAAAAGCTGAAGACCCGTCCCGGCCTTTACCATGACCAGACTGGCTGGGCAGGTTATATGAAAGAGACGCTTGATGCCATCTTACAGGACAGACAGGGCCAGAAAGTGCCGGTGATGGTCAGTTCCTGGAGCGGGGCCAGCGTCCCTGGCGCGACTCGAACGCGCGACCAACTGCTTAGAAGGCAGCCGCTCTATCCGTCTGAGCTACAGGGACACGCTCTGCTTCCCTAAAAATGTATCACGAATGAAGAATTAGGTCAATATAGTCGTTCTGCTGAGGTTCTGGGAAGAGCAAGCCCATATCCGCGATGATATGCTTCCGCCTGCTTTCAATTATCTTTAGCTGGACTTATGGCCTTTTGTTTGCCTGATATGTCTGTAAACATATAAGCCGATAAGGGCAAGTATTATCGCGATGAACAGGGGGTCGAAGGGGCGCATGACGCTCCGCAGCTGCTCCCAGTGTTCCCCCAACTGGTAGCCGCCGTAGGCCAGGCCGGTGCTCCAGATGAAAGAGCCTATAAAGGTATAGACAATGAATTTGATAATATTCATTCTGGCAATACCGGCCGGCAGGCTGATATAGGTGCGAATTACCGGCAGTATGCGGCCGATGAAGACCGTCCAGCTGCCCCTGCGGGAAAACCAGCGGTCTGCTATATCAAGGTCATGCTGGGATATCAGGATATAGCGGCCGTATTTATTCAGCAGTGGACGGCCGGCCCACATGCCCACGATGTAGGCGATAACTGAGCCGACAGTGTTTCCTATAGCTCCGTAGGCACCGCCTATCAAAGTATGTATCGCCGGCAGAGACTGTTGCTTGATGAGCATCCAGCCCGCCAGAGGCATGATGAGCTCGCTGGGGAAAGGAATGCAGGCGCTTTCTATCGCCATGAGGGCTACTACACCTGGCCACTGTAATAGGTTATAGGTAGAGGCAATGAAGTCAAGTATCCATTGTTCCAGACCTGTCACCCTGCGAGTTTAACAAAAGGATGACGATAGAGTCAAGCTGGCTATAGGAAGCAGCGTCCGACATGCCTTCAGCTTGACAATTATTCGTTCACATTGATAGTATTGACTGAGTGCTCCTGATTAATAAGTTAAAAGGCTATGCCGAAATTTCTGGATAAAATCGATAGTCCCGCCGACCTGAAAGGATTATCGCCGGAGGCGCTGGAGGAACTGGCTGCCGAACTCAGGCAAGAAATTATCACCACGGTAACCACTACCGGTGGTCATCTAGCTTCCAATCTTGGTGTCGTTGAACTTACTATAGCTCTGCATCGAGTCTTTGATAGTCCCAAAGACAAAATTGTCTGGGACGTAGGTCACCAGAGCTACGTGCACAAACTACTTACCGGACGCAGGCAAAATTTTAATTCCTTACGCCAGTACGGGGGACTTTCCGGATTTACCTGCCGTGACGAGAGTGAGCACGACCCCTTCGGTGCCGGCCATGCCAGCACATCGATTTCGGCGGCGCTGGGCATGGTCATCGCCCGTGACCTTGCCGGTGAAGACTACCATGTGGTTGCCGTTATTGGCGATGGTGCCATCACCGCGGGGATGGCTTTCGAGGCGCTGAACCATGCAGGTCACCTGGGTTCCCGTCTCATCGTGATTCTCAATGACAACGGAATGTCCATTTCACCTACCGTGGGCGCCCTGGCCAAACTGTTGAGCAGGGTTAGGTTCGACCAGCGTTTGCGTAAGGCAAAGAGAAGAGGTGAGAAGATAATTACGGCTCTGCCCATGGGTGATAATCTGTGGCAACTGAGCCAGAAGATAGAGGAAAGATTCAAGGGATTTCTGGCGCCGACACCACTGTGGGAGGCGCTCGGCTTTGCTTACATCGGGCCGATTGATGGGCATAATATTCAGGATCTTGAGGGTGTTCTTACCCAGGCCAGGGATAACGCTAACCGGCCGACTCTCATACATGTCGTCACCACCAAAGGCAAGGGCTACTCTCCGGCGGAGAGCAATGCCGTCTATTTCCACGGCGTGCCGGCCAAGGGAAGCAATGACAGCAAAGTACTGACCTATAGTGAGGTTTTTGCCCAAACGATGCTCCGCCTGGCCCGCGAGGAGCCCAGGCTGGTGGTGGTTACGCCGGCCATGCCCGAGGGGAACTGCCTGAGCATTGTTGAAGCCGAGTTCCCGGAACGCGTCTTTGATGTCGGTATCTGCGAGCAACATGCCGTCACTTTTGCCGCCGGCATGGCGACGCAGGGCTTCATACCGGTCGTGGCGATATACTCGACCTTTCTTCAGCGTGCCTTCGACCAGATAATACATGATGTTTGTCTCCAGAACCTGCCGGTTGTCTTCGCGATTGACCGCGGGGGAATTGTCGGCGATGATGGCAAGACACACCAGGGTACGTTTGATATCTCTTATCTCACCCTTATCCCCAATCTGATTTTAACGGCTCCCAAAGATGAAAACGAGCTTCAGCACCTTCTATATACCGCCGTAAAGTCGGGACGTCCCATGGCGGTACGTTACCCCCGCAGCCCCGGCTTAGGAGTACCGCTGGATACTAAGCTCCGTGAGATACCCATAGGCGAGGGTGAAGTGGTCAGGTACGGGGAAGATGTGGCGCTCATCGCTTTAGGCGCCTCGGTAGCCCCTGCGCTGGAGGCAGCGGGCGAACTGGCAAAAAAGGGGGTCGAGGCTACCGTGGTCAACGCTCGTTTTGCCAAACCCCTGGACAAGTCGCTTATCATTGACCTGTCCGGTCGTATCAAGCGTATCGTTACGGTCGAGGAGAATGTACTTAACGGCGGCTTTGGCAGCAGTATTATCAAGCTGCTGCAGGAGTCCGGAAGGTGTGATGTAACGGTGAAGAACATCGGTATCCCGGATGAGTTCGTTGAGCACGGGACTCAGGCTATTTTGCGCTCCAAATACGGTCTGGATGCTAACGGCATCGCGCGGCAGGTTTTAAAACTGTTTCCCGACTCCGTTTCTAATGTACCGTTAAACGTTGATGATAAAGCTAAAACAACGTAGTAGGGTAGGGGAGTGACGTTATCTTGATGCGGAAATATATAGCGTTCAAATTATTTGTTTCAGGTTATTGACAATCGGGAGCGATACATGAATAAAATGACTATCAGGGACAT
>JBGPRB010000243.1:0-3807 GCA_041489355.1 Dehalococcoidia bacterium
CGTCATAGTCCAGGGCGTGGCCCATGGTAGCATTAACCTGGGCGGCATTGGGCGCGGGAACCTTATGGCCATAACAGAGTAAGGTGCTTTCTTCTTTGCCGCCCCATTCCGTGACCAGTTCCACCAGCTCTTTTACCCCTGTCTTTGAAGAGCCGCCCAGCGCCACCCCGAGAATGTCCAGGATTTGCTTTTTAGTATGCTCCGCCACATCACGGGGGATGTCATTATACTTAATATTAACCAGATTCTTAGCCAGTGAATAAGCAGCGTCCATGACGTTCTCTCCCGCTCACGCGATTTAGTACGTTATTTGTCGAGGAGTTCATAGAACTTGTTCCGCGCGTGAATAGCTTCTCTAACGCCCATGTCCCTTCTTGCCTTGAAGAAGCTGAACTCATCTTCCTCGAAGTGGATGTTGGTCTGCATGGTATGCATCATCCAGGAGTTGGTCATGCCGGCGGTAATCCCCATGATATCACAGACGGCCTGTTTCGATGCCTTGCCCATGGCGATGCCGTCGCGCGGGAACTTGGCAAACCCCTCGGCATAGCGGTTGACCTCGTCTTCAAGCTGGTCGGCGGGGACAGCGCGGTTGATGAGGCCGATGCGCGCGGCTTCCTTGCCGTCAATCATGCGGCCGGTCAGGCACAGGTCCATAGCATGCGTAAACCCGCAGCGCAGTATCATCAGCGGCGTGATGGTTAGATTGGGTATACCCAGCCTTACCTCGATTTCGCCGAACTTGCAGTCCTCGGCGCCGATGATAAAATCGCACCCGAGGTACATGTCCATGGAAGCCCCCAGCAGGTAGCCGTGCGCCTGGACGATGGTAATTTTGGGGAAAAACAGCATCTTCAACGCACCTTCGTAGAAAACGCTCCGGTCGAACTTGAGCCGGTTCCTTATCGGGGTCTTGGGCGCTTTTTCTCCATGCTTCGGCTCTTTCCAGCCGTACACGAAGCCGACCTCGTTAAGCGGTGCGCCGGCGGCTAAAGCGCGGCCCGCACCCTTGATAATGAGGACTTTAATATCATCAGCCTCTTCTACCAGGGCCATCGCCTTGCCGACATCTTTTACGCCCGTGTTCATGGTATCGGGCTTGTTCAGTGTAATACGAGCGACATAGCCGCTCCTCTCATAGATAACGTCTTCGAAATCCGCTGCTTTTTCAAATTTTAACATCGCTTACCTCCCTGAAATTTGCTAAATAAAAATTATTAATTAATGTCATTCTGGCCCCGTATCGGTGTACGGGGTAAACTCCAACCAGAATCCACACCCCTTATCCCCACCACTGGATTCCAGCCTTCGCTGGAATGACACTGGTGCTTTTTATTCAAAAACACCTTCCTGCATCAGACTGACAAACTCCTCATCGGACATACCGAGCATCTCGGTGCAGATTTGTTCCGTGTGTTCACCTAGAAGGGGACTCGGCGAATACGCTCTGGCCGGTGTTTTTGACAGCTCAAAGCTCTGCCCCAGATGGGTGAAATTTCCCATCTCGCTGTGATTCATGGGCCAGTAAATATTGCGTTTTCTCAGTTGAGGGTCGTTATACGCATCGGCTGTATTCTCGACGACGCCGGAAGGCACGCCGGCCGCCTGCAGCCGGGCCATAACATCCTCGGCGGTATAGTTAACAGTCCAATCGCCGAGTAATCTGTTAAGCTCATCCTCGTTCTTCTTCCGGTTGGCCAGAGTATTGAACCGGGGGTCTTCCACCAGTTCAGGTCTGCCGATTTCCCGGCACAAATTCATCCATTCCTCGTCACTGGACACGGCGATGGTGCACCAGCGGTCATCGCCCTTACAGGGGTATACCCCGTGAGGGGCGGCGTAAGGGGAGGCATTGCCGATTCTCTCGGGTTCCCGTTTATTGGAAACGTAGTCGAGAATAGCCGGCATGATGTAATAGATGGCCGCTTCAAACTCCGATAAATCCAGCATCTGCCCCTTGCCTGTCTTGTTACGATAGTCCAGCGCGGCAATCAAAGCGGCCGAGGCGAAACGCGGACTGATGCAGTCCGTATAAGCGGACACGCCCACGGGCAGCGGCTCCTTGCCCGGCCAGCCGATAAAGTTAGGCAATCCCGCGATGGGCACCAGCACCATGCCGAAAGCCGGCAGGTTCTTATAAGGCCCCCATGAGCCGTAGCCGCTCTGCCGCAGCATGATGATGTCCGGCTTTATCTTCTTCAGTTCCTCGTAGGACAGCCCCCATTTCTCCATGTTGCCCGGCGTATAGTTTTCCATGAAAACGTCGCACCAGGCCACCAGCCTTCTGGCTACATCGCTGGCTCTGGGGTGATTCATATCGAGGGCGAAGCTCAGGATGTTGGCATTGTAGTAGGTAAAATAGCCGCCGCGGTTATAGTTGGGCTTGTTGTCCTTATAGGGTGCTGAGGACCTCATGGTGCAGGGACGCTGGCGCGTTTCTATCCGGATAACCGTCGCCCCGTGGTCTGCGAAGAATTTCATGGTCAGCGGGCCGACCACCGCCCAGGAGTAAGATAGTATTTTCAGGCCGCTGAATACGCCTTCCCGCTTATTTATATACAAAGTAATAACTCCCCTTATACTTCTTAAGAATAATTATTAAAAATATTACAATATCAAAAATACACATTTCCTCTCCCCACCGCGGGAGAGGACTAAGGTGAGGGGGTATCTTGATTAAGGCGGATTTTTCACCCTCACCCTTACCTCTCCCTTCAGGGAGAACCTTCAGGGTGAACCCGTCAAGGGAGAGGAGATATTAAATGTTTATATATATGATTGAACACTAAATTACTCCTGTCTGTTTCAATGATTCCAATTCTTTTCCCGAAATTCCTATCTTACTAAAAACCTCGTCGTTATGCTCGCCGATTAAGGGCGCCCGGAACCGTATCGAGCAGTCTATCTCCGATGACCGGAAGAACTCCCGCGGATAGGTAAGGCTCGCACCCAGCTCGGGGTGTTCTATCTCTTTCCAGAAATGGCGCTCCTTGAGGCACTCGTCGTTCAATAAATCGCGCATGCTGGATAGCGGCCCGAGCGATACCCCTTTGCTCACGGCCCCTTTCAGGAGCTCCTGACTCGTATGCCTCAGGAAGAACTCACCAACCGGCTGTAATACCTGCTGCATCTCTTCTCTGGTAACGGTAAACATGTCAAAGTTGTCCCAGTCCATGTTACGCTGGTAATCGGTGGCCAGCCCTTCACTGTCCATCCAGGCCACCAGCGCGCTCAGGGATTTTGCGCCCGTCCGGCCGCCGATGACGTTGAAGAACAGGTACCCGTCCTTACAAGGCCATACTTGCCGCTGGCCGACATCTTTACTCATGCCAGCGCGAAAAGCGCCAGACCGATGTAAAATTCCCTTATTAAGCTCCCAGATAGGCATGGCGTTGGCCTGGAACCAGGCGGCGCTCTGCTGCATGGAGACATCAACGTGCTGTCCTTCTCCGGTTGCCTCCCGGTGGTAGTAAGCGACCATGCAGCCTACGGCAGCGTCCGCTCCGGCGTGCAGGCAGGCCTGCGGCATGCTTATGTGCACGGGCGGCCCATCGAACTCGCCGGTCTGGTAGAGCGTGCCGCTCATGCCCATGACGACGATATCCGAGTCTTTATAGTCGCGGTAGGGGCCTTCCTGACCGAAGGGCGTGATGGACGCCAGGATTATACCTTTATTGATGCTGCTGAGGTCAGTATAGCCTATGCCTGATTCATCCAAGTAGCCTGGCGGAAAGGACTCGATAACGAAATCGGCGGTCTTGACCAGCTTTTTAAATATATCGCGGCCTTTGGCCGATTCAATATTCA
>JBGPRB010000244.1:0-3803 GCA_041489355.1 Dehalococcoidia bacterium
CCGGACAGCAGATAGTCCACCTGGCTAATACCCCACAGGTAATAAAAGCCTATGAAAATGAAGACTACTTCCGCGTCCAGTGCGACCTGTTTATGGGACCGGCGGCGGAATATGCCGATATCGTCCTGCCGACGGCTCATTACCTTGAGATAGACGATATTTACGATATGCACCCTCGCTTCTTCATCTCAGCCCACAACAAGTGTGTTGAACCCCCGGGTGAAGCCCGCTCTGATGCTCAGATATGTCTCGATATAGGTAGAAGAGCGGCACCCAAATACTGGCCCTGGAAAAACGTGGAAGAGATGCTGGACTATCAAGTAAGAAAGGCGGGCATCACGTGGAAGCAGTTCAGCGAACAGGTCATTTGCGCCTGCACGGGCAAAGACCAGATATACTATAAATACAAGACGGATTACTGGAGAAAGGGAGGCGGCTTCCCCACCCCGACCGGCAAGCTGGAATTATATTCAACAGTCCTGAAAGAACTGGGATATGACCCGCTACCGCAGTTCGTAGAGCCGGGCGAAAGCCCCGTCTCCACACCGGAACTGGCCAGGGAATACCCGTATATCCTCACCACAGGGTACCGCCAGCCCTTCTACTTCCTTGCTCAGTACCGGAATATACCCTGGCTGAGAAGCTTTATGGTCTACCCCACTGCCCAGATTAATCCGATGACAGCCAGAAAGCACGGAGTTAAAGATGGCGACTGGATATGGATTGAGTCGCCCCGCGGCAAAATCAGGCAGCTTGCCAGGGTGTTCCCCGGTATAGACCCCCGGGTGGTTATGGCTACCGCCAACTGCTTCTATCCCGAGGAACCGGGACCTCTCCACGGCTTGACGATATCCAGCCCCAATATGCTCACCTCCAACGAGCACTTCGACCCCATGTATGGGTCACCGGACCTTACCTGTCTGCTGTGCCGGATATATAAAGTTGAGAAGAAGGATATGAAAGACCTGCCCAGGGGAGCTTACCGTCTCCAGGGGTATGAAGGAGATATCGGCACGGTTCCCTTCGGGCAGGAGGGAAAAACACGCAAAAAGTAAATTAGCGTGTAAAAGAGACATGTTAAAAAAGTTATATTTCCCGTTTGTTTTACTGGTAGAACTCGCGATACTGGCGGCATTTATCTGGTTCTTAATATATTTGTTCCCGACTCTGGACCCTCGGGGATATCTCTTTTATAGCGATGCGCCCCATGTCCCCTATCTGGAACAGGAGATATCAAGTGCCCTGGTAACTGTGGTAAGGTGGATTCTCTACATACTGACGGCTTGTCTGCTTCTCCCCATGATGGTCACGATAGTTTTAGAGCTGATTCGCTCCCAAATTAACCGGAGGCAGCTGTCTTCCCATCTACCCCCAAATAGACACGGGGAAGAACAGGTAGTCCGCTTTGATATCCATTTGAAATTGCAGCATTACCTCATAATGATAGGCGTGACGTTGGCGGGTATTCTCGGACTAGCCCAGGCGTTCCCGGATTGGTCGGTGTCCCGCTGGTTTGTCGAGGAAATCTGGGGAGGTCTCGAAGCCAAGCGCCAATTTCACCACTATTTTGCCTATATTGTCGACTTTACCGTTTTCTATTATATCGGCTATCTCGTCTACAAGTTCTTCATCAAAAAAGAAAAAATCAAGGCAATGCTGCCCACCTTTAAAGACCTCAGGGATTTCTTCGAGATGAACCTGTATATTTTTGGCTTTAAAAAAGAGGAACCTAAGTATAGCCGATATACCTTCGGCCAGAAATTAGACTTCTTCATCATCGCTCTGGGAGTACCCACCCTGTCACTTACCGGCCTGAGCATGCACTATACCTCCGTCTCGGCTTCGATTATTCAACCGGTGGGGATCGCGTTAGCTGCGGTCATACACCGCAGCGTCGCCATATTTCTGGCGTGGTTCGTCCTCAGCGTCCATTTCTATTATGCCCACCTGGCGCCCGGCCTGTTCCCCGTGAACACCGTAATTTTAACCGGGAAGATGTCGAAATCACGCTACGAAGCCCTGTTTCCGCTTGATAATGAACGCCTGCGGGGTAAAAATACAATTCATTAATATTGGGAGATTAATACCATTAAAGCAAGAGTATCAATCTATAATTCTGGCAGCGATGAAGCCCGTACCGATTCGGTCCAGGGACTGACGACCCGGCTTGAGTTTGGCTTGAGAGACAGGCTGTCAGGCTTTATTACCTTAATCCGTCCTCTTTTTTTTATTTTAACTCCCGTAAATGCCGCCAGCGCCGCCGTACTGGCATCAGGAGGCTACCCTTCGTTGATAAAGTGCCTCCTCGGTTTCTTGTCTGTGGCCTTTGCCTCGTGCGCTGTTAACGTCTCTAACGATTATCTGGACCGGGAGCGAGATAAAGACATCTGGCCGGCCCGCCCGATACCAAGCGGCAGAGTCAAGCCCAACGAAGCCCTGCTGGTGGTGATAGTTTCACTCGCCATTAGCCTCTCCATAGCCTGGCTGGCTTTTAATCCCGCGACTTTTTTCATTCTTCTTCTGGCGATTATTCTGGGCGGCTTTTATTCAGTTTACCTCCGCGATAGAGTCGGCTATCTATCGCTGCCGCCTATCGTCGGCCTGATTTACCTGGGAGGCTGGGCGGCATTCTCCCCGGAAACATTATTCAGCAGTTGGCTACCCTGGTATCTTTACCTTCTCGGCGTCGTCTGGCAGACGGCTCACATCATGATTTATTACCCCCTGCACGTAATTCCTGATAACGATAGTAAGCTCGGTGTGAAAGCGCCGCCGGCTCTTTTCTTCACGCTATCGCCACAGGTTGCCGTAAAAATTGGCATCGGCTTCACCTGCCTGACGCTACTGTTCGGTGCATTATTGCCTTTAGTGGCCCCCTTAGGCGTACTTTACCTTGCCCTGGTAATAGCTGCCGGTATTTACGCCCTGATTAGCGGACTAAAGTTCCTGAAGGCCCCCTCAAACAGGAAGCGGGGGATTACGGCTTTTAAAGCTCTATCAGTTTTTCGGCTGGTAATTTCCGCCGCTATCTTGCTGACTGTTTTGTTATCTGAAATTTAAAAAATGAGGTGGTTGTGAACAGGTCAGATTCAGTAGCTAGAAAGAAAGCTGAACTCCAGGCAAGGGGTGTGCAAATTCCGCCGGAATTAATCAGCGAACTGGAAACAAGGTATAACACCCCGGCTATAAGGACCGGGAGGATGGTCCTGTGCCTCGAATCACCGGCAAGGGATGGTGAATTGATTCCTGTTTTTATCGTCAACGGGAAACGGGCATTAATGTCTCCCCTTCATTTGGTCAAGAGCAGCCCCGCTCATTATGAGGTCTGGGTGGACGATGATAAATACACGGACGTTGCCCTGCTTCCCCACCCACGATTCTACGATAGCACCACCGACAGCGGTGTTCCCATGTACAAGCTGGCTGTTATGGTGGGACAGGGTCATATACGCTCCGTGGTAAACCAGAGGTGTTATTATCATCAGATAGGCAAAGCTTGCCGGTTTTGCGCCGTCCAGCACTGGTGGGATGCGAATATCGAGAAAGCCGCCTCGGAAATTGCTGATGCCGTCGAGGCCGGAGTGAGAGAAGGACTGGTAAAGCACGTTTCCCTGACCACGGCCACCCTGAATACCATGGGCAAGGGGTTGGAGAGTCTGGTCGAGACGGCGAGACTCATACAGGCAAAGGTAAAAGTCCCGAGCATTCCAATTCTCATCAACATGGTGTCCAAGCGCGTGGCGCAGTTAAACGCCGGTTTCAGGCCGTATGTCAAACCCACCGGTCCGGATGAGGAGAAACTC
>JBGPRB010000245.1:0-3782 GCA_041489355.1 Dehalococcoidia bacterium
TCCTTCTATTAAAAGTGTCAATATAATTGTAATGGAGGCGAACTCGTAAGGCCTGAATGAAGGTGTTCCGGGAGTCAACTTTTTGTTCCCCAGGTCTAATGTAAATGTGCTGCTATACGAGTTGAGTGGGGGCAGCTTAATTTGATAGGTGCTATTACCGGTAGTAATTTGGAGATTATCATCTATAGGTCTGTTAACGTCGAAGAAAAAGCCATAATAGCTTTCGAAAGCTTTGTCTTTTCTATTGGCTTCTACCGAGCCTATGCTTAATATAAGGTCTTTTGGGGCATGCGGGACTATGATGAATATTGACGGAGGCGGCGGCGCATTAGCGTAACATATTGAAGTATTAGTAAACAAGAGGGCCACGGGGAGAAATAGGAGGAGTAACAACTCATTAAATGAAATACGCACTTTTCCTCTTTCTTGCCCAATTATATCAAGAAGAGAGATTGGCTGGGACTTCTCAGAAATTTTATTGATTTCTTTGGTGGTAGCGGGTGGATTTGAACCACCGACCAAGGGCTTATGAGTCCCCTGCTCTGCCACTGAGCTACGCTACCAGCCTAAAAAATATAACATCAATATCAGCGGACTGTCAATGCCGTTTGATAACATGGATACTCACCGCTTTGAAGGTAGCGTATACCGGCTTTCCCTTTAACAGTCCCAGCTCATCGGCGGACTTCCTGGTGACCAGCGCCACCAGCGGGAAACCGCAGTCTATCTGGACGCGGCAGATCGGGCCATCGTAGGCCGTCCAGTTCACCGTCCCGGCCAGACAGTTGCGGGCGCTGCTGGATAATTTAGATAAGGCTACGGTCACGTCCTCCGGCCGGATACAGACCAGAACGCCTTCACCGACATTGCATTCCGTTACCGCTTCAATAGCCTTGCCATAAATATCGATGACGGCAAGCCCGGTCTCGCCTGAAATAATCGTCCCGTCGATGATGTTCTCCATGCCGACGAACTCGGCTACCTCACGATTTCTCGGGGATGTAAAGACCTCCCTGGCCCCGCCGGACTGGACAATCTGGCCGTTGACCAGTACGCTTATCCTGTCAGACAGCCGCTGCCCCTGTGACATATCATGGGTCGCCATAACTACCGTAAGGTCATCCCGCTTGATAATGTCCCATATCAGGTCCTCAATCTTTGAAGCCGAAACGGGGTCGAGGTTAGCGGTGGGCTCGTCGAGCAGCAGCAGCTCCGGCTTAACGGCTAACGCCCGGGCGATAGCCACCCTCTGGACCTCCCCGCCGGAGAGCGTCCGGGCATTACGCTTTTTATATTCGGCGAGGCCCACCGTCTCTAAAATCCCATCCACCTTCTCTCCCACCGGCCGACGGCCCTCCCCGTGCCATTTCAAACCGTAAGCCACGTTATCGTAAACACTCGCGTTGAAAACCACCGGCTTCTGGAGCACAAACGCCGTCCGGCGGCGCGCTTCCAATCTCGCCTTTTCGGAAGCCGTCACATCAGCGCCGTCAAAGATTATTTTACCGGCTGACGGCCTGTCCAGCATATCGATGAGTCGTAACAGCGTTGTTTTGCCCGCCCCCGTAGGGCCGATCAGCGCGAAGACCTCGCCGCGGTCAATCCTGATATCTATATTCTTCAGGATATCCCGCCCGTCCCGCTTTTGCCACACACCTGTTGTCGCAATGAAAGTCATTATCGCCTCTGCTGTATCCTGTTCAAAACCAGATTAATTATCAGAGCTATGAAGATAAGGATTATCCCCAGCGCCATAGAAAGCTCGATATCGCCTTTGGATGTTTCCAGCGAAATCGCCGTCGTGATGACCCGCGTAAAACCTTTGATGTTGCCGCCGACCATGAGGGCTAATCCGACCTCCGAGATAGCCCGCCCGAAACCCAGGATAATGGCCGCCATGACGGCGAATCGCGCTTCTTTCATCACGACCAGTACTGTCTGCCAGCCGCTGGCGCCGAGGGAGCGGGCTGTATCGGTTATCGTGCGGTCAACGCCGCTGAGAGCGGAGATGGTCAATCCGAGCAAAATGGGCATTACCAGCAATATCTGCCCTATGACCATGACCGTCGGGGTGAAAAGCAGGTTGAGTCCGCCCAGCGGACCCGACCGGGAGAAAAGAACGAAAACAAACAGGCCGACGGTAACCGTAGGTATACTATAAAACGTCTGAATCAGGCTGATTAATATTCTTTTTCCAGGGAAACTGCGGAAATGGATGAGGCTGCCGAGGGGCAGACAGATTATCGAAGCCAGCAGAACGGAAGTAACGGCAATCCTCAGTGAAAGGCCGGCGATGGCCATCACCTCCGGGTCAAAGGTAAAGATAAGTTCAAAAGCCTTAGTCAGGCCGTGCCATATTTCGGTCAATCTATCTCAGGACTCCATTCCAGATTGTATGCACCCCCTCCCCGAAGAGGGGAGGGGGTACGTTTATTGAAGGATTATATTAGGCTGAAGGCTCGTGGCCGGCGCAGGGGGTGAACAGCTGCAGACCGTACTCTTTAACGCCATATTTGCCGATTAGCTCCTGTATCTCGGGAGAGGTAAGGAAGCTTATCAGTTTATTCGCCATGTCGAGGTTTTTGGCCGTCGTCACCTTGGCCGGGTTGATGGCGATAACCGAATAGACATTAAGCAGTATATCACCTTTATCAACTATCGGCACGAGGTCCAGCTTACTCTTATAGGCGAGGTAAGTGCCCATATCGGTTAAAGTGTAGCCAAGCTTTTCGCTGGCCATCTGGAGGGTGGGGCCCATGCCGGAGCCGGCCTCAATATACCAGGCACCAGCCTTTTCGACGGTGGCATAATCAAAGCCGGCACTCTGCCATATTGCTTTTTCTTTGGAATGCGTACCTGAGTTATCTCCCCGGGAGATAAAAGTGCCCTTCCCCGTCGCCATCAGTGTTTTAAAGGCATCCACCGGGTCCATGCCCTTGATTCCGGCCGGGTCCGCCGCCGGGCCGACGATAAGGAAGTAGTTATAGGCAAACGGGACCCGCTCGACTCCGTAGTTATCGGAGACGAACTTCAGCTCATTGGGTTTATCATGGATGGTGATGGCGTCCACGTCACCCCTCTTGGCGTATTCGAAAGCAGCACCGCTACCCAGCGACAGTATGTCCAGCTCGACATTATATTTCTTTTCAAACATCGGCTCCAGGTACCCCCAGAGTCCGGTATCGTAAAGGCTGGTGGTAGTAGCCACTTTGAACCTTGGCTTGGCAGGCAGCGGGGGTACATCGGTAGGGGTTGGCGTAGGAGTAAGAGTGGGCGTGGGAGTGGGTATGGGAGTTGCCTTTTCGGCGGCGCAGCCCGGCAGTATGGAAAACAGCACCGCCATCATCGCGATGATTCCCAGGATTTTTACCAGACTTCTTCTGTTCTTCAGTGCCTTAAACATGGTTCTCCTCTCATTTTTGATATTAGTAGATTGAGGCATTGATTATCATCAGATTATTATAATATGTAACTATTATATTAATACAAGTATAACATTTAATCAAGCGTTTTTTCAAACGTTTTGACGGACGGGCAAGCCTTCTGATAAAATTCATTGTGGAATTCTTCTTAATCAACAAATAGTCGGATAAAAGTCATATCCTGTGAATCCAAAAAACCAGAACCTGTGATAAGCCAGACCCGCGTTCCGGCTGTCACGCTACTTCGGAAAAATAAAGGAGAGCGATAATGAGTATCGAAGGCAAGGTTGCCCTGGTTACCGGCGGCTCGCACGGACTGGGAATTACCCATTGCCTGTCTCTGGCCAGAGCGGGCTGTCA
>JBGPRB010000246.1:0-3759 GCA_041489355.1 Dehalococcoidia bacterium
GACCGCCAGTAAATTCTTCGGGTCGGTCAGCAATTCCTTACCCTGTTCCCTGCGGTGGACCTCGATTTTGGGGTAGTTGCTGCCCTTGAATCCTTCGGTCAGGATGATATCGTAGTCCCAGAGGACAAAGCTGGATATTTCCCGGGGGTCGAAGTAGTTATCGATGCGTCGGTAGATAGCCAGATGGTCCAGAGAATTAATGGCTGATATCTCGCTGCCGGCCTGGGTAAAGCGCCAGGTGTCCTTGGCGGCGGTGTCGATGTCGTCCTTGTGGTGCGAATGCTTGACAATGGCTACTTTATAGCCGCGCTGTTTGAGCTCGACGATGAGTTTTTCCAGCAGAGTTGTCTTACCGGCACTCGATTTGCCGACGATAGATATAATTGAACGCATATAATTTTCTGATTACCCTGTCCAGTTAAAGATTTACTTCTTCATTCCAGTCCAGCATTAACGCCTGGACAGTATCGCCTTTATTTACTTTAGTTATTTCTTCAGGGATGAGCACCAGTCCGTTCGCCAGGCTCATGGAGGTAAGGATTCCCGAGCCCTGCGGGCCGGTCAGTCTGGCGTAGTAGTGGCCATCGCGTTTTTCTATGATTGCCCGGTCATAGATGCGGCGTCCGGCATCGTTCTTTACGCTATCTTCCATGATTACTTCAACGGTGGGCTTGGTTAAGTTCTTTTTCCCCATCATCTTCAGTAGCGCCGGACGGACGAATAGCTCGAAGCTTACCATGCAGCTGGCGGAATTGCCGGGTAAACCCAGATGTGGTATGCTTCTTGATTTGCCGCTTTTATCTTTGCCTTTTATCTTGCCGAATGCCAGTGGCTTCCCCGGCTTGACGCGGACCTGCCAGAAGAGCATTTCTCCGTCTCTGGCCAGGATATCCTTCACCATATCGTAATCGCCCATGGAAACGCCGCCGGTGGTCAGCAGCATATCGGCATCCTGCGCCTGTTTTAGCTTGCTGACCAATTCTACCTCGTCATCACGGGCTATCCCCAGTATTTTGGGGATACAGCCATAGCGCTTGACCAGGCTGGCGATGCTGTAAGCGTTGCTGTCATATATCTTGCCCTCGGGGAGGGATTGACTGACATCCACCAACTCGTTCCCGGTAGATAGCACCGCCACTATGGGGCGGCGGATGACCTTGACCCGGCTGTACCCCAGCGAAGCCATTAAACCGATTTCAGCCGACCTGACGATGGTACCTTTCTTCAAGGCGATGGTGCCGCGGGCGATATCTTCCCCCGCCAGCCTGATGTTCAGGCCGGGTCTGGCTTCGGATAAAATGCCTACCCGGGTAATCTTCTCGGCGGGGGTATTTTTATTTTTTTGTTCGTCGGTATCTTCAAACTGTACGACGCTATCGGCTCCCCGCGGAATGGGTGCTCCGGTCATGATACGGACCGCCGTACCTGACACGACCTCCTGCCGGGAGATGGAGCCTGCCAGTACTATATCAATGACACGTAGAACCCTGGGCGTTTTTTCAGAGGCCCCCTTAGTATCCTGCGACCACACGGCATAACCGTCCATGGCGGAATTATCCAGCGGCGGTACGTTAATATCGGATTTGATATCCTCGGCAAGGACCTGCCCCAGCGATTCCAGGATGGGGACAGATTCCGCCTCAAGGGCGTTTACCTCATTAAGAATCTTTTGAAGTGCCTCTTCAACGCTCAGCATTACTCATTAGCTCCTCCGGCAATCTTTTTCGCCAGCTCCAGGTCTTCTCTGGTATTGATGTTGAAAAAACTCATGTGACGCGGGTCGAACCTGTCGACCTCCTCAGCTTCAACGTACCTTACTTTAACGTATTTAAAAAGCTCGATAATAACCTTTTTGCTCTGTTCGAATATCGATTTGATGGGGGCAATGCAGTTTTTGGAATATATAGCATGCAGCGGTTCGTACATATTGTTAATTCGTGGCAGTACGAAGTCGAAGCCATCCGAAACTTTTATCATATAGCGCAGCAAAGGCTCGTTTAAAAAAGGCATATCCGCAGCAACAACAAGGTTATAAAATGAATCTGATTTTACTAATCCGGTGTAAATACCACCCAGAGAGCCTTGCCCGGGGAAAATATCAGAGGCTATTTTGACTTTTGGGTGGTTTGCCAACCGTGCGAAGTTTCTCTCTTTCGCCGTAACGATAATAATATCTTTACAGAGTGAATCTACCCGGGATATTACCTGTTCGAGCAGGCTTGTGTTGCCAATTTTTTCTAAAATCTTGTCATGCCCGAAACGTATGCTTTTACCACCGGCCAGGATAATACAGCTTATATCCAACTTATCTGCCTGTTTTTTACGCTACTTTACCCCCTATATACTATTCTACCACAGGGAGTCAATAGTAGCTAGGGGTAGGAAAGGATTTATGAGGATTTTATAACCAAAAAAGTGTTAAACAAAAGATTATTTAAGGTTGCTTTATCGCATTACGATTCTATTCTTTGGGTTTGATATGGGGTTGCTCCCAATCGGTGTTATCGATGACCATATCGGCCACTTCACCTGGAGGATATTCTTCAAGATATCTCGCTTGGGCCGGCAGGTATTTACTCTCGTATTTGTTGATAATGTCTTCGGAGTCGCGGGCACCGGCCCGTTTCAGGCTTTCCTCAAACGGTATATCGAGGAAAATTTTATAATCAATATAGGGGGCAAGCTCTTTCCGGAACAGGAAGACCCCCTCGAAAATCACTATCGTGTTGTGATTAAAGGAATATTCTTTCTCGATAGAGTACTTATCGGTAGGCAGGTCAAGCACAGTTAGCCTGGTGGAAAAGGCGCTATTTCGACGAAGGGGCGCCAATAATTTTTCAATAATGAGACTAATATTGAAGCTTCTATTGTAGTAGTTTTCAACCTGATTCTCTCCGACATATCTCAAAGCCCTGGGATTATGAAAGTCATCGAGGTGGATTGCCTGTGTTTCGTAATTTCGGGAAATCAGGAATTTTTCAAGGGACTCGGCGAATTTTGTTTTTCCAGAGCCGTCAATCCCGTTTATCCCGATAACGAAGGCTTTATTTTTTAGTTTTTTCCTATTGATATCGTTCAGAATCCTCTCGAATATCGGCAGTCTCCTGTCGAAGATAGACAAAAGCTCATCGAATTTATTGATGGTCAGGTCCGCCTCCTCCGGTTCCTGACCGCCGTAGCCGAAGAGGACACCGACGGATAGGGAATCAGTGTCCCGGGCGGCCTCGATATCGTGGCATCTGTCGCCGACCACGGCAGCAGTCAGGCTACCGAATTTCTCCCTGATTTTCCTCACCAGTTCAATCTTGGTCAGGTTATTTTCCTGGATACATTCGATGTAATCAAAATACTCTTTAATGTCCAGGGTTGACATAACTATATCCCGATACATGACAGATGCGTTGGTATATTGCGCCAGCTTGTATCCCCGGCACCGTAAAGCGGCGAGGGTCTCTTTCACGCCCGGGTAGGGCTGCGCCATATCGCGGAAGGTCCCTTCATACTCTTCCCGCACCTTTTCCCTGACTTCGTCAATAGTTAAATGGCTATTAGGTGGTGTTATGAACTCGTAGAGACTGCCTTTGGTGGATGACGTCGCTACCCCGAAGAATTTATTAATTTCCTCCGCGCTGAAAGTGACCGGCCAGCCCAGCTTGGCGAAGGCTCTCTTTATCGACTCGTAGACGACGGGCAGGGATGGGATAATCGTCCCGTCCATGTCGAAAATGATGAGATTTACGTCATTCGGGTTTATCATAA
>JBGPRB010000247.1:0-3746 GCA_041489355.1 Dehalococcoidia bacterium
AAAAGGTAATTAAGATAGCCCAGAGTCAGGGATATAGCTGTGGTGGTATTATTACTTACAAAACCCAGAACGAGGACATTATCATTGAAGACGTTCAAACTGGCAAAACAAAAGCCCTTGCCAGTACTAGTAACATATACCAGGGTCCTCGCACTGCGAAGTATTTTTTCAATCCTGAAGGTATTGACTTTGGGATTCAGGCAATAGATAGGGGCACTGCCTCAGACATTCTTCTGGTTGATGAGCTTGGCCACTTGGAACTTAGTGGACAGGGATTTGCCAAGGTCATTGAACAGGTCGTCGCCGGGAAGGTTAAGAACTGCATTCTAGTTATACGAAAGGAACTACTATCCGCTTTTCTACCTCAGCTGGGTGCAACAATATCAGTCTTTGAAACTACCATTAATAATCGTAACCAGCTACCCAGAGAGATAGGCCTAGTATTAATCCGAGCAGTTGCAGCAGAGTATGAGGGGACTCTTTGAGCTTGTATTGTTGATTGAAGTTAGGGGACGGGTCGCCTAGTACCGATAGCCAATGTAGGCTCTAGAGGCAGAAGAGAGCCACTGCTTGCATAGCTTCGGTAATCTTTTGACCTTCACCCCACCCAGAACCCGCGTAATCTGTGCTGTAGAGCGACAAATCACGACAATTCGTGGTACTCAGCTCACTTAGCTTGTTGTGGCAGTACCACATCTATGGACAGACAGCGGGTTTATGTCCAAAATGGGTGTTCCGTCCAGCATGTCAAGGCCTTTCACATGAATGATGTTGCCACTGATACCAAGGACTTCTAAAATCGATAGGCCGATTGGATTAGGGCGAATCGGTGAATGAGTGCTGAAAACCCCTACCACATTATCTCTAATTGGTGGCTTTATCCTCATGTATTCTGCGGAGAATTTGGGACTCTTGTGGAAATAAAAAAGGACATAGATTCGCTGACCAGGCTGTATATCCCTAAGACCTTCCACGTAGGATTCATCGATAACTAGGTCGCCTTCTACATCAGATACAACCCAACTCCGGGGAATCGTCTTGGCGTCAGTGGATACGAAACCAATGGGATCCAATTCGATAGTCATGATGCTGCCCCTTAACCAACTTGTGCCTATAGTCTATGACCGTCGTTTGTCACTGTCAAGCATAGCACGATAGGGAACAACCTGACAAAATATTACCTTGACAAAGCAAACTTAGCATGTTCGCTAAACACTACAATTGATATTGAAAAATCACGACAATAGGCTTACACTGACATGTGCCTTGTATAGCTATCCTATATGTTTCAATATGGTATTGTTAGAGCCGGTATCCATAAATGCTATGGACCGTAAATAGGGAGGTCACCATGGACGTTTATGAAGCGATTGAAAAAAGAAGATCAGTACGCGTCTTTAAACAAGGGGTTTCAGAAGAGCAATTGCGAAAAATAATACTCGCGGGGACCAAGGCACCTTCCGGGTCAAATTTTCAGCCGTGGGAATTCATCATCATTGATGACCCCAAAATCATTGAACAGATTGCCGAGCATAAATATCAGCAGACTCTAAAAATGATCATTGACCAAATGGTCCTTGATGATCCCACAATCATTGAACAAATCTATCAGCAGACTCTACAAAAGCCTCTTTCTCTGCAGGGGGCTGTGAGACAGAAAGATGCCTATCGGAACTGCACTGTGATTGCGGTCTGCAATAAGAAAGGGCATGGAATCGGAAGAAAGCCATGGATGAATATCGAAAACATAGCCAGCACATGGATGTGTATCGAGAATATGGCATTGGCTGCAACCGCCGACGGGCTGGGCATTGTAACATCCATTCTTCGGGAAGAGCACAAAGTAGCGGTGGAAAAGCTTTTGGGCATTCCAGAAGACTACGAATTAGCCACCATGGTGTTGATAGGTGTAAAGGGAGAAGTTCCTGGTGAAAGACGGGGCGCAGTGCGTCCGGCCTTTAGCTGGCTTCACAGAAACAGATTCGGCACTGCTGCTACTCCCTAGGCTGGATTACCAATCGCAACTTACTCAAGTGTATCTCTTCTTTGAAAATCATAGTAAACTCACCAGCAGGAGGAAACGCTCCGTCTTTCAGTGTAAAGTACATAGTCGCCAGGTTTCTTGCACTACTGTCGCCACCGCGAGAATGTGAGTTATTCTTGTTGATTTTGTATTTGGTTAATTGTTCACCGCTTCAACTTTCCAACGGCCTACCACTGCTCATAACCAAGTAACAAAATAGCGAACTGTTCAATTCAGGGAACTACTAACGGCCAGCCCGACTACTTAATTACTTCACAGACCTCGCTAACCGGTCGCCTATCTCTGGTGGGATTCTCTGCCGGGTATCCGACTGGTATCAGAGCAACGATATCCATATCTGGTGGTACTTTAAGGATTTTTTCTATGTCTCCCTTCGATTGCGCTAATGGACCGGTCATCCATGTGGCGCCAAGTCCCATCTGGTGCAATACTAAAAGGAGATAGGCAATACCTGCAGACACCGATTGCATTCTCGGATTGAGTATATTGCTCCACTGGAGCATTTGTGCGGCTCTTTCATCCACTTTCGCCCGCTCTGCTATAACCTTATCCATCGGGTTTTCCCTTCGCTTGGTACCGACTAAAATCATAGCAGGAGCATCACCGAGAGGACTCCGCCGTGGCGCTGGGGGAGCTGTCACCCCCTGTGGCGGCCTCGCCGGAGGGAATCCCCCGGACCGTGCCATTTCTGGCCAAGAAGCCATATTTCTCATGCTTGCCTGTGCGGCCTCTGCAATAGCTTTTATAGTTTTCTTATCTAGAACAACATAGAAGAACCAGAGTTGCGCATTAGCGCCGTTTGGCGCCCAGGTAGCCAGCTCTACCGCCTGCACTAACAATTCTTCCGGTACCGGTTTATCCTGCCAGACACGAATCGAACGCCGGCTTTTGATGAGTTTAGCTAATTCTACCGTCTCCATTACAGTTTACTCCTTGAATTCTTAATTGAAAAAATGATAAACGAAATACGCCAGTTCGGCAAACAGAAGTCTGCTAGCTGTCCAGTCAAGCCCACATCCTGTACGATAGGCAGAACTCCATCTGCGTATCTACTTGTTGCTTGAGGAATTTCGGGAAGAGTATGGGTCAGAACAGCTTACTCTCGAGTCACTCTTATGTCTTTTATAGAACTCTTGATAAACGCTTTTCTCTCCATAAGCGAACTCAGCTTACATACACTGGCGCTATCAGCTTCCGGCAGTTAATATTTCTGCCATTTGCTGCCCCATGTCTTTGGCTTGTTTAATCAGCTCCACCTGACTTTTAGGGTCGGCATCCGGTCTACCGGAATATCCGGCAATGGTAAGTACTTTGATATCCGGAGACCTGACAAATTTTCTTAATTCTTTGAGGGTCTCTTCGGCTCCCCTTCGACCCGCAACCGCAATCAAACCGGCATATTTTGCCTGCGGTCTTTTATTGTGCATATAAATGAAAAAACTCCTGTCCATAAAAGCCTTTATCTGTGCCGAGATACTCCCGAAATAGACCGGGCTGGCGATGATAACTCCGTCTGCCTGGCTGAATTTTTCCAGTATCCAGGACGCGTCATCTTTCTGCTGACATTCAGAAAATGAGGCGCAATTATTATGTGCCTGACAGGGGCCAATCTTATACTCATTCAATACAATCTTCTCGGTTGCCACTCCACGGGAAGCCAGTTCGCCAAGAGCCTGGTCAATCAAGTAATTGGTGTTACCCT
>JBGPRB010000248.1:0-3717 GCA_041489355.1 Dehalococcoidia bacterium
CGGCTTGACTTTTACAGTTGGAGCATCTCGTCAGCTTCGAGGCAGGTGCTTTCCAGCTTTGGGCGATGCAAAAGTGTGATGTAACGTTTGTTGCCAGACCTCTTGACAGCCAGGCTGAAGGTAATACTTAGACTATTTATCCGTATCTCTGTATTCCCTTAGAGTTTTCAGTACATAATCTATGTCGTATCTTGTGTGGTCAGCACAGATCTGGAACCTTATTTCATCATCTCCTTTGGGAACAACGGGATAGAATATTCCCGTGGTTAATATACCCTTCTCTTTCAGATGCTTAACCAGACTAACAGTTTTATTGGTATCCCTGACGATAAGCGGTACAATCGGATGCTCTCCGGCAATGGTTTCGTAGCCCAGTTCAATCAAGCCTTTCCTGAAATAGGCGGCTATTTCATGCAGGTGTACTAGCATCTTTTTGCCGGCGTCACTGTCAAGGATTTCAAGAGCTTTTAGCGCGGCGCTTGCCTCCGAGACAGTAATCGGATTGGAATAGATATATGATGGGGTGGTTTCCCTTAGATAATTGATTATTGTTTTATCTGATACCAGATAGCCGCCATTTACGCCAAGGGCTTTGCCCAGGGTAGCTATCAATATGTCTATTCTATTATCATTGGTAAGTTCCATGGTGCCTCTGCCCGTCTTGGCGACAGCACCGACGCCGTGGGAATCATCCATGATGGTCAATATGCCTTCTTCAAATTCCGTATCATACTTCTCCGCTAAATCAGCTATTTCCGGCAGTGGTGCATGGTCGCCTCGCATACTAAAAATACCATCGGTAACTACCAGGACTCTCAGGCAATTTCCGATGCATTCTTTCATCCTGGCCTCCAGCTCGCTCGTATTATTGTGAGCGTATATCTTCTTATCTTTCGGCCGTGACAGCCTGATAGCATTTATTATGGAATTATGGTTAAGCTCATCGCTTATTACGATGGTATCTGTGGAGATGAGCGATGATATTGTACCCAGAACCGTAGCATAGGCAGCGCTGAATATCATACCCTCTTCTTTGCCGTGAAACCGGGCCAGTTTCTTCTCCAGTTCCACATGCGGCTTATAAGTGCCGCTGATGAAACGTACCGCTCCGGGGCCAACCCCGAATTTCCTCACCGCTTCTTCTTCCGCCTCTATCATTTCTTGCCTCATGGAAATACCGAGATAGCTATTTGAATTAATCCTTATAAATTCTTTTTCGCCATATCCTTCCACCAGGTACCTAGGCCCTTTATCTGCCCGGGGTTCTATTACCGCGGTTACGACTGTCTCTTTACCCTTAAGCGAACCTCTCTCTTTAAGTTCGCTAAGATGATGTGCTAACACCTTCTCTATCTTCCATAACGGCATTTTCAATCCCTCCACCAACTTTTATATCTTTGTTTTTAATTTTACAGAGAGTTTTTCCAGCATGTCCTTGGTCATGGTGGTGAGGTCGTATTCCGGTTTCCACCCCCAGTCTTCACGAGCTGCGCTATCATCCAGGCTGTTGGGCCACGACTCGGCAATCGCCTGGCGAACTGGGTCAACATTGTATTCAATTAAAAAGTCGGGGATATGCTTCTTGATTTCGCTGGCGATATCCTCCGGAGCTAAGCTCATCGCGGTGATATTGTAGGCGTTCCGGTGTTTCAGCTTGCTCGGGTCTGCTTCCATAATATCTACCGCTGATTTTAAGGCGTCGGGCATATACATCATGTCTATGTAAGTCCCCTCTTTGAGGAAGCAAGAGATATATTTTCTGTGTTTGACAGCTTCGTAGTACATTTTTACCGCGTAATCTGTGGTCCCACCGCCAGGAGGGGCAACATAGGAGATAAGACCTGGCCAGCGCACGCCGCGTGTATCTATCCCGAATTTATGGTAGTAATAATCACAAAGTAACTCACCGGCCACTTTTGTAGTCCCGTATATCGTCGTGGGACGCTGAATCGTGTCCTGCGGCGTGTTGTCCAAAGGAGTGGTCGGGCCAAAAACCGCGATGGAGCTGGGGGTGAAAACGGCGCATTTATACTCACGGGCGACTTCCAGGACGTTAAAAAGACCGTTCATATTCACATTCCAAGCAATTTGAGGGTTTGCCTCCGCTTTCGCCGAGAGCAAGACAGTCAAGTGATAGATAGTACCTATATCATATTTTTTAACTATTCCCGCAACGGCTTCAATATCAGTACTATCAATGAAGTGGAATATGCCTGACCTGAGTAGCTCTGCACAGGGTTTTGTTTTATGCCCGGCGGCGATTACGTTTTCTTTTCCATACCTGTTTCTTAACGCCGGCACAAGCTCGGAGCCGACCTGTCCACAGGCTCCTGTGACCAAAATTTTCCTCATAGACATTCCTTCCCACTTTTAGATTTATCTAAAGCAGGTTTCTATAGTTTTGGTAATATTCTCAAGGAGGTGGATAGGAAAACCGGGTTCTCCGTATATAATAGTTTCCTCAACTTTGGTTGCACTTCGGCGTAAATCTCTTTGAATTCACCGCTACGGCGCCCGACCATCGGGTGTCCATCGCATGTAAAATCTCCGGCTCAACCTCCACCTGACCGGGAATGCTCACGGTTCTGGAAAATCCAAAGACGTTCAGCTAACCGGTCTAGGGTAGCTTTTCCGTGCCACCAATCACTCTGAGAAGATTTATGAAGAAGCAAAAGTCCTCGAATGATATGTCAGGTGGAATAGCGTGGTCGATGCAGGGAAAGTAGCCGCCAGTCTCAACAAGAAACGGCACTTTCGATAGTACTTCTAGGCGAATAGCCTCTTTGCCTTTGGCAAAAACCCTCTTGTCTATGTTACCGCACAGTGTTAAGTCCTTACCATACTTTCTTCTCAATGCTACCGCGTCCATTCCGGCAGCAACTTCCAGCGGGTTGTGCAGATTGATTCCACATTCATTCAGCCAGATGGGAATCAGTTCGTTGATATTGCCATCGCTTTCCAAATAGAGTATGTCTATGCCTCTGCCTCGCAGAAAATCCGTAATCTTCTTGTAGCGAGGTATCATAAACTTCTTGAACATCTGAGGTGAAATCATAGGCCCGGACTTGTAGGCCATATCCTCCCAGAAGCGAACTACATCGATTCTCAGGTCATTCGTCGCCCGTTTGGCCACCGCCATACCGAGGTGAAGGAGTTGATCCATCATCTCCTCTACCAGCCCGGGGTCATCATAGAAAGCATAGAGCAAGTTTTCTAACCCCATCCATTCTCGCAGCATTCCGAAGAATCCGCTCAGGTGCAACATCGTCGGCGCATCCCGATTGTTGGTCTTTTCAACATAGGCCTTCCAGTCCGCTGGCCATCTGGCGGCCGTATCGGGGTCAAGTCTTTTCTTGTACTGGTTCCAGGTGGCCCTGTCTTTGACTGGGTACTCAAGATACTTAGGCATTCTCCAGGGAAACTCCTTGGAGACTAGCACAGTCGCACCGCCGTAAGTAGTTTCAACCCGGTGGCGTTCGTCCTCTCTAATCACCTTTGTCGGAAATACGGGAACAACCGGTGGGGTCACATAGGAAGGCGAAAAGCCCTCCCCCATTAGGTCGGCGCGGTAATTTCCAGCGATGATTTCAATCAAAGCATGTAAATGGTCGAACTCAAAATACCGATTAAACCCGTCCGGGCTCTTTATCTGTTCTGGAGCACCCTGTTTGACCCACACATCCGGCGTCTCTGCCCAGGGTTCGTTGAACCAGTCCA
>JBGPRB010000249.1:0-3647 GCA_041489355.1 Dehalococcoidia bacterium
CCACCTTATCTTACTTTCAGGGTGGCCGATACGCAGTATATTTTTACTTTTCTCGCCTTACTTTTCGTTGCTGTCGTCATCAGCTATCTAGCATTACGGGTTCGTCGGCAAACCGAGTCAGCCAGGCGTCGAGAGCGTGAAACGGCCGCCCTTTACTCGCTAGGTCGAGACCTGGCTGTTTCCAGCGACCTCGAGTCTTATATCCGTGCCATTATAAAAAGAGCCAAGGAAACATTCGGGCATGACACGATAGTTCTCTTACCCGACCCTCAAAATAAAGAAACACTCAAACCATATGCCGATAGTCCGAAAGTCAACATTGATGAAAATGAATTAGCCGCTGCCATCTGGGCATATCAACACCAGAGGATAGTTGGACACGGAACGGATACTCTTCCCAATGCTAAAGAACGATATCTGCCGCTGGTTACTGCCAGAGGAGCAGTGGGAGTAATGGCGATATCGGCGATTGATACCAGTGGCGAGTTGACCATTGAGCAAGAACAGCTTCAGGAGGCCTATGCCGACCTTGCCGCGGTGGCTATCGAGAGTATTTTGTTAGCCAATGAGGCACAAAATGCGCAAGTCTTACGGAATACGGAGAAACTGCAGACCGCCCTTCTCAATGCGGTCTCGCACGACCTGCGTACACCGCTGGTATCTGTCATCGGTGTTTTAAGCAGTCTTCAAGAAGAAGGGATGCACCTGGATGACATTGCCAAAATGAATCTAATCCAGGTAGCCCGCGAGGAGGCCGAGCGGTTGAATCACCTGATAACCAATCTACTTGATGTATCGAGGATTGAGGCCGGGGCAATAAAAATATCCAGACGGCCATCAGATGTGCAGGATTTGGTCGGTGCCGCCCTAGAACAACTGGGTAGCCGCGCCATCGCCCATCAGGTTAATATGGAAATACCAGTAGAATTGCCTTTTGTATCGGTGGATTTTGGCCTTATCGTACAGACATTGGTAAACGTTCTGGATAATGCTCTTAAATATTCACCGGACGATTCTCCTATCGATATCAGGGTGCGACAAGTTGGTCAAGAGATGCAGATTGAAATAGCTGACCGCGGTATCGGTATTCCTCCGCAGGACTTATCACATATTTTCGATAAGTTTTACCGCATACAGCGCCCTGATAATGTAACGGGCACAGGGCTCGGCTTATCTATTTGTAAAGGTATTATTGAGGCTCACGGCGGGCGCATTGCTGCCGAGAACCGTCCGGGTGGTGGTTCTGTCATAAGGGTGGTTCTTCCCGTATCCGTGTCTGACCACAGCAATAGGGAGCAATTTCATGCCTAACGAGCGGGTGCTGATTGTCGATGATGAGCCGGCAATCAGGAAATTTTTACGGGTCACGCTGACAGCCCAGGCTTATCACACTATTGAAGCAGTGTCCGGGCAGGAGGCTCTTGCAAAAGCTGCTGCTGATAAACCGGATATCATCGTTCTCGATATAGGTTTACCGGATATAAATGGCATCGAAGTTACCAGGCTGCTTCGCCAATGGACACAGATACCGATTATAATCCTATCAGTCCGGGGGGCGGAAAGTGATAAAATCGCGGCACTTGATGCCGGGGCGGATGACTATTTGACCAAACCCTTCGGCGTAGGAGAACTGCTGGCAAGACTCCGCGCCGCCCTGCGACGTGCTGGTAATACAACCAGTGAGCCTGTTTTCACGAGCGGTAGTTTGAAAGTCGACCTGGCACGAAGGCTAATAATCGTGTCCGGGTATGAGGTGCAATTGACGCCCACCGAGTACGAATTGCTTCGTGTGCTGGTAACTCATGCAGGAAAAGTATTGACCCATCACTTTCTCCTGCGGGAGGTGTGGGGAGCTGAATATGGCGAGGAATTCCATATGTTGCATGTGAACATCAGCAATCTACGCCGCAAGATAGAGCCCGATTCGACACGCCCCCAGTTCATTATCACTGAACCTGGAGTGGGCTACCGGCTGAGAGCTGACTAGAGGAACACAGACTCCCTGGTTCTGGAAGCATATGCATATCCGCTCAGCATAAACCCCAGGGCATTGGATTACCCCAGTGCTTTATAAGTACCGCGTGGTATTCTTGGAAAGGGAGTTGTGGGTCGGTGGAGGTTCGGCGGTCGGCCGTTACATTCGCCCACAATAAAGAATCACGAGTGCCTTGTGCGTTTGACCAGTTCGCGGAGGCTGTGGGAGGGTTGATGCCATCTCTACCCCCATATTTCCGTCCACTAGTCTCCTGACCTTTCCAGTGATGAAGTTTCTAATCTCACCCCAATTTTACCCTACCGATGGTCACTTTGAAGCTAAAAGGTATAGGTGGATTGTGCTCA
This sequence comes from Dehalococcoidia bacterium, assembly GCA_041489355.1. Taxonomy (GTDB): domain Bacteria; phylum Chloroflexota; class Dehalococcoidia; order Dehalococcoidales; family RBG-16-60-22; genus JBGPRB01. The sequence goes on from JBGPRB010000249.1 coordinate 2,341, forward strand.
CGCAGTGAGAGGGGGCTGCGCCCCCCTCTCGCTGCGCACTCCCGCTTTACACATGATAAGGATTAGCTATTGAGACAATGATACTGTCCAGTGAAGCATCAGGACCTAAATAAAATCATCCACCAAATGAAAACAGAACCGAAAAATATCCTCGTTGAATTATAATTGTAAAAAGTCTAGAATGATGCGGCGTAGTGGAAGAAGGAAAAGTTACTTACAGCAATATGAGAAACACGATGGACAAATTAATTCAGAAAATAAGGGAAAAAGCCGAAGAGACAACGTTTTCAGGCGTTGTCTCGATATTCCGGGGGGAAGAAAAGTTTTATAGTGAAGCCTTTGGGTATGCGGATATCGCCAACAAAAGGAAGAATAACGTAAAAACAAGGTTTGCCATCGCTTCCGGAACGAAATTTTTTACCGCCCTGGGAATCGGCAGGTTAATCGAGGAAGGAAGGCTCTCTCCGGATACCACCGTCCGCGAGATATTTCATAAAGACTTCACCTATATAGAACCACAAGCTAACATCGGGCAACTTTTAACGCATACTTCCGGCATATATGATTATTATGATGAGGATTTGGAGATAGACTCTGAGAATTTCTTTGTCGATATTCCATGGTATCAACTGCAAACGCCGACCGACTATTTACCGCTCTTTGAAAATAAAAAGCAAAAATATCTTCCCGGCGAACGGTTTTCCTATTCGAACGGAGGATTCATCTTTTTGGGCATAATTATCGAGAACGTTACCGGGCAACTATACAGAGATTTTATTCATAGCCACGTATTTGCTCCGGCACAGATGACCGATTCCGGTTATTACGCTTTTAATCAATTGCCAAAAAATACGGCGTACGGCTATAAAAAGAGTCAGAATGGCGACCGGGAAACCAATATCTATAATCTTCCGGTCCGGGGAGGGTCTGACGGAGGGGCTTACACGACGACATATAACCTCTATAATTTCTGGAGAGCTCTTTTTAGCAATAAAATTCTTTCAAAACAACTCACTAAAGCGTTTCTATCTCCTCACGTCATTGTTGACGACCCGATAGAGTACGGCTACGGAGTGTATATTTCCAAATTTAGTGGGATGGACATGTTTTTTATCGTGGGGGGAGATGCCGGTGTGGGATTCGATTCCCGGTATATCCCGGAAAAAGAAATACAGATAACCATTATCTCGAATACCACGGATGGTGAAGAAAAAATAAGAGACGTGATATATTCTGAACTGGAGCAAAATATTTAACAGGAAAATGTCGGTCAGGATATTTTCCCGGGTATTTTCTCGGCAGTTCGG
>JBGPRB010000250.1:0-3638 GCA_041489355.1 Dehalococcoidia bacterium
ATACCTTCCTGGTGCGGGCGCTGCTGGTGCCATCGCTGGCGGCACTTGCAGGACGCTGGAGCTGGTGGCCGTCACAGCTTTTCCACAGGCTCAAACAGGGCTAGCCAGCCTTCTTTTAATCAGGGAGTGGCAAGTTCGAGACCGGCACGGTCTGCCTTAATCTTATTATTTATCATCGCCAGGAAGGCTTCGACTATCCCGGGGTCAAGCTGGATGCGTGACTGTCGTTTTATTTCATCAAGCGCTATCCGGGGGTCGACAGCCTTGCGATACGGGCGGTCAGACGTCATGGCATCGTACATATCAGCGACAGCTAAGATTCTGGCTCCAACAGGTATTTGCTGGCCAACCATGCCATCAGGGTATCCCTTCCCATCATACCGCTCGTGATGATGCCTGACCATCGTTAGAATTTCCCCGTCATCAATCACGGACCTCAATATACTCTCGCCAAGGGTGCTATGTGATGCCATGTGCGAATATTCATCATCGGAAAGCTCACCCTGTTTCTTCAATACCGATTTTCTAATGCCTATCTTACCTATATCATGGAGCAGGCCGGCCAACCTGATTTTTTCGACCTGATGTCGGGGTATATGGAGCTCCAGGGCCAGCGATAACGCCATCCCCGCTACTCGTCCCGAATGGCCGCTAATGTATTCGTCCCTGGCTTCGAGAGCGGTCACCAGGGATGTTATGGAATCCAGAACAGGTGTAAGGAGCTTTCTCATTTATCTCTTGACTCTGTCCTCAGCCGTATTGCAGTCACGTCCTTCATTAGTCAGGAATATATTTTTTCTTTTTAAGCCGTATGCACCACAGTATATAACCCGGTGCTGTGACTGTAATGGTTGCTCGCTACCAAAATTACGTGGTGTTTATCCTAAATTTCACACTTTGTTCAGTGCCAATACTTCACCGGCAGAGACATTGCCGATTATTTTTTAAGTTCCAGGCTTGCCGATACTATTCCTTTTGACATTAAAAACAAACCATGAGTAGAATAATAGCAGACCCAAATTAATGTCAGTGAAAGGAGTAAACAATGGCTGGAGGATACATGGGGAAGATTCTGTTTGTGAATCTTTCTACCGGAGAAATCAAAGTAGAGACACCCGAGGAACGCCTTTATCGAGACTATATCGGTGGCTACGGCATCGGGGCCAGGCTTCTTTATAGTCGCCAGAAAGGTGGAGTCGACGCATTGGGCCCTGAGAACACCCTTGGCCTGATTACCGGTCCGCTCACGGGTACTCCTGCGGTTGTGGGTACCAGGTATACCGCGGTAGCGAAGTCGCCTCTCACCGGCGGGTGGGGGGATGCCAATTCGGGAGGGGATTTCGGCGCTCACCTCAAGTTCGCCGGCTACGATGCCGTTTTCTTCAACGGAATAGCAGCCAGGCCGGTCTATCTATTTATCGATAGCGGCAAAGCCGAACTCAAAGATGCAGGCCATCTCTGGGGTAAAGACACCTATGAAACAGAGGACGCTATAAGAGCCGAATACGGTAAAGATACATACGCCGCTTGTATTGGACCGTCCGGCGAGAAACTCTCCCTGATTTCCTGCATTGTCACCAAGAAAGGCGCTGCCGCCGGACGCTCCGGCTTAGGCGCGGTCATGGGCTCCAAGAAACTCAAGGCGGTGGTGGTGAGAGGGAACATGGAAATTCCCATGGCGGATAAGGCTAAAGCCGAACAAATCAGGAAAGAGCATACTGCCGACCTTCTGAAGGTCGATCCGGGAAGGCCATCGATGACCCAGGATATGCGGAAATACGGCACTTCATCCATGGCGGACCGCTCGGCGCTCAGCGGCGATAGCCCGGTCAAGAACTGGGGCGGTATCGGGGTAAAGGAGATGCACGACGTAGCCGGGCTCAAAGGCGATGCCGCAATTGCCAACAAGGACAAAAGTGAAAACTGCTATCGCTGTCCTATTGCCTGTCAGGCCCTTTTGAAAGCGGGGACAGGTGAATATAAGTACCCGGCGGGCACTCGCAGGGTCGAATATGAAACCCAGGCCTCTTTCGGGTCGATGTGCCTTAACAGCAACACCGAGGCGCTCAATATGGCGAACCACCTCTGTAACAGCTACGGACTGGATACCATCTCCGCCGGTACTGTTATTGCCTTCGCTATGGAATGCTATGAAAACGGGCTCATCACCAAAAAGGACACGGACGGGATTGAACTCACCTGGGGCAACCACCGGGCCATGATAGCCATGACCGAAAAGATGGCCAGGAGGGAGGGCTTCGGTGATATCCTGGCCGACGGAGTCAAGGCAGCCGCCAAGAAAATAGGAAGGAAAGCCGAGAAGTACGCGGTTCATATCGGCGGGCAGGAGCTGGGGATGCACGACCCGAAGCTCACTAACATGGGTGAGTTTGGCGCCGCGCGATATCAGATGGATGCCACTCCCGGCCGTCACACCGCCGGGTTCGGACCAAGCAGCTTTAACCAGCATATCACCAATGCCGCCGGACTTTGCCTGTTCGGTTCTTTCGGACCGCCGACCGGCAGGAACTTCACGCTGGAAATGATGAACGCCGTGACCGGCTGGGGGCTTACGCAGGCCGACTTACTTAAGTGCGGAGAAAGGATTGCCGTAATACGGCATGTTTTTAACCTCCGCGAAGGCATAAATCCTCTCAAATGGAAGGTGCACCCGAGGATAATCGGCGAGCCCCCGCAGAAAGAGGGACCGCTGGCCGGCGTGACGGCCGACCTGGAACATCAGGTCTACTGGTGTCTCGGCGCTCTGGACTGGAACAAGGATACAACCAAACCGAGCCGAAATAAACTCATGGAACTGGGCCTGAAAGATGTAGCGGAAGAGCTCTGGCCGCCGGGGTCAATGCCCATGTTCGGGCCCCCATAATAGAGTATAAGAGTCCTTAATTATGTTAGAGGACTATCGCACAAAACGAAACTTTGCTTTAACCCATGAACCAGAGGGAGAGGTCCGCGAGACCGGGCAGAGACGCTTTGTAGTGCAGGAGCATCATGCCAGAAATCTGCACTACGACCTCCGCTTAGAGATGGATGGCGTGCTACGGAGTTGGGCAGTGCCCAAGGGACCACCACGCATTGATGGCGTGCGCCGTCTGGCGGTGCAGGTGGAGGACCATCCGATAGACTACATTGACTTTGAGGGCATTATTCCGGAGGGCCAGTACGGTGCCGGTACAGTCAGTATCTGGGACCGGGGCACTTATACCCTGGAAAAATTTAACCCCAGTGAACTCACTTTCATACTACATGGTAAAAAGCTACGCGGTCGCTATGCGCTGGTGCGCCTGGAGAACCGCCCCCGGGACTGGTTGATGATTGAACTAAAGGGAAACTGAATTAATATCTGGAGGACTGGTTAGATGTACGAAAAAATACTCGTTCCGCTTGATGGTTCGCAGTTGGCTGAAGTAGCTCTACCGTACGCTGAGGAGCTGGCCGGAAAACTGAATTCCGAAGTGTTCCTGTTATATGTCAGTGTATTTCCCGAGTACCCGGACCCGCATATGGCCAAGTTTTACCTCGAGAAAGTGGTTGAGACCACAAAGCAAGGTGCCGCAAGGTGGATAAAAAAGCCCGCGGGACGAGCCATCGTGGTAAAGTCGGCGATTCTCGTTGGTAAC
>JBGPRB010000251.1:0-3602 GCA_041489355.1 Dehalococcoidia bacterium
CGAGGATATCTGTAACGGGTGCAATCACTGTGTAGAAGTCTGCCAGATAGATGTTTATATACCCAACCCCCAGAAAGGCAAACCGCCGATGATACTGCATCCCGATGAATGCTGGTATTGCGGCTGCTGCGTTAACGATTGTCCCCGCCCCGGCGCGATAAAATTTAACTGGGCGCTGCAGCACCGCGGATACTGGAAGAACAAGGCCACCGGAGAAGTACATCAGATCTAGAGTTTAGACCGGGATGTATCTCAGGCGGAAATGGCGGAAACAGGCATTAGAAACCCATACTATTATATAAGGGAGCAGATTGTAGCAGCTCCGGAAATTGAAGCTATGGTTGGCGTAGGCAGATTTGAACTGCCGCCCTTTTTAGCCCCATGTGCACGGGATAAAAGGCGGAGATAGATCTTGTTGAATCAGGAAATCTTATCCTGAAACATAAACAGAGGAGAGATGCGACTCAATCAAGAAATAGCTGAATGGTTTTCATCAGAAGCTTTGTAAGTGAAGGTCAGGGTTACCGGTAATGAAGCCGTGTTAAGCTATTCAACGCCCGTATTACCCGAGAAGCTGGTAATAGAACAGGAGGTAGTTCTACCTTCTGTACAGCATGGTGGGCCGGAGAGCACTCGAACCTCCAGCAGATTAAGGACCTGTTGCGTGTAGTTACTGTAATGCCAGAATTAGTGACTTTTTATCAAAGAGAAGTTCGGAATGCTTTTATAGTGGCTGACAAGGTAGAATTCGAACCTTTATTTCCGTGTAACATTAAGCCATCTTGTGTACTATCATCACCGGGAAGCTATCGAACACGTTAAAGAAAGAGACTTCCGGCAAGGTGGCAATGTTATTAAATAAATTTAGATATGTCCATGCCCTTTGATTTAGCGAGTTTACGCAATTCTCGGACGAAGCGGGTGGCTTTTACTTTCTGGTTTAGTTCCCGGGCAGCACGTTCCATTTCAATCTGTTCGGTGACTTTCGCACCCATGTAACTGGAGAGGCCGGCTCTCATCAGCAGCTCGGCAGCCTGTTTCTTGCTGGTGCGTTCTATATCAGCGACGATTCTGATACCATTACATAATTTCTGGTTAAAATAGTAGTTCTTATAATATTCATCTTTATGGTTTAAGCGCGTCATATTGGGTGTATTAGCGGTAAATAAACCCAATATCGACCTGGTAAGCGAGCGTACCTTTGATTGATGCATCTTATTTTCGGTAAATCGAGCCTGATGGCACCCTTTAAGTGGCACTTAATGTCACTTTTTGCCACCTATAAATGCCATTATCGTAGACGATTATGCCCCTTTTACCCCGGAACAGGCCGCCGGCAGGGATTATCCAGGGAAGGAACCATCAATCCTTCCCATCTTCGTCTACTTCGTCAGCCTGGCACACAAGGTCGTATAGCGCTCCAGGGAGTTGACTTCTCGAGGATTGACTCCCATCTCTTCCAGTTCCTCGATCAGTTGCTTCAAATTAGACATTTTGATCACATCCTTATAATATTTTTGTTCTCATTATAAGTCAGGGGACTTTCTGTTACGGTTTTCTGTGACATATTACAGCAGTAAGAACACCAGACAAAGCCTTTACTCTTTACTCGCATGCGTACTCTAACTGGGGTTACTGGTGAAAAATGCTTTTTCATGTGGGGTGTGTCCGATACATACATGATCTTCCTTCGAATTACCCGTGTTAAAATAGCATCAACAATACTTTCATTTTCCGGCTATGATCCCAAGTTTTAGTTTATTCTATTGCCAGAGCTTCTCATACCAGGCTTTGTGCTCCTCGCCGGCGATTTTCCTGTATTTGGCGGTGGTGTTGAAGCTCTGATGTCCCAGGTGCTCTTGGAGTAACCGAAGACCATCTCATGAATCGTCGAATTTTACGGCATGAACCGCGAAGGCGTACCTTAGCCGGTGTGGGGCTTATATTATGAATTCTTCCCGTTTCAGGATTAACCAGTTTGGGCAAGCTTGCTTTCTCGGCACACTCTCTAACGATCTGCCAAGCTCTATGTCGGTTAACGCCAATGATCAGTCTCTTACCCTCTTTCTCAACCGGTCCACCCAGGTCGATGTATTCCTTGAGCAATAGCAATGTGTCTTTATCAATTGGTAAAGCACGCTGTCTTCTATTTTCACGGTCCTGTGCATTTTTCTTCTCTATCCTGTTCCCACAAACAGGGCAGAAGACATGAGAAGCGCCGAGTCTCGCTCCACAATGACTGTACACTTGGATATAAATATGTTTCAGCCTTTTATTTTCGTTCTTCAGAAGTGGCAAGCCTGGGAACTGAGAAAGAGAAATATAAGAGGTTTGATAAGACATACACCTCGTCCACTTTGATTGCACAGATATGGCTGATGGAGTGTGGATTGCTGGGCCATTCGTTAGGAACACCCGATTTAACTTACAATTCACTGAAAGTATATTACACTGGACTTTCTGTGCTCACATGTGGTGACATCCAACGTTTGCATCGGTTTCAAAAAATGTCATACGGAAAAAAGGTTGAACTATTGGTTACATTACGCCATTTATCGAAAGATAGGTCTTTACCTAAAGACTATAAATTATATAAGTTGGCTGAAGATATGGATGGCATATTGAGGAATCTATTTAAGAATGAGGTGAATAAATGAGTGGCTATCTAAAACAAAACAAAGACAAAAATGGCAAAGTTATCAGCATCAGAATTGCGGTTCCTGTTGGTAAGGATGACAACGGTAAAGCTCGCTATCATTGGGAAACTTTAAAGACGGATAGCAAACGCGTAGCTGAAAAGCGGATAAGGCAAATTCAATCAGAACATGATAAAGGCTCATACATGAAACCCGGCAAGCTCACTCCGGCTGAGTACCTTCTATCATGGCTAAATGATTATTGTGAGCCCAACCTGGCACCAGATACTACGGAGACTTATCGAATTATGTGCAATGCCCACATCATCCCTGCTCTGGGACAAAAAGCATTAATCGCTTTAAAAGCTCAGGATATTCAGCACCTTGAAAGTCAGAAAAAACTATCTGGTCGGTGTGATGGTAAGGGTGGATTGAGCAACAGGAGTGTTAAGTATATTCATTCCACCTTGAGCAAGGCTTTAAAAATGGCCATAAAAGCAGGGTTATTATTGCATAATCCTATTGAAGGGGTGGAGCCTCCAAAGGTAAAACGACATGAATTTAAAACACTGAGTGAAGATGATATTAATAACCTATTATATAAAATAAAGGACAGTGAATATTACCCGCTGTATTTTACCGATATGTTTAGCGGCATGAGACGGTCCGAAATTTTGGCCTTATCGTGGAAAGATGTCGACCTTTTTGAAATGACTGCCAGCGTTAATCGGACAATCAAAGTATTGAAAGGTGGAGAAGTTATATTCAGGCCAACCAAGACGGCCAAGAGCAGCCGATTAATCGACTTAACGCCTGCTAATTGCAGCGTTCTTCGTGAACATAGGGCAAAACAGGAAAAAATAAGACAATCTTTAAATCTCCCCCCAATATCCGATAATGATTTGGTTTTCAGCCACTTTGACGGTCGGCCATATTTACCTGATTCGATTACCCATGTTTGGATGA
>JBGPRB010000252.1:0-3549 GCA_041489355.1 Dehalococcoidia bacterium
ATCATCGGCGGTTTGCCTTTCTGGGGGTTGGGTATATAAACATCTATCTGGCAGACTTCTACACAGTGATTGCACCCGTTACAGATATCCTCGTTAAAAGTCACCGGCTTGTTCGGTGAAGTAATATTGGGCATAGCGATTACTTTTTCCTTAGCCATCTTTTCCTCCGATAATTGGTTTATTAAACGTCTGTGAATCTATCATTTTCTCTTATAGACGCCGGTGTAGTCTTTATTGTAGGCTTCATATTGTTTTTTCATATTGCCCCAGAAAGTCAGCGGCAACGAGCCGGTTTTTACCTTGCCGTTTTCCTGTTTAATCGTAAGAAAATGGTTCCACTCCGGCGGGTCTAACTTAGGGTAGTCTATCCTCCGGAAATTCAGCAGCATGCTGCTGGCTTTCCGTGCCAGCATAGCCTGGATAATGATTTGAGCATAGGTTAAAAGACTGGTGTCTTCCAGGCTGCGCATGAGCTTGTGTGGGTCCATGGCGGACAGCAGAGGAACCGATTCCTCTTCGATCTTTCGCAGGGCGCCAAGCCCCATATTTAGAAGATTCTCTGTCTTGAATTCACTGACGTAATATTGCATGACCCTCGCGATACCGGCATGTAGCTCTTTCCAGTCCATGCCGTTGCTGACCTTAATCGGGGCGTAAACGCGTTTTTTCTCCCGATTGACCTGCTCGCGGGATATCTTGGGTTCACCAGCCTCCTTGGCATAGGCCGCGGCTTTCCTGCCGGCGTACCTGCCGGTGGCCGCAGCATAGCTGTGGTCTTCGGGCGTGAACATCTGCGTTCCGGCAGCATAAAGCCCTTCGAGAGTAGTTTTCAGGTTCCAGTCGACGATCAGACCGCCGCCGTAACCAGCCTCTCCCCATTGCGGCAGGCTGTTGCCCTCGATATACTTATAACTCTGTAATAGGTCACGGCTCTCGTCATAGCCGGCCTTGTTGAAAGTATCGATGATGATCTTCGTCGTCGATTCTTCACCCAGCATCAAATTCCAGGTAGCCCTTCTCTCGACATCCGGCATGGCCGGAAAATCACCATAGAAAGGCAGCTGGTATTTGCCTGATTGCATTCCCTTACGGATTTCTTCCTCGATTTCCATGGTTGGGACCATGGCTCCCGCATCGACCCAGCCCTGTATCGGAAGGGGCAGTCTTTTACCGTTGGCATCGACGAGGGGGACATTCTCATAGCTGGCGTCGCCTGCCCCGGTATACCACTTATGCTTAAGGCCGGTAGCGATACGCAAGACCCCGGTGCTTTCCATGTTGGTCAGCGCCGACCCGGCTCTCCAGGCCATGACAGTGCCGTCGCCGGTAATCGTCCGGGACATCATGTTGGAATAGCCGCCCAATTCGGTGTTTATCATCCATATAGAGCCGGCGCCGGCCGTGGCGAGGATACTCGCTTTAGCTTTAAAAATCATGAATTCACCGGTACGGTTGTTGAGGCCTGTGGCCCCGATTACCCGCTCGCCCTGGACTCCTTTTTCGGTCAGTAGGCTGGTCACCATCACCCGGTCGAAGATTTTTACTCCCAGGCGCTTGCATTCCTTTTTTAATGCCGGTTTGAATGTGGTCCCCCATACCCGTATTACTACGTTGTTCAGTTTCTGGTCCGGATTACTTTTAAGGATTATTGGCTTTTGTGCGCCGGGGACATAGCTGTGGACTTTAGTATAGCGCGGGGAAATCATGAGCTTGGTCTTGTCATCCCGGCCTTTAGCACCTTTGTATTCATCTTTGGTATCTCTGATTTTGCCGCCCATTTGCTCCATTTCGAGCAAGGTATCCCAGTCTTCGCGGCACTGTATCTGGACGCCGACGCCGTTACAGTACGGGCGGTCAGCCATGTGCTCTGCCCACTCATCCGGGTCCACGTTGGATAAAGGATTGGCTGGAGCGTTACACCAGTGGTCGCAGCCCGGGCCGCCGGCACCGCTCCGGATAACATCGCCCTTTTCCACCAGGACCACATTTAAACCCTGCCTGGCGGCGCTGATGGCCGCCCAGCAACCGGCGATGCCGCCTCCAATCACCAGGATATCGGCTTCGATTTCTTGCTCTTGGTCAAAGCGAATAGGATACGGCCAATCCGGTGCGTGACCTTGTTCTTTTAAATAATCATGCCATGTGCTCATTTTTCGCTCTCCTATCGGTTTTTATTCGAAACAAAGACTATTCTCGTAAATATTTATTTTTAAGTCAATTGCTTTACAGACTAATAGAAGTCAGGTCTATATTTAATATACAATAATTTTTATTTGTTTCTAACCTAAAGTAAACCTCTAAGCCTCGGGTCCAGTGCGTCTCTCAGTCCATCGCCCACCATGTTAAAAGCAAAGACCACCAACATAATCGCCAGACCGGGAGCGAAAGATAATACCGGGTTTTTAAGCAAATAGCTATAACCATCATTCACCATAGCACCCCAAGCAGCGCCAGCCCCCGACCCGGCTCCGCGAAAAGGACCTCTTTGAAGGATTGCCTGAAGAGCAATCCAGTTAAGAAAGGTGCTTATTTATCCATTCCCCGCTTTAGACCGCGTATGTATGATATTTCCCCCGCGTGCTCTGAAAGATGCGTCATCATCATCAATAACATCGTGCCGACGATAGGTTTAAAAGGAGGCCATGGAGGAGCCGGCCTTCCAGCCGGTATAGCCATCCTGGCAGGTGGGGGAGGCAAATTAACTTTTTTATCGAAATCCGTCGGTTTTAACCCTTTAAGGTATTGAAGGGTATTTTTTCGAACCGCTTCAGCATAGGCAAGCAACTCTTTCAAGTCCGGAACAACGAAGGCAGCGACCTGTTCCGCTGTATAATGGGCTCCACCATCGTTGATCGCTTTGTTGAATTTTTGATACAACTTCTCCGATTCCCAGAGCTGCGGTTTATCCTGCAACATATGAATTGAGGAATCCTCAGTGCGAATCGAATGGAAAAGGATAAGCCCAATCGAGTTGGCATCCGGGCGCGGCTGCCATTTCAATTCCGCAGGGGTCAGGCCATCAAGTGTCCTGTCAAATACCCTTTTTATACTCTCCAATCCATCCTGAATGAATTCTTTCATCTCCATAGTAAAATAATCCTCCTTTAATAATTTGAAATATAAACATATCTAAGTGGTAATATTTTATACCTTGTTGGCTATACCTTCAAGTTCCCGCATTGCATCATAATGAATGTTATCCAAAGGAGAAGGCAAGATGACGGGAGGCAGTATAGTGGCACTCGATAGGACACTTTCTGACGGATTGTTAAGATGGATAAAAGAGCCGTATTTTGCGGATGGGGAGAGGGGGAGGGTAGAACTCCACCTGAAATAAAATATATCTTTATCTTAACGATAGAAATAACTCATTTTACTCGGGAAGCGGAGTACCATAATAAGTACTCATCAGTTTCTCATAAAACTTGCTCATGGTATCACACACTTCTGTATTGAAGACTTGGTTTAAAAGTAATTCCGGATGATCAGCCTTATTAATAAGTATTCCCTTTTTAGTTGCATACTTCATAATTTTGTCTGGATATCTTA
>JBGPRB010000253.1:0-3543 GCA_041489355.1 Dehalococcoidia bacterium
CACCACGATTGAAAGCGGTCGACCCATGCTTTGATAGTAAAGACATAGCTGCCTGTTTCTCTGGCTACAAATGAGCCTCGCCAGCGGTCATTGACCAGAAATTGCATCGGTGTCTCTATCCAGTCCGTTTCTTCTTTACGGCGGTAGAGAAGGTACGCCGAAAGGGTATCATGCCCGTCGGCGTAAATGTCCGCTTCGACATTCACGGTGTCGCCGACAACCGTTTTAGCCGGAAAACGGCCGCCATCGACCTCCGGGCTGACTCCCTCGATGATGACGCGGTAGCGTCCGTCTATTAATTCCATCGGTTGTATCCCTGGTTTTGTCAGGCTTTGGAGGCTGGCAGGTACATCTTTTCGCAGTATTCTTTGAGCATTCTTCGTGCGGAATATACCGGCGCAATGGAGCGTATTGATTTTTTCACCATGGCAATCCATGCCAGCGGCAAACCCCTTCTATCACGGTCATAATAAAGGGGTATGACTTCCTCCTCGAGGAGTCTGTAAAGCGATTCGGCATCAGATTTGTCCTCTTCTTCGGCGTTGACCTTAATCATATCGTCGCCGATGGCCCAGCCGTTATTGTCGCTATACGCTTCATGCCACCAGCCGTCCGGCACGCTCAGGTGAAGCACACCGTTCAGGCAGGCTTTCATGCCGCTGGTTCCGGAGGCTTCCTGCAAGCGGCGCGGTGTGTTCATCCAGACATCCACACCCTGCACCAGATATCTGGCGAGACGCATATCGTAATCCTCGAGGAAAGCTATCCGTCCCTGGAAAGCATGGTCTCTGGCTATGGTATGTACGCGCTGGAGGAGTAACTTCGATGCCGTATCGGCGGGGTGGGACTTGCCGGCGAAGATTATCTGGACGGGCTGCCAGTTATCATTGATAATGCGTTTTATGCGTTCGATATCCTGGAATAAAAGGGAGGGGCGTTTATATTCGGCAAATCGCCGGACAAAGCCTATCGTTAAAGTATCGTGGTCAAGCAGGGAACCCATAGCAAGTATTTGCTGCGGTGATGCGTCTTTTTTTGCCCATCGCTGTTGGGCCCGTTCCAGTATGATGTGGAATAATTTTCTCTTTAAAAGCTGACGCAGTCCCCAGAGTTCCTCGTCCGGGATATCTTCGATGTGCTCCCACAGCGCCACGTCATCATGTTTTTCCATCCAGCCCTTATCAAGGTATTTATCATATAACTGCCTGGTCTCGAGCGCAATCCACGTTGGCACGTGTATTCCGTTGGTGACATAGGTGATGGGAACATTCTCCTCGGTACTATCCGGCCAGAGTACATGCCACATCCGCTTGGTAACTTTACCGTGAAGTCGGCTGACGGCATTACGGTGGTCGGAGGTCTTCATTGCCAGGATGGTCATGTTAAAGCTGGTCTCTCCGGCGCCTTTATTACGTCCCAGGTCCAGGAAAGTCTCCCGGTCAATACCCAGTAAGGGCCAGTAGTTTTCAAAATACTGTTCTATCAACTGGGTGGTAAAGACATCGTGACCGGCGGGGACCGGGGTATGAGTCGTAAAGATGGAGGCCTCCTGTACCTTTTCCAGGGCTTTATCGAAAGTAGCGCCCGCGGCTATTTCTTCTCTGAGGCGTTCCACCATCATGAAAGCCGTGTGGCCTTCGTTAGCGTGCCAGATGGATGGCTGGATACCCAGCGCACGCAGGACACGTACCCCGCCGATACCCAGCAGAATTTCCTGCAGAAGGCGCTGTTCACGCTCGGCTGTATAAAGGCGGTTGGACAGTTGCCGGTCCTGAGGTTCGTTTTCCTCCATATCGGTATCGAGGAGATAGAGTTTTACCCGTCCCAATTGTACCAGCCAGGCGCCGACGTGCAGGGTCCGTTTTTTTATTTTTACATCGATCAGACATCTCTGCCCGGTGCTGGATAGGATGGGACTTACCGGTGCTTTGCTGAAGTCTAATTGCTGGTATTCCTCTTCCTGCCAGCCTTCGGATGAAATGCGCTGTCGGAAATATCCCTGCGGATACATGAAGCCGACCGCTACCATCGGTATACCCAGGTCACTGGCCTCTTTGCACAGGTCGCCGGCAAGCACACCTAAACCGCCGGCATAGATGGGCAGGGATTTGTGGAGGGCAAATTCCATTGAGAAATAAGCGACCGGCCCTGAAAAAGAACCAGCGTGGTTTGTGGTATACCATGAACTCCCGTCTTTGGTATCACTATCAAAGGCTGCTATAGCCTTATCATATAAAGACAGGAATGTCGCATCGCTGGCGGCAGCCTCCAGCTTTTCCTTGCTGATTTCATAGAGCTGTTGAACCGGATTATGTCCGCTCAACCTCCAGAGAGCGTAATCCAGCGTCCTGAAAACGGCTCTTCCCTCTGGATGCCAGCTCCACCACAGACTGCCGGCCAGTTCCTTGAGCCTGCTGATGCGTTCTGGTATTTTTATATAAGTCACCGTAATGCTCCTTCACATCAGTTAAATCCTGCTAGTAAAATTATATTCTAACTGGCGGGAGAAAGCTACTTGATAAAGCACAAAGATAGTCAGGGTTACCTTTGAATTTTTTTGATGGTTTTACCTCAGTTCCGGTTCATTTCAAACTTGAATAATTACTGAGGAGTTGAAGATAAGTGAAAGTCAGGTACGTAAGGTAATTTCCGATAGCTGGTGCTGTATCATCGACCTCGTTAAGACTTTTTGACAGGTAAATTCCTTAATGTATTGGGAATGAAAAGATAGGAGAGCTTTAAGAGTATAAAGTAGCGGACAACTTGGAAGGAGAAAAGTAGAAGAAAAAATCTAGTGAAGCCCCAATAATGCTGGTGAGCCGCCAGGGACTCGAACCCTGAACCTGATGATTAAGAGTTAGGCTCTCACGGGAACAGATACGAAAGGAGGTAAAATAGGCTGTCCCGAAACCCTGATTTTGCCCGACACCCTGACTCGATCACAACAGCTACCGGGTCAAACCGACGAAAAATAAAGGAGGTTTGAACCCAATATGCGTAATAAAAACAGATTAGAGAGCAAGACTTTAGCCGAACTGGTGGACTACTATGAAATGTGTAATTGCAGTGAAGGTAAGAGCCCCAACACAGTAGAGTGGTATTCCGCCAATCTCAGGCAATTTCGTTCTTATTTGCAAAGTAGACGCCTTTCAGAGATCATCGACCGGATTGATATTAAAACACTTCGTGAGTATGTACTATATTTGCAGAAACGTAAACGGTACGAAGGTTCTGTCTTTATGCCCACTCAATCAGGAACACTGGCGTCAGCTTCAGTACACGGCCATGTCAGAACACTCCGTGCATTTTATAGCTGGTTGGTGAGCGAAGAAATATTGCGCAAAAATATCGGCAAGGAGCTGAAACCGCCTAAAATCCTTAAGAAGATGATAATAACTCTAACGGATGATGAGATAAGGTCAATTATGTCCACATTCAGTCTAGGTAACCAAACTGACCAGAGGAATCAGACCATCTTTATGCTTTTATTCGATACCGGGATCAGGATAGGGGAACTTATTAATCTTAGAATGGAGGATTGTC
>JBGPRB010000254.1:0-3528 GCA_041489355.1 Dehalococcoidia bacterium
CTCACCACGAGCGGGCAATAATAACGCTTATTTCTGCAAAGAGGTACTAGTGCGTGGAGCAATTTTATGGAGGCCTTGAGTGGACTTCGGTCTCAACGAACAGCAGGAAATGATGCAGACACTGGCCAGAGACTTTCTGACCGGCGAGTATTCCGATAAAGTCCTGAAAGCTATGGTCAAGGACGAAAAGGGTTTTACTCCAGAGCTCTGGAAAAAGATGGTGGCGATGAACTTGATGGGACTTGCCATACCGGAGAAATACGGCGGCGTGGGCGACTTCCTCGATTTGACCGTAGTGCTGGAGGAAATGGGGCGTGTCTGCTTCTTGGGGCCTTTTTTCTCCACGGTGGTGCTGGGAGCTTCCGCCATTATGGAAGCCGGCAGTGACGAACAGAAACAAAAATTCCTACAAGGTATAGCCGAGGGTAAAGTCCTCATGACTCTGGCGCTGACCGAGCCGTCGGCGAAATATACGGCGGATGGGATTCAGGTGAAGGCGAAGCCTCAAGGTAACGATTATATTATCAGCGGAACCAAAGTCTTCGTGACTGACGCCCAGGTGGCCGATTACATTATCTGTGCTGCCAGGACAGGTGAAGCAAAAGACCCGCAGGGTGGGATAACGCTTTTTATAGTTGACATAAATACATCAGGGATTACCCACAAGCTTCTTAAGACAATAGCCGGCGATAAGCAGTGCGAGATAACTTTCGATAATGTAAAGGTATTAAAAGATAATGTCCTGGGGGAGATGGGTAAAGGCTGGCCGTACATAGAAAAAGTGCTCCAGAGAGCTAACGCAGCCAGATGCGCCGAGATGGTCGGTATGGCCGAGCAGGTCTTGAAGATGACGCTGGACTATGCCAAAGAGAGGGCGGCCTTCGGGCATCCCATCGGGGCTTTCCAGAGTATACAACATCGCTGCGCCGATATGCTCATTGATGTCGATAGCTCCAGGTTCGCCACCTACCAGGCAGCCTGGAGGATAAACGAGGGACTGGAGGCGGGCAGGGAAGTAGCGATAGCCAAAGCCTGGGTCAGCCAAGCCTGCCGCCGTGTGATGAATTCCGCCCACCAGGTCCACGGCGCCATCGGCTTCTCGGAAGACCATATCCTGCATTTCTATACCAAGAGGGCCAGGGCATATGAGTTCAGCTTCGGCGGTGTTGATTTTCAACTGGAAAAGCTGGCGGAACATTATTAGGCATCAGTGTTTATCTCAAAACGAGCCTCTGTTATTTGCCCTCACCCCCTTAATCCCCCTCTCCAAACATGAAATCACTGACTTCATTCATTGCTCGGTTTGGAGAGGGGGAAGGAAAATGAGAGGGGGCTTCGCCCCCTCTCGCTACGCACTCCCCTTTCTCTCTACTGATAAACTTGATATAAAGCAATAGTCACTCAGCAGGAGTTCAGGTAAGATCTGTGAATGTCAGTTTATGTAAAAAAGGACTGATAAATCTAGCTTTGAAAATCCGCGTATATACATGGTAAGATTATGGGCGATGAAGAACCAGAAATATACTATCGTCTTCCAGCCATCGGGGGTGCGGGGCAAGGTGGCAGACGGCACGACCATACTGGACGCGGCCCGACAACTCGGGGCAGGAATAGAGAGCGTCTGCGGCGGCAAGGGCACCTGCGGCAAGGACAAGGTAAAAATCGAGGAAGGCTACTTCGCCAAGTACGGAATACACTCGGCGGTAGCATCGGTTTCAACCAAAGAAAAAATAGACGAAAAGCTCCTGAGCAAGCAGCAGATAAAGCAGAACTACCGGCTAGCCTGCCAGACCCGTATTCACGGGGATGTCGTTATCTTCGTTCCCGAGGAGAGTCGTAAAGGCCAGCAGGTCGTGCGCAAGGAAGCCACCGCCAGGAAAATAAAGCTCAATCCTGCGATAAAGAAATACTACGTGGAACTGAAACCCGCTACATTACACGATGCTACCGGCGACTTCGAGCGACTTCAAGGAGAACTCGGCAAAAAATACAAGTTAAGTGACCTGACCATCGATTATCCGGCACTGCTGAGTTTGCAGAACACCGTAAGAGAGGGCGACTGGAAGGTTACCGTATCCGTCTGGAAAAAGAAAGAGATTGTGAGGGTCGAGGCGGGGCAGGTAAAAAGGGGCTACGGACTGGCCGTCGATATCGGCACGACCACGGTGGCCGGCTATCTCTGCGACCTGACCAGCGGGGAAGTCCTGGCTACAGCAGCCATGATGAACCCGCAGGTAGCCTACGGCGAGGATGTGATGTCCCGCATCGGCTATGCCACGAAAGAAAAGGGCGGCCTGAAAAGGCTGAACGATGCCATCATCAAAGGGCTGAACCAGATTGTCGGTGAAGTAACCAAAAAGACGGGCATCAAACGCGCGGATATCATCGACATGGCAGTTGTCGGCAACACCTGCATACACCATCTCTTCCTCAATATCGACCCGCGTCATCTCGGCAAAGCGCCGTTCGCTCCCGGCATACATCACTCTGTAGATGTCAAAGCGCGCGACCTGGGACTCAAGATAGCGCCGGGCGCTTATGTTCACGTCCTGCCGATAGAAGCGGGATTCGTCGGCGCGGATAACGTCGGTGTGCTCATCGCCGAAGAGCCGTATAACCAGGACGAAATGCTGCTTATCATCGATATCGGCACCGACGGTGAGCTGATTCTGGGAAATCGGAAGAGGCTCCTTTCTTCGTCCTGCGCCACCGGACCTGCCTTCGAGGGGGCGGAAATCAGGCACGGCATGCGGGCGGCGGCCGGGGCTATCGAGAGAGTGAAGATAGACCCGAAGACGAAAGAGGTGCAGTTCAAGGTAATCGGTAACGAGCGCTGGAATACCGAAGACAAGAAGATAGGCGCCAGGGGTATCTGCGGGTCGGGGATATTCGACGTCGCCGCCCAGATGTTCCTGGCGGGTATAATCGAAAAAGGCGGCCGCTTCAATACCGGACTAAAGACGCCGCGTTTACGGCTGGTGAATAACGAGCCGGAGTTCGTTATCGCCCGGGCAAAGGAAACCGCCATAGACCATGATATCGTCATCTGCCAGAAAGATATCAGGGCGATACAGCTTGCCAAGGGCGCCATGTACTCTGGGGCTAAAATCATGATGAACCGAATGGGAATCAAGAAAGTCGACCGGGTGATTCTGGCCGGGGCCTTCGGGAGCTACATCGACAAAATGTCGGCGGCCGTTATCGGCCTTTTCCCGGACTGCGACCCGGAACATGTCTATGCGGTCGGCAACGCCGCCGGTGACGGGGCGCGCATCGCCCTTCTCAACGTGGACAAGAGGGATGAGGCCGATTTCTGGGCCAGGCGGGTGGAGTACGTAGAGCTAACCCTGGAACCGGATTTCAATAAGACCTTTACCAAGGCGCTGATATTCCCCCACGCTGAAGACAAATTCCCCCACCTGAAGCACGTCCTACCTGGGGCCAGATGAAATATTGGAGTTTATTTAATAATGTCATCCCGATTATATCGGAGTCCAGACCACCACTCCGCCAACGGATTCTTCGTCC
>JBGPRB010000255.1:0-3508 GCA_041489355.1 Dehalococcoidia bacterium
AGCATGCGCACCTCCCACCGATTAGTTATCTGTATTTTATCATGTATTTAGCCCTATATTCTGCATTCAGGTTCTTTAAAATCCACTTTTTATCAATGTACGAAAGGGGGACTTTTTCGGCAATCTCGAAATGGTCAATAGTGCTTCTCCATTAATATTTTCCATGGTTGGGTGCCCTTCGTACCATGTGTTGAAAGAAGCGTTGCAGAAGCGTAAAATTCTGTCAAGGCAATCGCTTATATATCGGGTAATAGTCCCATAGATAAGGAGGCGCAGACGGGGAAGGGAGCAATAAGATGAAAATATTGGTTATAGGTGGAAGCGGCCTTTTCGGACGAAAGGTTATTTCTCATTTACTTCGTGATAAAGATGTATCCGGTCTGGTCTCAATGGACGTGATTCCTCCCGGAGAATGGTTCATGAACTCTATTCATAAGTATATTGATAAGTTCTATTTTGTCCGTGGAGATGTATCTGAACTTGAGGATATATTGAAAACTATCAAGGCCTTCTCAATCGAAAGGATAGTTAACATGGCTTTTATCCTGACGGGAGCTTTCGAACGCAATCCGCGGCTGGCCATCAAAGTTAACACACTGGGCATGTGCAATGCCTTTGAAGCGGCCAGACTAATGGGGATTTCTCGCGTGGTTTATGCCAGTTCGGTCGGTGTCTACGGGCTCCAGAGCGAGTACGGAGACAGAGAAGTAAACGAGGATGACCATCTGCACCCGGGGAATGCTTACGGCCTGACCAAACAACTGTGTGAAATACTGGCGGCGCAGTACAGTGAACTATACGGCATTAACTTCTCGGCTTTACGTCCATTTCTTGGATACGGGCACGGGGGGGTATTTCCGCCGATGATCAAGCTATTCTCTGACCTGGTATCGCTGCCGGCCGTCGGAAAGCCTTTCTCTATCGAACTGGATGGTACCAGTCCAGCGGCTCTATCTTCCGCCGACGATGTGGCGGCCTTGACCAGAATCTTGATAAAAGCCCCCTCATCCCCACATCCCGCCTACAACATCGCCAGCGCGCCAACCAGCATGAGGGATATCGCCAGAGTAGTGCGTAAATACATACCGGATGCCAGGATAGAATTTGGCCGCCAGGCTCCGCCGGCTGAGTCGGCGCGATCTGGATTACCCTGGAAAGTCAGTTGCGCCAGAGCCAGGGAGGACTTCGGTTTCTCTCTGATGCCATTGGAAGAGGCGATATTAATTCATATCAATGATGCCAGGTTGGAAGCGGGATTAGAGCCGATTAAAGCGTAAATAAAGGCGGCATACCTCAGTTCATCATCCTTTATCAAGTACTTAAAACCAAATAAAAGCAATCGTTTATCCGGAGCGTGTCGAAATCAGCGGGACGATACCGACCCAGATACTGGATAAGAAAAATAAAGAGGAAAACAAGACTGCTCCGATTATCACTTCACCCTGCCTCGCAAGGAGAGGCCTGCCTGCGCGTAGCCTGCTTGCGCTAAAGCTTCAGCGAAGGCAAGCCGCTCTCGCCTGCCAAAGAACTTGTTCGGCGAGCAGGTCGGCGAAGGCAGGGGGAACAAAAGGGGGTGGATTTTTTGCCCCCCTTTTGACACCCCCACACCCTGATGTTATCATTATCCCGTTTCAATGCTTTAAATAAATTCACCAGGGGGATAAATAAATGGCCAAATCAAAATACGCCAGGAACATTATCACCGAGGACTTAATGCCGACCCCACCTGCCGAAGCTATCAAACTCATTGAAGACCAGAAGCGGGCCGGTAGAACCATCGACCGTACCCTTCTGCTGGGGATGCAGGACTCCATATTGAAGGGCTCCTTCTTTGCGGGCTGCGAGTGGATTTGGGGCTTAACGGGTAATGGGCCGGTAAATACTGAGTTGCCTCACAAACATGACTTTGATGAAATTATCGGATTCGCCGGGTCGAACAGGAATCACCCGCGTGACCTGGGTGGAGAAATCGAGTTCTGGTTGGGAGGTGAAAAGCATATCATCACCAGGACCTGCCTGATTTTCATCCCCAGAGGCGTGGAGCACTGCCCGATTATCTTCCGGAAAGTTGACACTCCCATTTTCATGTTCGAGGCGGGCAATAGCACCTCATACGAAAAGATAATATAATAAAGAATATGCAGCGACTGCGTATCAGGTTCAGCCGGGGAGAAGAGATAAAGTACATCTCCCATCTCGATTTAATGCGACTGTGGCAAAGGGCGCTCAACCGTGCCGGCCTGGAAATCGCTTATTCGGAGGGCTTTAATCCCCACCCCCGCATGTCGCTGGCGGCGCCTTTAGCCCTGGGAGTCACCAGCGAAGCCGAGCTTATGGACATCGTCCTGGCGAAATGGGTCTCCCCCCACTCTTTCCCTACCGCCGTTGGTCGGCAACTGCCGCGCGGCATTACCATTGATGGGGTTTATAATACTCCCCTGACCATGCCTTCGCTGCAGTCCCAGGTTCGCTACGCCGAATATACCGTCGAGATAAAGACTGAAAAAGCGAAAACTGATATAGAGTCGGCCATTACCTCCCTGCTGGAGAAGGAAAGCCTCCCCTGGCAGCACCAGCGCGATACCGGGCCGCACCACTACGACCTCAGAGCCTTGATTGATGACCTGTGGCTCATCGGCTGGCGTAATGGCGGCTGCACCATCGGCATGAGGCTGCGCTGCGATAGCAATGGCTCGGGCAGGCCGGAGCATGTCGCCGCCGCTCTCGGCTTCGAACAGTATCCGGAATCAATACACCGCACCAGGCTGATTCTCCAGACAAACTAAACTACCACCGATATTTTCAGAAAGGCGGAAGGAACAGGTGCCAGCCGGGAAAATCTCCAGTCCAGAGCAAAGAGTTCTTCATTTTATCCAGGAACAACAACTCGTTTCCAGCGGAGAAAAACTGGTAGTCGCTGTTTCCGGCGGCCCCGATTCGGTCTGCCTGCTTCATATCCTGTCGGGACTGCGAAAAGAGCTGGATATCGAGCTGTATGTCGCCCACCTCAATCATCAACTGCGCGGCGCTGAGTCCGATGCTGACGCTGATTATGTCGCTGGACTTTCCCGCCGACTGGGAATCCCGGCCACCATAGAATCGCGCGACGTCAGGTCCTACCAAATGCAACATCACGTTTCGCTGGAAGAGGCGGCGCGCGAGGTGCGTTACAACTTCCTGGCCGGGGTTGCCGCGGAGGTCGGGGCGGAGCGCGTTGCGGTGGGGCACACTGCCGATGACCATGTCGAGACCATTCTCATGCACCTGATACGGGGCAGCGGCACCCGGGGCATGAGAGGACTGCTACCTGTCATCCGCTGGATATCTTCTGCGAGCAGCCTGACCATCATCAGGCCCCTGCTGGAGTTAAGCCGGGAGGACACGACCGCCTACTGCCGCCGGCACCATCTCCAGCCCCGCACTGACACCTCGAACCTTTCGCCTGAGCCGTTCCGAAATAGAATACGCCACTATCTGCTTCCCGACCTTCGCAAATACAACCCTCAGA
>JBGPRB010000256.1:0-3489 GCA_041489355.1 Dehalococcoidia bacterium
CTGGTTCCGGTGAACCCGTCGCTGCGTGCCGACGAGCTCGTCTACATCTATCAGGATGCCGGTATGAAAGCACTAATCAGCAGCCTGGACTGCATGGATAGGATAAGAGAAGCCCGCCGCGAAGCGCCCGAGCTTAAAAACGTAGTCCTGATTGGAGACGAAATCCCGGACAATACCATTTCCTTTGACAAGATAACCAAGCAGGCTTCCGATAAGCTGGCAACTGAGGACACGGACAACGACGACGTGGCTGTCATAATCTATACCGCCGGCACTACGGGCAGGCCGAAGGGAGTGATGCTGACACATTACAACTGGTACACGCATGTTTCCGGATACTACGAGTTGGTATTACTGGATACCAGAGGCGTGGCTGTGAAAGGGACAATTCCTGAGCCGGATACCAAACGGGGTAAAAAGGTTAAAAAAGAGGTAGAGGTTTTCGGTGTTAACCGGAACCGTGTCTCCCTAATTACTCTGCCTCTTTTCCACGGTTACGGCGTATTCGCTGTGAATCTCGAGTTCCTGACGGGAGGAAAGCTGGTCCTCCTCAGACGGTGGGACACCGAGGAGGCGATGAAGTCTATCGAACAATTCAAGGTCACCGAATTTCGCGGTGTGCCGACCATGTATATCCAGATGCTTAATTACCCCGAAGCGGGGAAATACGACTTGAGTTCTCTCCAGACCTGCATCTGCGGTTCGGCACCCATGCCGCTGGAGGTAGCCCGCCTCTGGAGGGAGAGATACGGCATCGATATCTGGGAAGGCTATGGACTGAGTGAAGCCACCACAGTCAACTGCGGCAATGTAGCCGGGAAACGGCCGCCCAAGTACGGCTCCATCGGCAAATGTTACCAGAAATGCAATACCATAAAGATATTCGACCAGAACGACAAGGAGTTACCGCCCGGCGAGTTAGGCGAGATTGTTATCAAAGGGCCCGGAGTCATGAAGGGTTACTGGAACAAACCTGAGGAGACTGCAGCCGTGCTTTATAACGGCTGGCTCCACACGGGTGATATAGGCTATACCGACGAAGACGGCTATATTTATCTCACAGAGCGAAAGAAGGACCTTATCATCCGCGGCGGTGAAAACGTCTACCCCAAAGAAGTTGAAGACGTTCTTCACCGGCATCCGCAGGTGCTGGAAGCCGGGGTCATCGGCATCCCCGACCCGGTTTACGGCGAGGAGGTAAAAGCCTTCGTCGTCCTAAAGACCGCAGGTGCAGTCGGGGAAAAGGAGCTAATAGATTTCTGCAAGCAGCATTTGCCTGCTTTTAAGAGGCCCAAATCAATCAGTCTTACGGACTCTTTGCCCAGGAGCGCTGTGGGCAAAATACTGAGACGAGATCTCAGAAAAATCGCTTAAGTACCACCTCCGATAATCATAAAGTACCACTATCATCTATTGACACCTGCAATCGAAGCCAATACAATCTCTTGTCAAGGAGGTGGCGTTATGAGTGCGAAAGCTAATCCAATGGAAATACTTAACGAAAAACACTGGTGGCAGATAGCGGTGCGAGGTTTTATAGCTTTGATATTCGGCATTTTGGTCCTCGCCTGGCCCGGACTCGCCCTGGCTATCCTTGCCATCATCTTTGGCGCCTACGTTTTTGTGGATGGCATCTTCACTCTGGTGGCTGCGGTCAACTACAAGGCCGGAGCTGGAAGGCGTACCTGGCTATTCATCCGGGGCATCGCCGGCATCATCGTCGGTCTCATTACCTTCTTCTGGCCGGCAATTACAGCCTTAGCCTTGGTTATCATAATAGCCGCCTGGGCGCTGGTCACCGGCGTCATGGAATTAATTTATGCCTTCAGAGCAAACCAGGAATCCGCTATCAGGTGGATGTTTGCAATCAGCGGTATCCTCTCTTTGATTCTCGGAGCGCTGATGCTGGCACAGCCTCTATTAGGAGCGCTGGTTATTATATGGATAATCGGAGCTTACGCTGTTCTGGCCGGTATACTGCTTATCACTCTCGGCTTCAGGCTGCGCAGCGTCAAGGCAAGCTAAAGAAATTAATCATCGCCAGTTAATTTCCCCGCCGGCTAAATAGGCGTAAAAGAGAACGGTATCCTTTTTAGAGAACCGCGGTAAACTATGTCTCTATTTAAATACTGTTACCGACTATGCCTCCTATTCCTCTGCATCCCACTGACGTTGGCCATAAGCTCATGTTCCTCTCAACCCCGGGTTGCGTCTCAGCCGGTTCCAATCTATACCTACCAAATAGTCAATACCTATGCCCACGACCGGAACGCTTTCACCGAGGGGCTGGCCTTTGACAACGGTTTTCTTTACGAGGGCACCGGAAAGTATGGAAATTCTTCTTTGCGCAAAGTAGACCTGGCAACCGGCGACGTTTTGCAGATGCGAAGACTATCTGCTGATTATTTCGGAGAAGGCATAACCGTATATGATGATACCATCGTGCAACTGACCTGGCAGTCTCACACAGGTTTCGTTTATAACAAAAATGAGTTCAACCTATTGCGACAGTTTTCCTATCCCACTGAGGGTTGGGGCGTCACTTATGATGGAGACCGCTTGATAATGAGTGATGGCACTTCTCGTTTGCATTTTATAAATCCGCAAACTCTGGAAACGACTGGCTCTATAGAAGTCAGCGACAACAGTAAGCCGGTATCCAGGTTAAACGAACTGGAGTACGTAAATGGTATGGTATACGCCAATGTATGGCAAACGGACAAGATAGCTATTATTGAACCGGGAGACGGGCATGTTACCGGCTGGATAGACCTATCGGGCCTTTTACAGACTCAGGACTACAGCGGCCATGTTGATGTTTTGAATGGTGTCGCCTATGACGAGCGGGCTGACCGATTATTCGTCACCGGCAAGCTGTGGCCCTTCTTATTCGAAATCAAGCTGGCCGCCAAAGAGTAGTTTCAGTGCAGTCAAGAGAAAAGCCAAAAGGCTTTTCGTAAATTGACAGCAGTCGAGGCTTTCTGTAAGCTAGACTCATAAGCAAGTTGGCAGCAAGGTTGTATTCTGCAGTGGGGGGCTGAAATGAAAGCAGCAAACAAAAAACCTGTGCCAAACGGTACAGGCAATATTAGTATTAAAGCAACGACCTCATCAAGTGTGGCTCATGGAAGGCCCGATGACCTCGTTGCCCTGAGCCGTGTTGCAGCCGCTATCAGTGGCCTTATCGACCTGGAAGCGATTCTCCGCGTAGGTCTGGATACTGCTCTCGCTATTCTGGATAGTGCCATCGGCGGGATTATGCTCCTGGATGAGAATGCGAAAACCCTATCGTATCGTGTATATCATGGTATATCTGACGAATATGCCCAAGAGATGCATCTTAAACTCGGCGAGGGGGTAGCGGGGAAAGTTGCTGAAAACGCAAGGTCAATCATGGTGGAGGACATCTCCAGAGAATCTGGCGCTGCCCATCCTGATCTCATCAGCAAAGAAGGACTGAAGGCATTCGTCAGTGTTCCTCTTATGTCC
>JBGPRB010000257.1:0-3447 GCA_041489355.1 Dehalococcoidia bacterium
CAAGCATGGGTTGGGGTTCTGTTTAGTTGTGGTTGTTCAGGTATTATCTAAATCTCACATCATCTTAAATGGTCCCCCTCTCAAACAAACTCAACCATTGTCTTGTTCAATCTTACTGGTTTGAGAGGGGCAAGGGGTGAGGTGAGACCATCAACCAAAGGCAAACAGAACGCCAGCCTGATGTTAGGGAGCCCTGAAAAGAGTATAATTATTACAGGTACAGGCATGGACAGGAAGAGCATGAAAGGGACTCCTCATCGAGAGAATTTACCGCAAAAAGATAATTCATCCATAGGAATCACGATGTGGCTGCTGCGGGCTAAGGCGAAGACGGGCGCACGCAATCCCCATTTCTGGATAATCACCGGCCTTTTTATCGTCTTTTCGTATGTTTACTATAGCGTTTTAAGCTCTTTCCAGGATATTTATGTTGTTATTTTCTTTTACCCGCTCATATATGCTGCTATCGTCTATCGCCTGCGGGGGGTAATCGTCAGTGGCATCGTTTTTCTTGGTATCCTGCTGCCGCAGGCCCTCCTTTTCGCTCATGACCCTATTTCATTGATGCGGACGCTGATTTTCGCTCTCTTTGCCTACCTTGTTGCCAGCCTTGGGGCGACCCTGCTGAACTATCTGGAACACCAGCTGGAAACTCATAAGGAAATCCTATCCCTGAATAATGAGTTGAACGACTCTTTAGAACGGTTACAGAAAACCCAGCAGCAGCTTATACAGGCGGCGAAACTCAGCTCGATAGGGCAGCTATCGGCAGCCGTAGCCCATGAGCTCAATAATCCTCTGGCCGGTGTCATGGTCTATACCAAGCTGATGAAAGACAAACTGGCCAGAGATAAATTGGATAAGGAACAATTGCAGAATAATCTGGTGAAGATAGAGTCGGCAGTCGAATATTGCGGCGGGATAATACGCGGCCTCCTCGATTTTGCCCATCAATCCGAGCCGTTGCTGCGCCCGGTAACGATAGGCCGGGCTATCGATAAGGCTATGTCTCTGGTAGGGCACCAGGCCAAAGTGAAGATGATAGAGGTAGTCAGGGAAGAATCGCCGTCGCTGCCGCTGGTGGTGGCTGATTTCAACCAGCTCGTGCAGGTCTTTATCAACCTGTTGATAAACGCTATTCAGGCCATGAATGAAGGTTGTAAGCTGACTCTCCGCACCTCACGGGACGGTGATTGGGTCAGGGTGAGCGTTCATGATACCGGTTGCGGCATTCCTCCGGAGAACATGGACAAACTCTTTACGCCCTTTTTCACCACCAAGGATGAAGTAAAAGGAGTCGGCCTGGGACTGGCGGTCTCCTATGGGATTGTTGAGCGGAATGGCGGCAGGATTGAAGTAAAGAGCGAGGTGGGTAAAGGAAGCACCTTTACGGTCGTTCTACCGGCCTATAAAGGGGAAGCCCCGCCAAATCAATCAAGGAATTAAGATTTCTAATTATTAACCGGACGGGGCAACCTGATAATAAATTCCGCTACTGTATGTCGTCAAGTTCAATATATCCCTGCTTTAGCCCTTTGATGATGGCATCGGTGCGGCTGCTGCAGCCCAGTTTGTTGAAGATATTCGTCATATGGGCTTTCACGGTACGCAGGCTGATAAAAAGCTTTTCGGACATTTCTTTATTGCTCAGTCCCCGGGATGCCCATTTTAGAATTTCCATCTCCCTCGCCGTGAGTTGCCCGCTGGTCTCACGCTCATCCTGGGTTTTTGATAAACTGGCCAGGCGCTGCACGAGCTTGCGGGTTACTTCGGGGTCAAGCACCGATTCGCCCGAGCGTACCTCCCGTATGGCTTTCACCACATCCTGGCCGGGAGAGTTTTTCAGTAAGTAGCCGCAGGCACCGGCTTCGAGCAGGCCGATAATATAGCGGATGTCAGCGTAGGCCGTAAGTATCAATATAGCCGTCGCCGGGCTTACCTGCTTTATTTGTTTGGTCGCTTCGACGCCGTTAAGCTTGGGCATGACGATATCCATGATGACGATATCCGGTTTGAGTTCACTGGCCAGCCTCACGGCCTCTTCGCCATCGGCTGCCTCTCCCACCATCTGAAAGTCCTTTTCCTGTTCGAGGAGATTACGCATGCCCTCCCTCAGCATCGCATGGTCATCGGCAATTAAAATCCTGGTCTTCATTATGCTCCTCACGGGCATGATTAAAATAATGTTTCCTATTACATTTTAGGACGTTCAGCGAAAAATCTCAATTATTGAGATTGTTTTGTTATTATTAGGTGTCATTCCAGTGGAGGGGTAGCCTGGATTCTGGCCGGAGTTTACCCCGATTTCATCGGGGCCATAATGACATTTATAGTCTTTAAGCATGCGGTTCTAGTACTTCGGTACATGCCAAAATACGACTTCCCAACGAGTAAGATAAGTGGCGAGGGCGGTTAAAGAAATTTATGCAGATGGTAACATGAAAACAGGAACATGAGAGAAAGGTTGAGGAAGCAGTGTGGGGAGAAAAAGAGGCATTAAAAAACTCAGTCAGGAAGAGAGACTCGAAAAAAGGAAAGCTATCCTGGACGCTCTCGCTAAAGCCTCCGAGGATAGTCGGCCATTAGACGAGAGCGCCCGCGTGCCCGATGGCGAAACCAACGATTATTACACGCTGACCCATGATGAGATGGAAGCGCTGGTAAATGGCGACATGGAAAAGATAGAAGGCTGGGTCAGCAATCTGGACAGGCGTCACGCCACGCTCCTTTTACGCTGGTTTATCAAGGAAAGGTGGTGAGGGAGTGAATCAGTGTTTTAATCCAGGATAACCGGGTACAAAGGTAATATTTATGATAGTAAAGGAGAGGTCTGAAATGGCTGAAACTAAAAAGATATTGATAGCAGACGATGAGAGTATTGTACGGGAGTCGTTAACGGACTGGTTAACCGACCGGGGTTATCGGGTCGTCACCGCCGCCAACGGCGAAGAGACCCTCAGGATGCTCAATAAGGGCGATGGTCTTGGTGTCGTTGTTCTGGACGTCCGTATGCCGGGGAAAGATGGCATCACTATTCTGGAAGAGGCCAGGAAACGCCATCCTGACCTCAAATATATTATTATCAGCGGTTATCCGTCGGTAGACGTGATGACGAAGGGGATAAGGCTGGGAGCGATTGGCTTCCTGGTCAAACCCTTCGACCCCGAGGAACTCGAGAAGCTTATCCACCATGCCCTTCACGGGGAAGAGAAGAAAGCCACCGCCGTGACCGAGGAGACCGGCCGGTCGGAAGAGGAAATCCTCGGCCAGATATCCGGCCAGGAAATAGCTTCCATGATGGCGGAGAACCGCGTTTTCAAACCTTCCAGGGAATTTTCACAGGCCGCCGCGCT
The DNA here is from genome assembly GCA_041489355.1 of Dehalococcoidia bacterium. GTDB lineage: Bacteria > Chloroflexota > Dehalococcoidia > Dehalococcoidales > RBG-16-60-22 > JBGPRB01. The sequence continues at coordinate 3,354 of JBGPRB010000257.1, forward strand.
TAAGAGCCTCGAAGAATATAAGGCACTCTATAACTGGTCCATAAAAGACCCCGAGGGTTTCTGGGGCCAGGTGGCCAATCAGCTGGACTGGTGC
>JBGPRB010000258.1:0-3398 GCA_041489355.1 Dehalococcoidia bacterium
CGAAGAATCTCGGGGAGGAGTGGGCAAAGGGCAGTGTACCCCTGCCCCCCGCCCAGATTGTCATTCCCGCGAAGCTTGTCCCGTACTTGATACGGGAGCGGGAATCCAGACGTTCCTGTCCTTCCATGGAGGGACCAATTAGGTTGGGAATGACATATTGGTAGATGTATCTATTAGTAAATATTTAATACGCTTGTATTAAGATTTATAGAGGTACAGAGGGTCTTTATCCATAATTATTCTCGTCTGCTTTGCCATGGCATCTCTCACGTACAGCGGTAATGAGAATAATCCCTGGTGAGTCAGGCCGTCGTAGAACCTCAGTCCCGTAAGCGACCTTTCAGTAATTCTTTCGTCCACCTCTTTAGGGGAAAGACGGGCAGGATTCTGTTTCTGCGAGGCTATGCAAAAACCCCACGGCCCGCCGAAACAGGGCACATAAGTCGCATACTGTATAACTCCAGGAAAAACGCTTTTCAGCGTGTTGTTTACGGCGGTAAAGTTCAGCAGTTCGGTCGGGGAGGCTGAACCGGCCTGAACAGCCATCAATCCGTCTTTCGTGAGTCTTTCGCGGACCATCTGGTAGAATTCCTGTGTAAAAAGTAAGGCTGCCGGGCCTTTTTCGATGGGGTCGGGTAAATCGATGATGATTATATCGTACTTATCTTTCGTTTTCTCCAGGTAATCACGGGCATCTATGTGGTGTAGCTCGGTACGGCTGTCCTCGAAGGCGCCATGGCTGTGGTTGGGCAGGTATTTTTTACTGAGGGCGGTCACCTGGTCATCTATTTCGACCATCACCGCTCTTTTTACCGTTTTGTGGCGGAGGGCTTCCCTGAGTGTAGCGCCTTCCCCACCCCCCGCTATGAATACACTCTCCGGATTGGGATGGGCTATCATGGCCGGTTGCACCAGCGCTTCATGATAAATAAACTCGTCCCTCTCGCTGGACTGAATCTTGTTGTCCAGTACGAGGCAGATACCCAGGTTGCGACTGCGGACAATCTGGGCGGACTGGTACTTGGTTCGCCCGGTATACAGCACTTCATCGAGGCGATGCAGCTGTAAGAAGTCCTCGTTTATCTTGTCCCGCAGCCATTTATCAGGGTCAATATCCATAACTTCATCCGTGTTCTACACGGTTACTAGAACCCCTCTCGGTATCTCCATCACAGAGTGGTTTTTTGACCCGAGCTTCTCGATAATTACCTCGGCTGCTTTTTCAGGATTGACGAAAGTACCGCAGGTAAAGATATCGACCGCAGCGTAGCCGTATTCTGGCCAGGTATGGATGGATAGGTGAGACTCGGCGATGATAACCACGCCGCTCACTCCCTGCGGACTGAAACGATGAAAGGATTCGCCGAGTACTACTGCGCCGCAGTCGATGGCGGCTTTCACCATCACATCGCGGATAAGGCCCAGGTCATTTAATGCCTCCTTATCACAGTCGTGTAGTTCAACCAGTAAATGTCTTCCTAGTGCATTCAATCACCTGCCCCCCTTTTTAAATTTTATTAATTCCCGGATGGTCGGACCGGCCGGGTCGCCATTATATCGTTAACCCCATTCTATGGTGGACTAAATAAAAAGTCCCAGAGCAATATAGACACCCCAGGAACCTCCCTCACTTCCTCTTTGTTAAGGAGCGAGGAAATACTGTCAATTTCGGATGACAGTCAGTCCGGTATGTTTATACGTCCCCTTTCCTGTTACCCTATTGCTTTCAAGTCCAGGTTCTGTTTCACTATTTCGGCCAGCTTTGCCAGTTTCTTTTCCTGGTTAAACCTGGTTTTCATTAAAGCGTTCTCGATGCTCGTGACGATGTCGCTTACGGTAGTCTCGGTGGTGATAATCGGGATGCCCCGACTCTCCGCTTTGTAGAGGACATTGTAGACGGGTGGTTGGCTGCTGCCGCTGAGGACGAGACACTTTGTCGGAGTTTCGAGCGCTGCCAGCTGCATATCCGGGCGGTCCTGCCGGATGACGGCGGCTTTGTTGCTCTTGCGACCGAAATATTCCAGGCCCGAATCGACCACCATCGCTCCGAGCATGTAGTTCTCGACCAGCTCTCCCGACCTCTCGGCGCTGTTCAGTATCTTCCCCTGGAGGCATTCGGCCAGCTCACCGACCGTTATGGCGAGCAGGACTCTGTTTTCCGGGACTACTCCGAGGACTTTTATCCCTGATTTGCTGAACTGTGCTGTAGCCTCCTCCCGCACGCGCTTCAACTGGCTCTGTGGCACCTTGTTCAGGACCACGCCCAGCAGACTCTCCCCGAATCCCTTGTATACATCAGTAAATTTGGAGGCTTGGCCGGAATAGGCTTCCACGGCGATGGCTTTTGCTTTCATCTCTTTGGCTGCTCCATAGGTAGCCTTGCTCATGGCGTCACCGGCGCTCTGCCCGAGCCCGGCCTCGACGAGGACGATGTCTCTGCCTTTAATGATGTCTGGCGCGTTGACAACGTCGGATAACCCCAGGACCTTCCTCATGAAGTCGATATCCCCATCGGCCTGGCCCTTTTCGGTCCCGACGCGTCGGGACGGCTTCAGGTATCCCACCTTCTTGCCTGCGTTTAACAGATTGATAGCGAGTCCGGCGCAGATGGCGGTCTTGCCCGCTCCTTCTTCCGCAGAAACGATATATAAAACACCCACTCTTCACCCCCGGCTGGATTACTTATAAAATAAGCCAATATATTATAATCCTTTAATCAAGATACGTAAAGAGCTAGAGTTAGATAAAATATATTCCCCGCACTATAATTATCTATAAATACGCTGCCCGGGAAAAAGACAGGATTCGTGCCAGTGCTTTTCTGTTATATGTATAAGGAGGTGACCAACTATGGAGAACCAGATAGAATACTATGATGAGACTGCGAAGTACAGGGATAGGTTTGACCTGGGGCTGCCTGAGGCGATGACGGCCTATTCTGCTTTCAGGAAGGTAGTATATCGGGATGGAGCGCTCAATCTCAAGACCAAGCGCTTAATAGCCTTGGCAGCCGGACTCCAGGCAGGGTGCACCAGATGCACTATTGGGCAGACTAAAGATGCTGTAAAAGCCGGAGCCACCAAAGCCGAAATCCTGGAAGCCGTGGCGGTTGCTATTGTCATGGGAGGTACCGCCGTCAGTGCCGAGTCATGGCGCGTGGTCAAGGCGCTGGAAGAGATGGGCAAGTGGTAGCAACTCGCTGAGAGTAATCGTTTAACGTACTAGCCCTTGGCTACTTGAAGTCGGCACCAGGCATATAAAGAATCATATACCTCGAACTGACGGGCCAGGTTCTCTTCGTCGTCGGGATAGCGCAGGCTGTAACCAACGGCAATCGCTTCCAGCCCGCGGGCAATCGGGTCCTTATCGATATCGGGGGCAACGTCAGCCGCGTGGAC
>JBGPRB010000259.1:0-3393 GCA_041489355.1 Dehalococcoidia bacterium
CATTGCGAGCCGAAGGCGCGGCAATCTCATTGCATGAGTGTCCACCACTGGGATTGCTTCGTCATCCTTCCGCGGAAGGACTCCTCGCAATGACAGTCTGCTTTTATGTTTAACTGCATCGCTTGAGTTAGCTTTATTATTGCCCTATACTAAAGTCAAAGGAGAGTAGAACCGGTGTCACTGGACTTAACTAAAATAGCCGCTCAGGTCATCTCCATGATATCCGGGCTGAGGGACAGGCGCGCGGAACAGGAAAAACGCCTTAAGTTCGCTTTGGAGACCCTCGGCAGCCCGGCCATCGACCTCGACGACTTGAAGAAGAAAATAAAAGCCGGAAAAACGACCTGGCTCGTGGCCGATATCGTGGAAGGGCTGAATAAACGCTATCCTTTACCCCCCATCCCCACCGATTTTATCGTCCTGGCCACCGACGGTTCTCATATTGACGTCGATCGCCACCGCTCCACCCGGTGCTACCTGATAAATATCGGCTCGGTGCTCCTCAGCTACGGCAGTAAGCCGGACGCCGCCCTCTCCAGTTCTCCCCGCCTCTACTCCGATGATAAGGACCTGGCGATTACCCCACCGGGCGGCGGGCGCGAGCAGCCCATCGAGGGAAATATCCTAGGCGCTAAACGCTCTATTGCGGAGTGTCAGCAACTGGCCGAACTGGCTGCGGGGCTACCCGGAGACAGCACGACGCTGGCGCTTCTCGACGGCACGCTCATTCTCTGGGGACTGGAACCCTACCCGGATTTTGTCACTGATGTTCTCCTGCACGGCGGCCTGATGAAATGCCTGGACGCCATGAGAAAGCTCAATAAAGACCGCCGGCTCGCCCTCGCCAGCTATATCAGCTTCCCCCGCAGCACCGATGTCGTTAACGTGCTTAGAGTGGTCCTCTGCCCTGATGATACCCCCGACTGCGATAAACAGTGCCCCCCGGGCAAGGAGCGGGACTGCGATAGTGTTGCCGGCGTGCGTGACCGTGACCTCTTTATGAATTTGCTGGAAAGAGGTGAAAGGTCGGCGCTTTTTTTGAGCCCTTCAAAAATCGTTAAAGAGCATTACGGCGAGCACCGCGTCTATTTCTTCTACCTGAGAGTTGATGATGAGATAGCCCGGGTCGAGATTCCGCAGTGGGTAGCCGAAAGTGAAACCCTGCTTAATCTCACCCACAGCCTTATTCTCGACCAGTGTCAACGCGGCCGCGGCTATCCCGTTGTACTTTCCGAGGCCCACGAGCAGGCGGTGGTCACCGGCATGGATAGAGAAAACTTCTGGGAACTGGTAGAATCAACAATGGTGGACGAACATTTGCCCACCTCCACCTCCGGTAAAAGTCTGAGCAAGCGGACAAGGTGGGTATAGCTCTATTATACTGTCATTCCAGCGAAAGCTGGAATCCAGTGGTGGGGAAAGGGGGGGGTGGATTCTCGGGTCAAGCCTTCAGGCTGAAGCCCGAGAATGACATTATTAAACAAAAGCTGAAAGGTACTAAAATGCCAAAGCTCACAAGTAAAATCGTAAAAAGCCTTGCTAAAGACTGGGGCGCGGACCTGGTCGGCATTGCCCCCGTGGCAAGGTTTGAAGGGGCCCCGCCGGGACACGGCCCGCTGAACCTGATGCCCCGGGCGAAGTCGGTTATCGTGGCCGGCGTCCGCATTCCCGACCCCGTCGTTGACTATGACGAATATCACCTTAAGATGAAAGAGATGACACCAGAATTGGGCATCCAGGCGAGCATCGAAAACTTTTACATGCAGATGGGGCACTATGTGGAAGATATGATGCTCAACATCATCGCCACCCGTCTGGCTAATCGACTGGAAACAGGCTGGGGCCTGCGCTCTTTGCCCACTCCCAACGCCCAGCATACCGGCCTGGGCCACCCGGTCATGGCGGCGCCGATGGGCTTTTTCTCCCAGCGCCACGCCGCTGTGCGCGCCGGTTTAGGTGAGTTCGGCTTGAGCGGACTGGTTATCACGCCGCAGTACGGGCCGCGCGTCCGCTATGTCTCCGTCATTACCGAGGCGGAACTTGAACCCGACCCCCTTTTAACGGAGAAGATTTGCATGAGGGGAAAATGCGGCGGCGAGGCCGGGCCGAAATGCCAGCAAAAATGTACCGGGAAAGCCCTGAAGCTGCGCCCGGACATCGACCTCGATAAGATATTTATAGATATTCCCGTCAGCCTGGACCGGCCTCTCTGTATCTCGATGGCAAGCGACCAGGGCGCTTTCGGCTGCACCTTCATCGGCACCTGCATGAGGGAATGCCCTATCGGGATGAAGGTGACGAAGCGAAGGGGGTAAGGATTCAATCAAGAATCTGGTTTAGGGGGGGGATGAGTAAATGAAAAAGATATTTGTAACAACTCTAGTCATATTAGGGCTTGTTCTGGTGGTGGCCATTGTTTATTGCGTAGCAATCACTAAAGATAGAGACGCTCTGAATATTGAATTGAAATCTGTTCAAAGTGTTCTTGCCTCAACGCAGGCAGAACTTGGTTCCACAAAGAATACACTTGAGCTTGCGAAGCAAACGCTTACCTCAACACACTCAGAGCTTAACACCACAAAGATGACACTTGCCTTCACGCAGTATGAACTTACTTCCACGAATCAGACACTTACATCAACACAGTCGATACTCAACTCTACGAAGCAAACACTTATCTCAACGCAGTCAGAACTTTCCTCTACGAAGCAGACACTTTCCTCTGTCCAGCAGGCCTCGACGAATCTTCAAGCTACATTGTCGACAACACAACAGCAGCTAGCAGTAGCTGAAGAGACGTTAGGAGGATTGGGAATTACTCTTTCTACGGTTAAGCTTTCTACTTTAAGTGACAACTCCGGAGCAACGAATCCTACTTGGGGTCAGTTAATGACTTTCTTATCTGAAGACCAGACTGAGAAGCATCCTTATATTAAAGATGTATACGATTGCTCGGAATTTTCTAGGGATGTTCACAACAATGCGGAAGCTAGAGGGATTCGGGCAGCGGTAGTGTCTGTCGATTTCAGGTATGAGACTACAGGTCATGCCTTGAATGCGTTTCTGACAACTGACTATGGGTTAGTGTACGTTGACTGCGTATCACTAGATATGATTGCACGTGTAAAAACTGGAAAAGAGTATCGGGCTGTCGAGATAGGCAGTGTTACAGGGACAAACGTCAGAAATGATTACTGGTGGGATGCACGAAGTTCATATTACTACATCCCCTCAAGCACGCGTGTGCATAGTGTGACATCCAGTATTGGAATATACTGGTAAGGAAGAGGATAGGTAAGTTAAAAGGTTTATAAAAATAGGAGGTCTCATCAATGGGCAGTAAAGGCAGAAAGAACGTCAAGAAACCCAAACAGAACAAGGGCAAAGCAACCC
>JBGPRB010000260.1:0-3196 GCA_041489355.1 Dehalococcoidia bacterium
GTGGTGTTCCGCCCACGATACTTCAGACTGGTTCACCTCAGGATATAGAAGAGCTCTGCAAGAAACTCATCAAGGTCGTCGGCAAGAATGGCGGCTTTATCCTTGGTCCCGGCAGCGCTATCGATTATGCCAAGCCGGCCAATATCAAAGCCATGGTGGACTCGGTCAAGAAGTATGGCTGGTACTAAATGATGAGAGGGACACCACAGACGGGAACTTAACGATAAAAGCAAGGAGGGGGTGGCGGTAACCTGCCGGGACACATAGCCAATACACAGAAGATTGGCCCGATTCCTCCAAACTGGCCCATCACTTTTAGATTTACCAGTTCACGCACCTATTTACACTATTTGACGAAGTGTTACTGAACCGCTACCTTTCCAATCTCCTTTGACAGCGACCTCCCTGATGCATATGATTATAGATAATGTTGGAGGTGAACTATGGAACCTGAGGTGCAGGGTTATCTCACCGAGTTTAGTATACTAAGAGAGCAGATCCGAGATGCTATCCAGAATCTAGATGATGAAGCTGTCAATTGGCACCCTTTTCTGAAAGGCACCAACTCCGTATACGCCATTCTATGCCATTTAGCAGGGTCTGAAAACTACTGGGTTGGACAGATCATCGATGGGAAGACCGTCGATCGGGACCGGGAAGCCGAGTTCCGTGCCTCGGGACATCTTTCAGAGATCGTAGACCGCTGGGAGGAGGTAGGCAGGGCAAGCCAGAAGATCCTCAGCAAATTGAACAGCTCGCAACTAGGAGAGACAAGAACCGTCACCATCCGACCGGCTCCGGGCTCTGCCACTGTCCGGTGGTGTATCCTGCACCAAATTAGTCACTGCGCCTTACATCTGGGACATATTCAGCTCACGCGGCAGTTGTGGGAGCAGAAGTAGTCTGCGTTCCAGCACTCTCGCTGTCTTCAGCCCGTGACACAAAACAGCGGAGTGTAAGCATGGCAACCGACCGTTAGCAGTCAAAACAGTCCTGATAGAGGGGAGAATCATAGTGAAAGTAGATTTCAGTAGTTTAGATAGGGCTTTTAACCCGCAGACTGTGGTTGTGGTAGGGGACAGCAAGGCAACTGATTTCGAATGGCTCCACGCCCAGCTTAAATTCAAGGGAAAACTCTATTCCGTTCATGTTAACCCCAATACCTCTGAAGATATTAAGGCGTTGGGTATTACAAACTACACGAGCCTTCTGGACGTTCCCGGGCCGATAGACCTGGTGATTGTCGCCGTTGCCCGAAGGGCGGTATTGAGCGTACTGGATGACTGCATACGTAAGGATGTGGCGGCGGCTCATTTTTTCAGCGCGGGCTTTTCGGAGACCCGCACGCAAGAAGGGATAGAACTTGAGCGCCAGCTTATCGCCAGGGCGGAAAATGCCAATTTCCACCTTATCGGGCCCAATTGCATGGGACTTTTCAATCCCAGGGTCGGAATAAGGCAGAACGAAGACCAGTATCTCGATGTTTCGGGGCCGGTGGGCTTTCTTTCGCAGAGCGGGAGCATCGCGATTTCTTTCAGTCTGGACGCCTATGAACAGGGACTATATATCAACAAGTCGGCAAGCTATGGCAACGGTATAGTGGTTGATTCCCCTGATTTTCTGGAGTATTTCGGCCGCGACCCGGAGATTAAAATCATCGGCATGTACATTGAGGGGGTAAAGAACGGGAGGCGCTTCGTAAACGTATTGAAGGAGGTAGCTTCAAAGAAGCCGGTGGTGATATGGAGAGGTGGGCGTACAGAGGAAGGTGGCCGTGCCATTGCCTCACACACCGGGTCGCTTGCCCTGTCACGAAACGTGTGGGACGCCGCAATAAAGCAGTGCGGGGCAATCCAAGTGACAAGCATGGAAGAACTTATCGACACAATAAAGGCTCTGCTCTTTCTTCCACCAGTGCGGGGTAACCGGGTAGCTATCGCCGGGGGACCGGGAGGGCAATCGGTGACCGCCACTGATGTGTTTGCAGAAGCCGGACTAAATGTACCCCGGCTCACTAAGGAATCGTATGCTGAGTTGGAGACATTCTTCGAAGTGGTGGGTGGGAGCTACCGTAACCCGATAGACACCGCCGGGCCGGTTCGCCGGGATATGAAACGTATTATGGGGATTGTCTCAAGAGACGCCAACATAGACAACATCGCGTACATTGTCTCCACCCGGCCGGGCCGTCATATCTCTCCAGAACAGCTTCAAGGCACCCTTGCCATACTTGACGACATTAAGAGGCAATCAAAACCGCTGATAACCATGGTATTTCTCAACACACCTGATGCGCCGAGAGAAGTGAAAGACATCGTTATGAAACTGCAGGAGCGTGGTATTCCTGCGTTCCCTTCAATATCGCGTGGCGCGTGTGCCCTGAAAAATGCCTTCGATTACTACAATAATAGCCACAGTCGTAGCTAGTAATCCAGTGAGATTTATTTTCTGTACGGTTACTATGAAAGATGCTGTGGCTAACCACCACTAAGCACCAGCGTGATTCGGTCACCGTCCTTCACGGGTGTATCCAGCTCAACCAGGTGAATATGTCATTACTGGGGTAGAATCAAACGTGACATTCCAGTACCTCGATAAGTCCGTTTCCCTGGATTTCCTGGGATACCAGTATGACATCGGCAATCAAAATCTAAGCAATAAGCTTAAGTTGATAGCTGAGCATAGAGAAAGCAGAGTTGAATATGTGCTGAAACTGACCGGGAAAACACGACGCTAACTGTCATGCCGCCATCTCTGTGCTTGGTGTGCAGTGCCCCAATCGTGCTGAGAGACTATGGCTATAGTATACTGAAACCGCACTTCAAGTAGGATGCGAGATCACATTGCGATGAAATGTAAAATACTGGGCAAGCAGGTAGACAATTCTGGTGAGGTGCCATGAAAGCCTACTAGCCTATCATATTGCTTATTCTCGTGACTAGATATATCTGCCCACCGATTTGGCAATTGACCCAAGTTCTTTCATCAATCTGGCGAAGTCGGAATATAAGAGAAACTCTGTGGTAATCCAAACCTGTGAAAAGCATCGCCACACCTCCTGATATTATGCTCCCGGAGGTCAGCGTTTTCATGACATCATGTTGTTGACTCGAGCATCTGCCTTTTAGAATAACTATCACTTGAATTACTGCTGGCATCACTCTCCGCAGTAGTCGCTTTGTACAAAACAGTTGCA
>JBGPRB010000261.1:0-3109 GCA_041489355.1 Dehalococcoidia bacterium
AAAAGCCCAGAGAGATTTCCATACATCGGACTGGCAGCAAAAAAGACCCGCTATAATCCTCTATGATAGCCAGCCTACCGGCACGATTTATATCCTTGAAAGTGAAGATTACATTGAAATAGGACAGTTTTTTATACTCCCTGAATATCAGAACAAAGGCATAGGGTCTCATCTATTAAAACGCATCCTTGATAAGGCCGACCGGTCCAGTAGAATTACAAAGATAGCGTATTTAACAAATAATCCCGTGGCATCGTTATATAAGCGGAACGGCTTTGAGATTACCAGCATTCACGAGGTTTACTGCCACATGGAGCGAAAACCGAATACTACTACTAAACGTATGAGCAAATATAAGGCCGTCATCTTCGACCTTTTCGGGACGCTGGTGGAGAACTTTTCACGCGGGGATTATGAAAAAACCCTGACGGAAATGGCTACAGTCCTCGGCGCTCCGCCTGATGTGTTCATCCGCCTTTGGGCTGATACGTTCGACCGGCGCGCTACCGGCGCTTTTCACAGCGCCGAGGCATGTGTCGAGCACATCTGTCAGGAACTGCGCGTGCCGGTCACGGATGCGCAGGTAAAGCAAACCGGCCGCATCAGACTCGACTACACCTCCCGCAATATCAGCCCGCGGCCAGGCTCGGTAGAGGTTCTCACCTGTTTGAAATCGAATGGATATAAGACCGCTCTCATCAGCGACTGCACCGCGGAGACACCGCTCGTCTGGCAGAGCATCCCCCTGGCACCTTTATTCGATGTGACCGTTTTTTCCTGTAGAGTTGGCGTCAAGAAGCCCAACCCGCGTATCTACCGCCTGGCTACCGACCAGCTTGGCGTCAAGCCGGCGGACTGCCTCTATATCGGCGACGGCAGCAGTAAAGAGCTGACCGGCGCTTTGCAGGTTGGTATGCACCCTGTTTTAATCCGCGACCCCAATGGGTCTATCGATGCCCACTTTATTGACCGGGAAGACTGGGATGGCCCGGTAATTTCGTCGTTGCAAGAAGTCATTAATCTGGTAAAATAGTGCTGAGGGAAAATAACATGAACCGGACCGTGAATATCGGCATTATCGGCGATTATGACCCGAATAAATCATCTCATACGGCGACCAACGCTGCCATCGAGCACGCTGCCCGGTATCTATCCGTCAAGGCCAGCGTCACCTGGCTGCCGACTCCGTCCTTTCTGACTCAAGAGGGCCGGAAGAAACTGGAGCATTTTGATGCCAAATGGGCATCATCGGGAAGTCCGTACCAGAGTATGGAAGGGGCTATTAACGCAATTAAATTGGCGAGAGAGATGAACCGGCCGTTCGTTGGAACCTGAGGGGGCTTTCAACATACTCTGTTAGAGTATGCGAGAAACGTCGCCGGTCTCAAGGACGCCGGCCACGCCGAATATGATCCGAATACGCCGAATCCTCTACTTGTGCTTGTCTCTTGCCCTGTCGATAACCGCCCTGACGGCGCGCCAAGGCTCTGGGGTAAACTTAAAATCACGATAAGCCCCGATACATTAGCCTTCCGCATCTACAAACAAACGGAAATAGAAGAAGCGTTTAACTGTAACTATGAAATGAATCCTGATTTCAAAAATATTATGGAAGCTAAAGGGCTCAATATAAGTGGCGTCAGTGGAGACGGCGGCGCCAGAATTATCGAGATACCAGGCCACCCCTTCTTTATAGCCGCCGGCTTCGTGCCGCAGTACTCGTCGGAGTCGGCAAACCCCCACCCGCTGATTACCGCCTACCTGGAAGCTGCGATAAAACATAAAAAGAAATGAAAATCATCCACTTTGCCGATTTACACCTGGGCGTCGAGAACTATGGGCGCATCGACCCGTCTACCGGGCTGTCCTCACGCCTGAATGACTTTCTCGCCGCTCTGGATGAGCTTGTGGAATACGCCCTGGAAAAACGGGTAGACCTCGTCCTGTTCTGCGGCGATGCCTATAAGACCCGCGAGCCCAGCCAGACCCAGCAGCGGGAATTCGCCCGGCGCATTGCCCGCCTGGCCACCGGCAACATACCCGTCTTTCTCCTCACCGGCAACCATGACATGCCCAACGCCGTCGGACGCGCCACCGCTACCGAGATTTTCGATACCCTAGCGGTGAAAAACGTCTACGTCGCCAACCGCCCCGAGACATATAAAATACCGACGGCCGGCGGCACCATCCAGGTCGTCGCCCTGCCCTGGCTGAGACGCAGCTCCCTCCTCAGCCGGGAGGATACTAAAAACCTTAACATCGAACAGGTCAACCAGATGATGCAGGAAGCGCTGACGCAGGTTATCGACAGCAAGGCTGCCAGCCTCGATCCCACCCTGCCCGCCATACTGGCCGCCCACGTCTCGGTCGGCACTGCCAAAGCCGGCTCGGAAACCCTGATGTCCATCGGCCAGGAGCCTGTGCTTTTACTCAGCAATATTGCCCTGCCGGCTTTCGACTATATAGCTCTGGGGCATATTCACAAGCAGCAGGTCCTCTCAGAAAGCCCGCCGGTAGTCTATGCCGGCAGCCTGGAACGCGTCGACTTCGGGGAGGAGAACGATGAAAAAGGCTTTTATGTGGTAGACATCCTTCCCAATGGGAAGGACGATAGAAGGCAGGTTTCTTTTGAATTTCATCCCGTAAACGCCCGCCGCTTCCTCACCGTCAGTGTCAATATCGATACAGATAACACCGACCCTACCTCTGTTGTCCTTGCGGCTATTGCCGGGCAGGCAGAAAAAGCCAGGGATGCCATCGTGCGCCTGAATATCAGCCTGCCGTCATCGCTGGAAGGTCAGCTGCGGAACAATGAAATCCGGGAAGCCCTGAAAGATACCCACTACTTCACCATCGCCCGCGAGATACAGCGCGAGACCCGCCTGAGAATGGGCAACCGTACCCCCGAAGAGGTAACACCCCTGGACGCCCTGAAAGCCTGGCTGGAATCGCAGAAAGTATCCCCGGAACGGCAGAAGGTCTTGCTGGAGTACGGCGAGAAACTAATAGCCGGGCAGGAATCCGGTTCTTAGCCTCCCGGAATATTCCATGCCCGGCTGATATCACAACCCCGTTACTACCTAGGCAAGGCCTTTCTTCTGTTTTCTTT
>JBGPRB010000262.1:0-3020 GCA_041489355.1 Dehalococcoidia bacterium
AAAGCAACGTTAATGTAATACATCAATGGTGTACTCATCGCGGGTCTCCCTCCTTGTATCCAAGAATTATCTACCGGCTGTTCGTTTAGTTCCAGCTTTGCAGGGAACAAATTTCTATGGTAGTATATGGTATTTCTATACAGGGAGCAAGTCGTATTTAAGCCATTCAGTACAAGCTGAATTGGGAAGATGGTTCTGTGAATCGGAGTTTCCAGGGAGATATGAGACAAGAGTCCGGCACTTTCAGCCCGAAATCATCAATAAGAGCTAATGCCGGAATAATTCTGGCAGCACTGTTGCTGCTCCTGGCCATATCGGCAGGGTGTGCCGGAGACATAGATCGCTCGAAATATGCTGATAATCCGATTGCCGGCAGAGAAACTCTGGTCCAGGTATCTACTATTAATGCCCTCATGATGGGGTCATACGATGGCGTCATGTCACTGGGGACGTTAGGGAAATATGGCGACTTCGGAATAGGGACTTTTGAAAGCCTTGACGGAGAAATGATTGAAACGGATGGTGTGTTCTACCAGGTGAAAGCAGACGGTAAAGCCTATCAAATGTCAGGTTCCGTAAAGACGCCCTTTGCCTGTGTGACTTTCTTTGATACCGACCGTGAGGAGAGATTACCTCAAGGTTTGGATTACCCGCAGCTGGAGCAGTACCTGGACGAGAAATTACCCACAGTCAACATCTTCTACGCCATCAAGATAGAGGGTACTTTTAGTTATGTGAAGACGCGGAGCGTACCACCCCAGGTGAAGCCATATCCCCCGCTGGCCGAGGTCACCAGGAATCAAACCGTTTTTGAATTTCACAATATCGAGGGGACAATAATCGGGTTCAGATGTCCCCCTTATATCGCCGGTGTGAATGTACCGGGGTACCATCTTCACTTTTTAACCAGGAACAGGGATGCCGGCGGGCACGTACTCGAACTGACAGTACTGGACGCTACAGCCTCAATAGACGATACCTCTAAGTTTTTAATGCTCCTGCCCGGCCAGGACTCCGATTTCTATAAGCTCGACCTGACCCGGTCACAACAGGACGAAGTCGGAAAAGTCGAAAAATAGTCATCCGACCGGTAATCAGAGTTCACATAAAGATCATTATACTCTTATCACTGCACGTTCTGACGAGAGTAACCATTAAAACCAGTATTTTTTAACGAACAACCCTTGATTCACCACGTATCTCGTAACATATTTAAGCAGCAGAGTGGTGATTACAAGCGTTACGATGAGATTGCCCGTAAACCATGTAACAAGTGTATACAGCGCATCGCTCCAACCGGAAACACCTCCTGCCGATAACATGGTAGAACCCCAGCTGGCTCCCACCAGACTGTTTAACAAACAGCCAAAGACGAGGAAGATGAAAAAGTCCCGTTTTGACTTCAGGCTGACATCGGCGTGAAAAAGCTTGAAAGCTATCAACGGTATCAAGACCTGCCACAGGTCTGCCAGCGACCAGTAAAGATTAACGCTGAACGGCATAGTGCCGAGGCCGGCGCCGATGATACAGCCTGCATAGGCCGCAATCGCTCCCCACGCTCCAAACCACAAAGTAAAAGGAATCATAAAGGCTATGGCAAAATATAGGTCGGATGCTCCCGGGGCACTCGACCAGACGACGGTAGCAAAACGGGCTAATAGGGTGTTTATTGCGGCAACTATGACCAGGATTATGAGATACCTGTAGATTCTGTGCTCTTTTCCGATAACTTCAGCCATTTTTAAGTTGATCTCCTTTCCTTTCAGTCGATGATGATTATATAGTATTCCTTGGGTTAATTCACTCCCCCGGTTGGTATTGGCCGGATAATCTTTCTTTTCGCCGGATTATGCATCTATCATCTGAACCTTCCGCATTATTTCGGGCGGATACGTCCTTCGATTCCAGGGTTGACCGGCGAGTTGGCCGTGATATATTCCGCCAGCACTTCGTAGTCAGTGTAGCCGAGATTAATGAAGTGAATACCTTGAGTAAACATCACATAGCCGTCACCACCCTGGTAAAGGTAATTATTGGTCACTACGGTATAGGTGGCGCTGAGGTAAATCGGTTCGTATCCGCCTGCTTTTTTTACTTTGACGGATATGATACGACTGCCCGGGCTGGCGCCGGGGTCCCAGACAAATCTCAGTCCGGCCACCTGGGGAAATCTCCCCTGCTCTTCTTCTACCTGGCTGACCCCATTCTCCAGTGCTGCCACAATTTGCTCTCCTGTAAGCTCGAAGGACACCAGATAGTTATCAAAGGGCAGTACCGACATAACCTGTCCCAGGGTCACGTCGCCTGCAGGTACGGAAGCCCGGATACTCCCGCCATTGAGCATGGCAATGCCGGCACCCGTACGGCCAGCCTTATACAGCATCGAGTCGGTTATGAGGTCACCCAGATTGGTCTCCTGGCTGCGAACGTGAGTTCTTTCGCCATCAAGGTCGGCTAACGTGTTACCGATAACGGTAGCCATCGTTTTCTCTACCGGCGCCCGGTACTCGGCCAGTTTCTCCGCACAGGTGGCGTCTTCTGCTACCGTCTCATTGAGCCGGACAATCTCGCTTCCCGTCCAGTCTTTAATGACGCCTGCCTCGTCAAAAGTTACGCTGAGATGACCGAGGTATTTCGCATACTCACCGGCCTGCGCTACCAGTGTAGGCGAGCCGTCCTCGTCAATTACCGCCGGATAGGACTCGGGCACAGTATGAGTGTGGCCACCGATAATGATATCGATATCACCGACTTCCCCGGCAAGCTTCAGGTCTTCGTTCCAGCCGATGTGGGTCAGCGCGATTATCCTGTTTATTCCGTTTCTCTCCAGTTCAGTAACGGCCCGACGGGCAGCGGCTATGTGGTCAGTGATGGTAATATCTATACCAGTATTGGAAATCTCGGAGGTCTCTTCAGTTAGTAACCCAAAGATGCCGTAGCGATTGCCATTCTTTTCGACTATTATCCACGGTGCAATCGTATTGTCGAGCCTACTTCCGATGGAAAATTGGATGTTAGCT
>JBGPRB010000263.1:0-2978 GCA_041489355.1 Dehalococcoidia bacterium
CACGACCTATTGAACCTGCTCTACAAACACGCCGTACGCTTCTTTGGAGTATCGGAAAATCCCTTTGACAACCTCGAGCGTCCTACAATTACCCATAAGCCAATCAGGACACTGTCCCTCGCGGAAGTGGGTAAAGTCGATAAAGTTATCGAAACCGTTACCGAGAGGGTGGTCTGGGAGTTACTTGTTGGTCACGGGTGGCGGCAGATTGAAGTGAGGCGTATCACGACTGGAGATGTACGCTCAATATCGGATGGCGTTATCAGGTGCCGGGGTAAGGAGCGCGAAGAGAGTACTCCGCTCCTCCCCGAAACACAGGACCTACTCGAAGAGCTCGCGGTTAATTTATCAGACGATGAAGCAGTTATCCGGAGTACCCGGATACGCGGAGGGACAACACAGCCGCTGGGTGCTGACGGTATTTTGTAGTTGATACAGAGGCTTTTTAAGAGGGCTGGTATAAAATACCAGGGCCATGACTTACGGCGCACGTTTTGCACTATTGCTAGGGAGTCTAGCGGCGACGAGTTTCTCGCCATGCGCTTGGCCAGGGACAAGATACCCGGGGTTAATGACCGCTACATTAACACTAACCCCATCAAGCTAAGGGAGAGCCTCTTAAAACACTCCCCGGTCAGTCTACTCAGGCTCAAGCAGGCGGGGGAGACTTTGGTGGAGGCGGGGGAGAATCGAACTCACGATAACCATTTAAGGTGTGCGTCAGCATTTCTGCAAACAAGGGAGCGTATTCCGGCTTTGGTTCAACAGTAACCAGAGCATCTCCGTCGATGCTTATTTTGTTAAAAACTTCTTGCACCAAAGACTCTCTTTGCTTGTTCGTCACTCCAGGATGTTGCCAAAGGGCTGGCATTTCATTTAGTAATTGGGCGGCTCTCTCCATGTTAGGCATTTCGATAGGCGTAGTATCAGGAGTAAGAGTCTTGATCTGACGTTCCAGGTCGGCCTTTTCGCGCCTGTAGTCACCGTCGGAAATATCACCCCATAAATGCTGTTTACGTAAATTTTCCAGAACTTTGCTTAACCTGTTGGCTTGATCCTGATTAGCTTTGTTCTCAGTGACACCACCATTCAAGATAACTGCCATAACCCTGGTCTTCCACCCTTTATCCAGATTAACATATGCCAGAACTCGTTCCGCAAATTCTCGGTTCAAGGAATCTACAGACCGTGACTTCGGCATTATATTGCACTGTTTCCCATGTGAGTGGCGCTCATGAATTAATCGTAATTTTGTGGTATCTTTGTAATACACAGCCTCGCCATGGTAGGAATTGCCGCAATGATGACATTTCAAAACATGAGAGAAAGGGTAGTCATGATTTTCCCTTCGCGGACGGCCTGTGGTCTGATTGGTTCGTTCCTTTTTGATTATCTGACAACGCAGCCATAACTGATGGACATCTTCGGGCACCTTATGGGAACCATCGATTATCTGTTCATCAGGAAGCCCTTGGTGATAGACTACTTTGCCTTCGTAAAACCGATTACTAAGAATATCCCGGAGATTGTATCCGGTAAAGAATCTGCCGTTTTGTGTTCTGTAACCATCGGCATTTAGATGATTTGCCACCTCTCTATAGGAATAATCTCCGGTAGCATATTCTTTCAATGCCATGAATAAGATCGGTATCGTGGCAGGATCCGGCACTTTATGCTCACGTGTACCTGCTTTTAACTCGCTCTTAAAACCCAATGGGGACGGACCAACATGTAACCCGCTTTCCGCTTTGCGTACCAGTCCTTCTGTTATATATCGAGATAGATTGCGGCTATAGCCTTCATCCATGGTCTCATTGATCCGTTCAGAAAGAAAATCGCGGTCACTGCCTGAGATAATCCCCTGGCTTACGAAGACTACAGTTTTACCTAAAAGCTTTAGTTCTTCTTTGTACCTGATACATTCCGCCTGATTGCGGCCAAAACGTGAAGTATGGTCAACCAGTAGCACGTCAAACCTGTCCAATCGGGCATCCTCAATGATCTGCTGGAATTGAGTGCGTTTTTCCACACTTCTGCCGCTGACAAACTCGGTATACCATCGAACTCCAAGCAATAAGCCGTACATCTGAGCAAAACGCTCGGCATTTTTATGCTGAATATCAGGACCAAAACCATCTCGCTGGTCAAGGGTACTATCTCGGACGTATACTTCAGCTCTCAGACCTTTTAGGTCTTCGAAGGTCGTCGTACGACTCATCTTTCTAACCGTCTTTGTGGTCGTCATTGCGCTCACCTCCTCGGTACTTCTCTGCGTCAGTGTATACACTGGAAAGTATACCACCTAACGCACTTCCATCGCCATTCGGTGACGGCTGTTCGTGAACCTGTTCCCACGTCAAGGCAGAACGAAGCATGTCAGCCAGGATGGTTGCCAGCTTTTGCGTTTCAATCGTGCTCATTTGCTCTTACTCAGTCCATATGGTAACCTGAGTTTCAAAGAGGTTGTAAGCGGGCTAATTCCGGCGAGAATCCATATTTAATTGTTACATTCGAAGATTATGTGCGAGACACCGAGGTTGATGACGGATAAGGAAGCTGCGAGGCTCTACCGCCTTGAGGATATTGGAGTATGCCTGTGGGGCTACTGGGGTGTGGAGCGCCCGGACCAGCCCAAGCTTGCCGGCAAGCTGGCTAAAGAGACACTTCAGTTTTCTACTGGCAGCTCTTCTCGGGAACTACAGACATCCCTCCTCCACCGGGATATCGGCAAGGGACGAATACTACTGTCATTGCCCTCGCTAAAAGTAGTCAGCCCCAACCTGGCAGAGGTTACGGAAAAGAATGAGGGCCCGGTATTGGTCGCTGTGGAGGGTGATGACTATGAAACCTGGGCTTATGGCATCTGGCTTTATCGCCTGGTACGGCGCATCTACCCCTCCAGAGGCAAAGGTGGCAAGCCTGGTCAGGTGTCGTGGAAGATCGTGGCAGCCTGGTTGCAGGAAGAGCCAGCCCTGTTA
>JBGPRB010000264.1:0-2927 GCA_041489355.1 Dehalococcoidia bacterium
CCACTTTCCGCCCCAGCTTTTCTACCAGTGCAACATGTACTGGAGGAACTGGAAGGTCTCTGCCCCCGGTTGCTTTGTTTCCCCGGGGGCGGAGACACTCCCTTTCATCATGAAATTACCTTAACAGTCTATTTTATTATTTATTTCTCTTTCCAGGCGTTGACTGGGTCGAAGTAGCCATTGATGTCCACGGCATCCCATTTCAGATCATGAACTTTGGAGTTGATAACGTAGCGTGGAGAATCCCACATCCAGGGAATTACCAGAGCTTCATCATAGACCACTTTAAGGAGGGCCTGCATTTTGGCCATCCGTTTATCGTAATCAGGCTCAGACCTGACTGCCTGCCAGGATGATGTCCAGTTATCCGGGAACTTCATGGTAGGGAAGGTCGCTACAGGGCTAAGCCAGACATTCATCCAGCCGGAGAAGGAAGACCAGTTGGGGAAACCGCCCTGTACGATGCCGTCGAAGCCTTGGGTTCCGAAGGTACTCGATCGAGCAACGTCGGCTACATCCAGAGTGCAAACTATGCCAATCGCACCGAAGTAATTCTGGAGTGCGACCAGGTCATCCTGGCGTCCGCGGACATCACCGTGTAAAACAGCCTTAAAACCATTTGGATAGCCAGCCTGAGCCAGCAGCTCCTTAGCCTTAACCGGATCATACTTTCGGCTGGGATAATCCTTAATATACCACCCCTGTTGTGGCGCGGCTAATTGATTCGCTACATTATAGGTGCCTTTACCCAGACCAAAGACCAGGCTTTCCCTGTCAACGGCATACCACAAGGCTTCCCGTACTTCTTTCTTAGAGAAAGGTGAGCTGGGGTCGGCATTGGCAGTCCGGAAACTAAAGACAAAGGCCAAGCCTTCTGGAATACCGACGGTATAACCCTGCGCTTTCAATTCGTTATATTGAGCGGGGTCAATACTTTCGACCATGTCCACCTCTCCGGCCTTGAAAGCCATGACTGAAGTGGTATAGTCCGGCATGTTGCGGATTTCAATCTGATCGAGGTAGGGTTTACCAGGTTGCCAGTAGTTGGGGTTCTTTTTCATGCGGATGTACTGGTTGAGAGACCAGCTATCAAACATGAAAGGCCCGGTGCCCACCAGATGATCTTTACCGGCATTTTCCGGCGTTGTAGGTTTGGCCAGAGCAGTGGGCGATATCATGGCGGCAATACCCGATTGAGCCAGGCTCATCAAAAAAGTGGCGTCAAATTTGTTGAGGTTAATTTTAATGGTGTTGGCATCAATGATTTCGTAAGATTTAACGTTGTCCAGGGCAGCACCACCGCCAACTTTAGCGGCCTTTACAGCTTCCAAGTTATATTTCACGGCTTCGGCATTGAAGTCTGTACCATCGTGGAACTTAACTCCCTTTCTCAGCTTTAAGGTAACGGACATGCCGTCCGCCGCTACATCCACGGACTCGGCCAGTACGGGGACGATCCGGTCTTGGGCATCCACAATGAATAAAGTCTCGGTGACAGGTGCCCAAAGGGGAAAAGTCGAAGCGCCGCCGGTTTTCAAATCCATGGGAGCACCAATCTCGGTTATGCCAGTATTACGCACCATGATAAATTTACCGCCATATACTGGTTGGCCAGCTTTAGGCGCTGGAGCTGGTGCTGGGGCAGGAGCGGCTGGCGCCGGAGCTGCCGGTGCCGGGGCTGGTTTGGCTGGTGCCGGGGCTGCCGGAGCCGGGGCTGCCGGAGCGGGCGCCGGTGCCGCTTCTTCCTTAGCACAACTGCTAAAAACCAGACCACCTATCAATATAATCATTAATGTTATCAAGAATAATTTCTTCACTACGGGTCCTCCTTTTTGGGATTTATATATTTGCCTAAGTCCTATTGGATTCATTTTCTTTCTTTGCTCTACTTTACCTCCTTTCTATCATCCGATCTTACACTTTGATAATGGCACGGACCGGGCAGAAATATTCTTCTTCTGTATAACAGGTTCCGCAGTCGGTACATTTACCTGAATCAATGTTATAGATTTCCCCACGTTCGATAATGGCCTCTTCGGGACATATTCGATTCATGATACAGGCCCGGCACTTGATGCATTTTTCAGATATTTTGTAAACCACCTTAACCCTCATCAAATGCACGTAAGTAATTTTAACCTATATGAGCCCTGTAATTCAACTTCGCCAAGGGGTCTACCCCGGCATATTTTCGTAAAGGCGATTAACGTCGGTCTTCCCGTGATGTAGCTGCCCCTCCTGAAAAGATGTCACCTCCGTGACCCCACGGGCGCAGGACAATAAATATCCAGGGTTTATTTTGCTTAAAAACTCTCACCGGAATATGCGGATGTCCTTTGGGTTGTATGGCGATGGTTGGTTTAGTAATCAGGTGCGTTTCCATTTCCTCCCCCATACACAACTCCACCTCTGCAGGAAACTCACTCAGGTCATTACAATCGCATCCGATGAAAATCAAGAATTCGGTATAAGGATGAACATGCGGCTTATCAGGTTCCGGGGCAAATCTATAGGGAGCTTTATTCATACTTTCGTAAGACATGTTGAATTCGAAACCCGCGGCGTTAATATCGGTTATTGCTCCATTGTGCGTATCTGGATTTTTTGGACCGTAGTGCCAGGGCCCGTTACGTGTAAAGGCCAAACCTTTAAAATTCTCATGGTATTTTGCCTCCCGCCAACTAGCATAAGGACCTATTGGCCTGTCTGAGGCTAACGGTTTAGCCTTCACTTCCGGCGCCAGCGAAATCGTCATAAGTATAAACCGGTCATCTAACGGACCAATAGACGCAGGAAAATGAGGTAGTCCTTTGGGAATGGAAACTGCTGTAGCCGTGGTAATCCGGTGTTTTTCCTTTTCCTCGCCCAGGCAGAAATCAACCTGAGACCCCAGGTAACCGAGGTCAATAGTATTAGTACCCATCCAA
>JBGPRB010000265.1:0-2886 GCA_041489355.1 Dehalococcoidia bacterium
TTACCGCGGGCGCCGGATATAGTAATATTGACGATGTTTCCTCCACCGTTCTCCTTCATTATTCGCGCAGCATATTTCGTACATAGATAGTAACTTCGTAAATTGGTATTTATGGTACGTTCCCAGGTCTCGAGGTCGCAGTCCATAATCGATTCATTTTTAGTATAGGCCACATTATTGACAAGCACATCGAGTCTGCCATATTGCCTCTTGATAAATGAAAACAACCCTTCTATTTCCTGTGCATCAGAAAAATCAACCTGATAATAAGCTCCCTTAATAGGAAGATTTTCCGCCACCTCTTTAGCTTCATTTCCATGACGTGATGTCACGATTATCAGAAATCCGTCTTTAGATAGTATTTCCGCGATTCCCTTGCCTACATTATTGGTAGACCCTGTTACCAATGCTATCTTGTCCATCTGTTTCTCCTTAATATTGGCGTTATATCCTGAATTATAGCCTTAAGCTACTCCATTCTCATATTATCTACCCTGTATCGCCTCTATCCGTTGTAAGAGGGGTGGATGAGAGTAATTTAAAAACACGTAAAAAGGATGCGGCGTTAAATTTGACAGGTTCGCGGCTGATAGTTTCTTCAAGGCATCGGTTAGATTCCTCGTCTCATCGATGGTTTCCGCCGCGAAATGATCGGCTTCGTACTCATTCTTTCGGGAAACGATTTGCATTACTATCGACAACCCGAGCTCTATCGGGGTGTAAAGCAGGCCAAAGAAAAGCAGTCCTGTATAAATTGACTGTTGACTCATGTAGAAAGCCTGGTACATACCCGGGCTATTAATGAACAATGATAACAAATATAATATCACTCCCGTAAGTAAAATATTGATTATAGTCCCTTGAAGAATATGTTTTTTCTTGTAATGCCCGATTTCATGGGCAAGCACAGCCACTATTTCCGGAGTGTTGTGCTGGGTTATCAGTGTATCGAAGAGAACGATACGCTTGTTGCGGCCAAACCCGGTGAAGAAAGCATTTGATTTACCGGAACGCTTGGAACCGTCCATGATAAAGACATTTTTAACAGGAAAATTAACGGTGCGGGCGTATGTTAAGATGGCCTCTTTAAGTTCCCCCGACTCCATCGGTGTGAACTTATTAAACAGGGGCATAATCCAGGCCGGTGCCACGTACTGCATTGCCAGGAAAAATATGACCACCGCAGCCCAGCAGTAAAGCCAGGCATAAAAGCCGGCATACTGGAACAAGGCCAGAATACCTGCTAAAAGTGGTCCGCTCACTATCAGGGTAAGGCCAAGTCCCTTCACCCGATCCAGGAAGAACGTGTGTGGGGTGGTCCTGTTAAAGCCGAAGCGCTCCTCAATTACGAAAATACCATAAATACTGAACGGTAATGTAAGGAGACTGTATACAAAGAGCAGTATGCCGATGTATAACAGTCCGTTAACAAGCGGGACAAAGCCCCACGCTCTGACAACCTGGTCGAACCAGTTAAAGCCTCCGGAAAACCAGAAAGCCAGCAGAATAACTAACGTAAAGCTGCTGCCCACTAGACCAAAACGTGTGGTGGCGCGGATGTATTTCTGAGATTTGCGGTAATCTTCCGGATTGTATATCCCCTGTAAAACCGGAGGCAATTCAAGTTTCAAGGCATTTAGATTCAGCAGGTTTCCAGTTAGGTCCAGGGCGAATTCAAGGACAAGCGCAACAAGTATTATTATCGCAAATATGTTCATGTTCTCGCGCGATTATGCTTTTCGGTACTTTACAGTTACTTTTTAGCATAAGCTGTTTGTCCTTTAGAAACAAGCGCTGTTCAAAGACTATACATTGTGACGTTTGGTTGTTATGACCAGGTCATATCCAGGAGCCCCGGTATTAGCAGGTTGATTAAATGTGTTATTATATCCTTAAGCTAGAAATGGAATTCATTCACTTCAAATACTCGTATGAGAATAGTCAAAATTTCATTTCACGATGGAATAAGCCGATTTGTCCCCTTTCATATTCGTGGTGTTTTCGCATTTCCTTTGCTACGTTTTTAGTTGATGCTGCTTTCAATTGTCGCCGGGCGGCTTGGACGAGTTATCGAGCGAAGGTAGGCTAACTGACCTATAAGTTTTTGGGCTTAGAATCCGTGTTAGTGAGGTAGTCAGCCTGCTGAGAAACACCACATTCATTGACCCTTTTCTTCTTTTCCACCGGCCTCTGTGGTGTGCTGGTGAGTGTCACAAACTAGGCTTTATACACCTTGCACAGAAATGCCCTGAGTGACTCGGAACCGGTGTGAGGGTCACAGGGCATATCTGCTGCTAAAACATTCACGTTTGATTCCGTGAAACCGTATTCAGGCGGCTCTTTCTCCGGAAACCACCAGCCATGCTGGGCGTGAATTACCCCGGGGTGAATCCCGTCTGTTAATTTTGCTCTCTGCTTAATTCTGCCTCGGAGGTTTTCAATCCAGACCCAGTCTCCAGACTCTATACCCAGACGGCCTGCGGTATCAGGGTGGATTTCCATTAAAGGGTCAGGATTGAGATGACGCAGTGACGGTATCTGCCTGCCCTCGGAACAAAAGTAACCCTGGATTCTACTACCGGTAGTGATAATCAGGGGGAAATCCTTGTATAATTCAGGTGTTGAGTACGGACTCTCCGGCGGCTCGACATAATAGGGCAGCGGGTCATAGCCCATTGATTCAAGGGTAGAGCACCGCAGTTCCACCTTGCCGGAGGGCGTGGCAAACCCTTCCTGCTCGTATTTTCTGTATCGCATCTTACCTGTCAGTATCCCCGGATTCTTGAATTCCTCAAAAGTCAGGCCGGCACCTTCCAGTGTCCAGTCACAAAACTCCCTGACATCTTTCCACGGGAAATCATCACTCATGCCCAATCTACGGGCTAA
>JBGPRB010000266.1:0-2856 GCA_041489355.1 Dehalococcoidia bacterium
CAGGCCAGCTATCAACTGTTGGACTTTGAGCCAGACGGGCTGGAGACGGCGGCTGACAAAAATGGCCCGCCAGGCAATAACTGGCATGAAAGCTAGAGTGAGCAGCGCCAGCCTCCAGTCCAACGAGACTAGAAGGTAGGCGATGCCGGCTACCAGCAAAACTGTCTGGAATATGGCCAGCAAACCCTGGCCGAGGAACATACGTACGGCTTCAATATCGACAGTGGCCCGGGACATAAGCTGGCCTGTTTGGGCCTTGTCATAATAAGCAAAACTCAGCCGTTGCAGGTGGTCGTAGAGGGCATCCCTGATGTCATAGGACGCTCGCTGAGAGACGACTTCGGTAAGATACCGGTTACCGTAGGCAGTTAGACCCCTCAGGGCACTGGAGCCAATTATAATGACCGCCGCCAGGATAAGAGAACTGCGCTGCCCTGAACTGAGCACTGTATCAATACCCTGGCCGAGCACCCTGGGTATAACCAAACTGGCGACGGTGGTTA
This sequence comes from Dehalococcoidia bacterium, assembly GCA_041489355.1. Taxonomy (GTDB): domain Bacteria; phylum Chloroflexota; class Dehalococcoidia; order Dehalococcoidales; family RBG-16-60-22; genus JBGPRB01. The sequence goes on from JBGPRB010000266.1 coordinate 504, forward strand.
CTATTAGGCATATAAAAGACAGAAGCAACCCCCGCCAGTATTTTTTGACGAAGGTCATTAATCGTAGTACATTTCTCATTTTACCTTAACCCGCATTCCCTTACCGGACAAACGCTAGTCTTTCAAGATGTCCCCGATATCCTCATAAGCACGAGAAAGTATCTCCCGCACACGTCCCAGCTTTTTCGAGTCCATCTTGCGGATTTCCCATCTGAGCCGTTCGGCGAGTCTGCCAAACTCGAACATTGTCTTTCTTCTGTCATCGGTATTCTCGGGATTCACCCACTCATTCAGATGGTCCTTGATTTCTTGCTCTAATTCGCTGTGCTCAGAGAGGAAGCGCTGACCCTCATCGGTGATGGTATAGACCTTTTTGGCGTCCCGTTCTACGGAAGTAACATAACCCCTTTCCTCAAGCATCTGTAGTCGAGGGTAGATGGTGCCGGCGCTTGGCACATACAAGCCATGCAAGCGCTCTTCCAGCGCCCGAATAATCTCATACCCATGTCTTGGCCTATCCTTCAAGTACTGCAGTATAATGTACTTAAAGACGCCCCGGCGGAAAGGTCCCGCGGGCTGTGACCGTACCGAAAACGGGTATCCAGTGAACATAACTACGCTCCACCAAGATTCCGATACATCACGATATATCGGATATTTTATCACTGCAAAATGTGCCTGTCAAGCCCTGCCGGGTTGGGTTGAACAAAGTGACGTAAAGTTCATCTGATTACTGGCAACTTCCTTCCGGCCCAGACGCTTTGGCTCAGCACTAAAACTGGGGCGTCTAAGAGGGGCTCGCCTCTCTTAGACGCCCCATGCCTTTATCCTGACAAGGAGCCGGCTGCGAATGAGAAGAGGTAGATAAAGAGAGAGATTGCATCGCTTCTCTCGTAATCCTTCATGATAGCTCTGCTATCACCATGAGCAACAAATAATACATATATTTGTCATTCTCGGGCTTGACCCGAGAATCCAGCCACCCTTGCCTCCCTCTGGATTCCCGCCTTCGCGGGAATGACATTGAAAATCTAGCTTCTAATTTTCATAGGAATGACAGGGTGGACGGGGAAGGAAGGGGATGGGGTGACCAAGAGCCTAAATGGCCGTTTAACTCCACGGCAAAATGGTGCTAAAATAGGAAGTTAGCCTGGGCGAGGATGTTGCGCGTCGCTCGGACGAGCGATGCCATTGCAGGAAGGAGAAGAAATTGAGCACTGAACCAGCCATTGTGTATCTTGGTCTTGGCTCGAATCTGGGGAGCCGCGAGGATAGCCTGAAGATGGCACTCGAGCTTATAACGCATCGATTGCGATTGGGTAAAGTCTCATCAATATACGATACCGAGCCCATAGGCGACACCAATCAGCCCCGCTTCCTCAATATGGTCTGCGAGGTCAGCACAACCTTGCCACCAGCCGCGATGCTGGCCTTGCTCCAGGGCTTTGAGTTAAAACTCGGCCGGAACCCAGGGCGGTCCGGGGCACCCCGTCCTATTGACATTGATATTCTGTTCTACGGCGACCAGGTAGTGAAAAGCCCCGACCTCATTATTCCCCACCCCCGGCTCGCCGAGCGGGCTTTTGTGCTGGTGCCGCTGGTTGAGATTGCCCCCGATTTGGTGCACCCGGTTCTCCACAAGACAGTGAAGGAGCTGTTAGACGGAATCCTCGGAACTCAGAGCGTAATGAAGTGGTACAAGAGGGAGGACGCCTGATGTACGAAATCGCCGTTGAGCAGGAGTTTGACGCCGCCCACGCTTTACGCGGCTATCACGGCAAGTGTGAGAACCTGCACGGGCACCGCTTTCGAGTGGTAGCCAGGGTCAAAGCGACCAGGCTGGATGAGATAGGGTTAGCCTTTGATTTTACCGTGCTAAAAAAGCACCTGGCTGAGATACTGGGCCGCTTTGACCACACCTCACTCAATGATGTGCCACCCTTTGATAAAATTAACCCGTCTTCTGAGAATATCGCCGTAACCGTTTTTAACGAGCTCAAACCCGCGCTGGCCGGGACGCCCGTTTCTCTCGCCGGCGTTGAAGTCTGGGAATCGCCGACGAGCCGGGTCACCTACTCTCCCGGCTGAGAGATTGCCTTGAACCTAACTCACTTGTCTTCTTCTCCTTTTTCATCCCATTGGGTATCTGGAAAGCAAGACAGGCAGTAAGAGTGGTACATACCGAAGGAAGGCATATATGATAGAGGTTGTCCGGGCTGAAGAGCATCATGTTTCAGATATTGGGAGGCTGTGGTGGGAGTTCATACGGTTTCACGAGGACATTGACCCCTGGTTCACACCACGCGAGGGTTCGATTCCGGGCTTTCAAGAACATCATGTAGGCCACTTTATG
>JBGPRB010000267.1:0-2850 GCA_041489355.1 Dehalococcoidia bacterium
ATACGATAACAATGGTGATGGCATACTTGATGACCCGGGTTACGGCCTGATACCCTACAGCGGTCATGACTATAGCGATATAAAGGACTATGTTCACTACGTAAGAGGTGTTATCAAACCATGATGAGAGATGTGCGAAAGATGATTGTGGGCGGGTTGTTTCTCGTCACTGCCGTCCTTTTGCCGCTGGGCATTGTCCATGCTCCCACAATGGCGATAACCGACCCTTCGGCTTCTTACTGTGTCGCGCTTGGCTATAAGTACGTCGTGGAATCAACTCCCCGGGGACAAAGGGGCCTATGTCAGCTGCCCAACGGCACTGCCGTGGATTCTTGGGAATTCCTGAAAGGAAAGGTAGGCCAGGAGTACAGCTACTGCGGTCAAAAGGGGTACGAGATGAGGACGGTGAAGGATACCAAAACGTGCTCCAAGTTCCTTACCGATCAGTGTGCTGTCTGCGTTCTTGAGGACGGCAGAGAAGTTGAGGTTACCGAGCTCATGGGACTGGAACCCTCTTGCGCTCGATGCTACCGCATACCCAATTCCACCATCATCGCCGTGTCAGTTGCGGTCGTGGCAGTAGCGCTCGCTGTGATACTATTCATAAGGTGGCGAATGCGCCTGGCGGCCAAGGGGAAGAATGAAGAGCCCTGAGGTACGCTACGAAACGGTTAAACAACCTGTTTTTTAAGCCGTTGTTTTTTAACAAATAGCCAAAAACACATTAAATCTTAGACTATTAGTTTTTGGCAGGAGGTGCGTGTTGAAAAGGATACTCTTGATCATGGTGTCGGTGGCTATCGCGCTGATTACCTTAATTATCTTGAGCGGTTGTCGTTTTTGCCCTGAATAGAGCCATGGTTGCGGCGCTTTTCAACAGAAAACAGGGAGTCAAGAGAGAGGAATCCGCTCCTATATAAGGTTAGTTGGTTCACCAGAGCCAGAAGGACGGAATCAATTGCCATACTGTGCACCGAGAGCAAGGGTGCCGAAAGACCAGAGCAAGGACAAACATCGATGTTAAGCCCTCGTATGAGGGTGGCGGTCTTGGTAATAGCGAAGCTCAAAATAATTAAACCGCTCATTAAAGCGTTTACCCCCGGGAATACCCCTAACAACAAGAGGGCGCCCAGGAAATACAAAAACCGAACAGTTACTGCAGGCAATGTAATGCGAACGTCGGAATTTTAACGGATGGTGGAGCATGGTGGATATTCAATTTTACAGAACGAAAGCCTTCGGAACTTATTATGAAAATCGACTTCGCCGATGCCGATGAGGACGATAAAGAATTAACTGACCTGACTTAAAGATTCTCCAATCTAGCTAAAAACCGTCTTCTAAAACTTGCCGTCGGGAATTGACGTTGACTAAACAAAAGCTTGAAATGATTACTATATGACTTGTCAACGCCTTGCCACGGCCAGATGGCTGTTCTCCTCCCAATTTGGGTCGTAAGATACACCTCTTTTCAGTATTGCGTAAAGCATGGACAGAAGCTTACGGCCGACAGCGACCAGGATGTGCATCTTAGCTTTGCCCTCTCTAACCCGGCGTTCGAAGTATTCTCGACAGCGAGGCAAGATCCTGTGTTGTCAATCAGCTTATTGATAATCTGTTCCGGAGTGTACCCTCTGCTAACCATTTATTCCCCCCTTTTACGATATTGTAGCTGATATCGTTTTCGGGAGGCATGTCACCGGGAAGCCCCTTGGAGAACGGCTTTAGTGAGTCTTTTAACGGTAAGCTGCAGGACGAACTGCTGAAACGGGAGTTATTCATGACGATGAAAGAAACGAAGATATTGGTGGAACGCTCGCGGTGCGGGTATAATCATGTCCGGCCCCATAGCTCGTTCGGATATAAGCCGCCGGCTCCGGAGGCGAAGATGCTTGTAACTCTAACTCTCTAAGTGGTATCCTACCTGGGGGCTGGTCATATGAACTGGTCAAACCTCCGGAGCGCATACCGCCTGCATCGGCGGCATATAGAATAACGACTGGATCCACTCTTAATAATGCATGAACAAAGCATTGTTGAATCTCTTCTAGCCCTGGCACTCAAAAATGCGGAGCAAGCAAAAGCCAGCAAAATTCTCAGGATTTATCTTGTTGTTGGCGAACTCTCCGGTGTACTTGAAGAGGCTGTGAATTTTTATTTCAGCTTCCTTAGCAGAGACACCATCGCTGCACAGGCCAGTCTTTTCTTTACGCGCACTCCAGCCCAATTACGCTGCCGCAACTGTAACACGATTTTTTTCCCTGAAAAGCTTAATTTCCACTGCCCCAATTGTAAAGAACAGCAGGTAGAAATTATCGGTGGACGCGAACTATATATTGATAGCATGGAGGTGGAATAAATGAGCGTCAAAATACTGACCATCGAAGGGGATATCTGCAACCCAGGTAGTCTCTAACTTCGTGTTTATATAACAATGAGCCTTTAGTTTTTGACTTCTACGGAGGGGTATAGTAATGTAACATAGAAATAAGTAATGGTCTGCCCGGGTCAGGTAGCACCTGAATAGACTGACAAAAAAGGAGTTGCAATGAGCGAAAATGATGTTTACAGTCAATTAGCCAAGAAGTTGGGTGCTCCAGTGTCCAGGCGTTTTCTCACCATACTCGACACAATGTTTACCCCAGAAGAGGCTAAAATTTGCCTCGAGTTGTTTGCCCCGGCGACCTGCCAGGAACTGGCTGGCAGGCTAGGAGTCGATGAGAAAAGCCTTTCTCAAAAGCTTGGGAACCTGGTAGACAGAGGGGTGCTTACCAGAGGAAAGACACAATATGCCTTTCACACGACCCTCTTAGGGTTCCATCATGATCTGGCGGATACAGGCGTTCACGC
>JBGPRB010000268.1:0-2798 GCA_041489355.1 Dehalococcoidia bacterium
AGGCTTTCTCAAGAAGCATCTATCCGAAGATTGAATGATGCTAGGATTGCTCTTAAGCACCATGGCATCAGACCGTCAAAATCAGATGTTGAAGGATTCAGGGCAGCCTCAAGCCTATTTTTCGAAGATAATACACAAACAGTATTTCAGATTCAATTTAAAGAACTATCTTTGATTGATCTTGTCCAATTTGATGAAACTAGGAATCATCTAAAACAAGCTCAGGAATTTCTAAAGCAGAGCATTATAGATAATGCTCTAGAACAAACTGCCATTGCTTTTGCATCACTAATAAAAGATTATGAATCCAGAAAACTCGAACAAGGAGGTAGATCTCCTTTTGGACCTAATGAAAATGAAGATGATGCTCCTCTTATTTATAGTTCTGAAATGGAATTTGACCAACTGATCGCAGGAATACCATTCGGAGTAAGAATGGAAAATTTATTCAACTGGATTAACGATTCAATATCTTTCCTACAAAAGAACGTAAGAATTCTCAGCTTAGGTTTAGATTATCGTAAATATACCAAATTTGACCGATTTACTCCGATTGTCGATTTGGCATCAGAAAAAGCTCCTGATACCACTTGGGTAAATATTATACATCCCGAAAATTTTCCTACTGAAGATGTTCAATTTTGTATAGATTTTGTCATCGAGAGTGCGTTAAAACTTCAAGAGTACGACTATAATTTAAAAATGATTTATGAATAGCAAATAAGAAATTCTTCTACAGCGAAGTAGGTTTTTCACTCCCCACTCTCTCACTTTAAAACTCTTTTTAAATACTGTCCGGTAGCCGAAGACTCTATCTGTGTAATTTCCTCAGGGGTACCGGTAGCGACGATATAGCCGCCGGCGTCGCCGGCGCCGGGACCAAGGTCGATAACATAGTCGGCGTTCTTAATCACGTCCAGGTGATGTTCGATAACAATTACTGTGTTGCCGGCATCGACGAGTCGCTGGAGCACCCTTAAAAGCGCTGCTATATCTTCAAACGACAGGCCGGTGGTGGGTTCATCCAGGATATAGAGAGTGCTGCCCGTAGACCGCCGGGAAAGCTCCGTGGCGAGCTTCACCCGCTGCGCCTCACCACCGGATAGAGTGGGGGCCGGCTGCCCCAGATGGATATAGCCCAGCCCGACATCGTTCAGAGTTACCAGCTTGTTTTTTATCCGGGGGAAGTGGTCGAAGTAGTCCAGCCCCTGGGCTACCGTCATGTCCAGCACCTCGGCGATATTCTTGCCCTTGAACTTGATTTCCAGGGCCTCGCGGTTATAGCGCTGCCCCTTGCAGACCTCGCAGGGAACGGTGACATCCGGCAGGAACTGCATCTCAATCTGGATAAAGCCCTCGCCGCGGCAGGCCTCGCAGCGTCCGCCCTTGACGTTGAAGGAAAACCTGCCCGGCCCGTAGCCGCGTAAACGTGCATCCGGGACAGTGGCGAAAAGCTCACGGATGGAGGTGAAGGTGCCGGTATAGGTGGCGGGGTTGCTGCGGGGGGTGCGCCCGATAGGCGACTGGTCGATATTGATGACCTTGTCGATATGCTCGATGCCGATAATCGCATCGCAGGCGCCGGCCCTTTCTTTAGCCCTATAAAATATCTGTGCCAGCTTACGATAAAGAATCTCGTCGACGAGGGTGCTCTTGCCGCTGCCGGAAACACCCGTGATGCAGACGAACTCGCCCAAAGGGATATGGACATCGATGTTTTTCAGGTTATTATGCCGGGCGCCCTTTACCACCAGCTCTTTACCGTTGCCAGGACGCCGCTTATCAGGCAAATGAATCTGTTTAGCGCCACTGAGGTACTGACCGGTCAGCGACTCCGGCGACTTCATAATATCGGACAGAGTCCCCGTGGCCACAATCCAGCCGCCACGCTCGCCGGCGCCGGGACCCATATCGATAATATGGTCGGCGGCGCGCATCATGGCTTCGTCATGCTCGACCACCAGGATGGTATTACCCAAATCTCTCAATCGCTGCATCGTCTGGATAAGCCGGTAGTCATCGGCGGGATGCAGTCCCACCGTAGGCTCGTCACAGACATAAAGCACACCCATCAGGCCGCTGCCAATCTGGGTCGCCAGACGGATGCGCTGGGACTCGCCGCCGCTGAGGGTCATCGAGGCGCGGTCGGTGGAGAGATAGTCCAGCCCCACATCCTTGAGAAACCCCAGGCGCGTCCTGATTTCCTTGAGTATCTGGTGGGCAATCATCATCTCGCGCTCGGTAAGGACGCTCTTAGCAATAGTATCCACCCACTCCAGCGCCTGCATGACCGCCATACCGCTGACATCCATGATATTTTTATCGCCGATTTTTACGGCCAAGGATTCAGGCTTCAACCGCTTGCCCTGACATTCCAGGCACGGCTTCAGCACCATGAAACGCTCGATGTTGGCCCGCGAGTATTCCGACTCCGTATCATGGTACAAACGCTCAAGGGTCGGAATGACGCCCTCGAAGCCGTCGAAGCGATGCACCATCCTGCCGAAGCGATTTCGATACGAATACCTCTCCCCACCTTCTCCATAGAGCAGCAGGTCGAGATGCTCTTTCTCCAGGTCTTTAACGGGAGTATTCAAGGAAAAACTATGAGTCCTGGCCAGAGGTTCCACCCGGTAGAGATACCAGTTGTGGGTCTGCCAGGGGCGGATGGCTCCCTGCAACACAGAAAGGTCTTTGTTTAGGACGAGGTCGGGGTCAATTTCCTGTTTGAATCCCAGGCCGGTGCAGGCGGGGCAGGCGCCGTGGGGATTATTAAAGCTGAAAGTCCTGGGGGCAAT
>JBGPRB010000269.1:0-2762 GCA_041489355.1 Dehalococcoidia bacterium
CAGAAGTATGAAGGTGAGATTGACAACCTGTTTGACAAGATGGTGAAGAGGGGCTTGGTTTCCACGAGCCATCACTGGATAGAAAGAGCCACCGAGCAGAAGAACCCTCGGCTTACGTTGGATTTGGCTTGTTCTACATTGCTGGTGTATGACCGAGTCGACAAGCAACTGATGACTCTGAAAGAACTGAACTGACAAGCTTACAGTCTTAATATCACACTTTTCAAGCGATTGTTACCTCAAACGCAGATTTTTTACCACATGATACCGGCTATTAGCCCATAATTAAAATGGCATTTTGCGACTATACCTATTTCTCACAAGTGTTAGAACGATTTATGAGGTGGCCCCGACTGCTGTCTCTATATTCTTCCCTCCAATTGTGGGTAGCGGCGTTGCCGATACGCCTCAATGTAACGCCTAGCCAGCTTATCATGACCAAGAAGAAGGTCAACCGCGCGAGTGGCTGAACGTGATTTGGCTACATCCGTGATCAAACAAGTCACACCTGCGCCGATAACCAAGGCTATGAAGGCATTATTAAGCGAGTCACGGTCAGGCAGGCCAAAAGACACATTGCTGGCTCCTAATGTCTGGTTCACTCCCAGTTCAGCCTTGACCTGGCTAATAGCCTTGATAACTTCTGGCCCGGAGCTGGTGTCGGCTCCTACGGCGCAAGCGAGGCAATCAATGATGATGTCTTCACGGGAGATCCCGACCGACTCAGCTCGTGCCACTAGTTTACGAGCGATAGATACCCGCCGCTCTTTACCCTTTGGGACACCTTCATCATCTTGCACCAAACCAATGACGGCGGCTCTGTATTCCTTGACCAAGGGTAGGACCTTCCTTAGAGAATGCTCTTCCCCGGTAACCGAGTTGATAAGCGGTTTACCTTTGTATATCTTGAGTGCTGCCTCTAAGGCCGCCGGGTTAGCGCTATCGATACATAAAGGTACCTGGACGGCATCCATCACAGCCTGCACAGCCCGGGGGAGCAGGGTAATCTCGTCCACACCAAAGGTACTTACGTTGATATCAATAATGTCCGCCCCAGCCTGCACCTGGGCCAGGGCTTCGTTACGGACGACTTCCAGGTTGCCTGTTCTCAGAGCCTCCGCCAGTCTTTTGTTACCAGAAGGATTAATGCGCTCTCCGATAAGCACTGTTGGTCGGTTATCGCCGATTATTACTTCTTTGGTAGAACTTGTTACCCGGGTTTCCATAGGCTGGTCTCCTTTATTTATACACGCCGTATTCCTTGGCGGCTTCCATCATGGCGCGCAGGTTTGCTGCGTTCGTCTCCGTGGCGCTAGCTCCACCAGTGAGTATAAAACCACCCCCTGGAGCGCAGACATCGATGAGTTTACGGCAATATTTTTTAACATCTTCGGGAGTCCCCGTACACATCAGTGACGCAGGTACGTTCCCGGCAATACAGGCAGTATCACCCAGGACCTTCTTGGCAGTAGCCATATCTGTCTGGTCGAAATGCAACATAGCCCAACTTCTGGGCAGGTCTTTGATAACATCCAGACGCATCAGGTACTTACCCTCGGCGAATAATGACACCATGATTCCCTCATTGATTAAAGCCATGATAACTTTCTTCAATGTCGGCCAGTAGAAAGTCTCAAACTGCCTGGGTGACATGAAAGTATCGTCACCTTTATGCAGGGCAAACCAGACGGTAACACCCCCGGAGGCATTCACACCCGCTATCGTTCGCTCAATATTTAGGTCGGCGATATATTCCAGAGCCTCAAGCAGCTTGTCCGGCTGGCGGTACATATCCATAATGATGCCCTGGGTCCCCCGTAATGCATCCCCGATGGTATCAAAGGGCGCCGCTGCCGCCCCACCCTGGAGGTTCGGTAGTCCCATCATCAGTGCCTCCCGGTCGCAGGCGCTAACTGCCTTCTGCCATTTGGCCATTTCTTTTCCGGCATCCATCAAGGCTTGAAATGCCGCCCGGACTTCCGGTCTGCTGAATGTCGGCACCAGATTGACCGGTCTTCCCAGCATTGATGAAAATGGGGCGAAATTTTTCAGGGGCTCCAGTGCTCCCGCCAGACGAGGCGCAAGTACTCTGAAAGAGAAATCAGACGGGTCTTTCATCAGGGCATCGTATTCATCCGCCCTCATGTACTCCCCCTCAACAAACTGGTATCCCTTGACATCGGACGCCAGTCCGTGCCCCGGCCATTTATATAGCTTATAATCCAGTATTTCCAGCACCTTTCCTGCGTGTACCAGGCTGGGCCCACGGTATGTATCCATATCGAAGTCGTGGATGAATTTTATCCATGCCTGGCGGAGTGCGTCATAGTCGTACATTACCTGATGAAGCGTTCCACCGGCGTAGTAGGCAGGGAAATTGCCCGAGGGCAGTTGCACCGGTACCCGGTCGGGCTCCTTCAGAAGCAGGACGTTACTCAGTCTTGTTACCCTTTCCTTGTAAGCTTTTTTGGCTTCCGGGCTGGCAAATTTGACACCTGGCGCCTCGAGCCAACGTTTAAACCTCTGTTCCCTCTTTTGTTCCGGAGTCAATTCTGCCCATTTCTGCTCCGTGTCCATTATTATGCCTCCACCATTATTTAATTACGGAATAATTGTTACGCTCACCGATTGTCGCTATCGGCTGTTCATCCACAATGATTACATCCTGCACCGGATTTGATATACAAGTCTACTTTTTATTTATACACGCCGTATTCTTTGGCGGCTTCCATCATGGCCCGCAGATTTTCTGGAGGCGCCTG
>JBGPRB010000270.1:0-2749 GCA_041489355.1 Dehalococcoidia bacterium
AACTTCCGATACTGCATCACTATTTCCTTCCTTAAATAATTGCCGTTTGCCGTTATTCCGTCGTAGTGCTATTTACACACATAGCCCCATAGGTATTTTCCCCTATTTCCTCCTGAAAAGCAAACTTACGGGGAGTTTTGTTGGCAAAGGCTGCTTCATGTAACGAAAGTCCAGATGGAATTGTCAACCGGGCTAGACCTTTGGAATACCCCCCTTGTTGCAACTTCGGCGGCAACCAAATATACTACTAATGTGCATAAAGGCGTCAAATTTACAATTCATTGTACGCCGTATTATCGAATTCGAAAGGAGGAATAAAGAAAGCCAATGGATGTTAAGACCTATCCTGAGTACAGCACGCGTCATCCGTTACTCATAAAGAACTGCATGAAGAGGGCGATATCTGAATATCCAGATGACATCGCCATGGTCTACAGGAATGATGCCGGTCAGTATTACCGGTTCACCTGGCGGCAGTGGCATGAGCGTACCTGCCAACTTGCCCACGCCCTCAAGGAGTTAGGCGTACAGCCGGGAGAGGCTTTCCAGCCGGGGGACAGGGTGGCGACGATGGCCCTCAATCACCACCGCCACATGGAGAACATCTATGCGACTACTTGTATTGGAGCTGTGTCGCACCCCATCAACATCAGGTTATCCCTGGACCACATGGCTTACACCATAAATCATGCCGAGGATAAGATTATTTTCTTTGACGATGTCGTCCTGCCTCTGGCTGAAGCGCTATACGACCGGATAAAGTCCACGGTTAAAACATTCGTTTACATGTCGGATAAGCCCGGACTACCCAAGACCAAAATACAGCCCCTTTACGAATATGAGGAGCTAATAAAGGGGCAGCCGAAGACATACGAATGGCCTGACTTTTCTGAAGATACCTATGCTACCCTCTATTACACTACCGGCACAACTGGTCTGCCCAAGGGTGCACTGTATACGCACCGCCAGATCTTACTCCAGACTTTATATACGGCGGCCGCCGCAGGTATGCGGGTGAGATTGCCTAATGACCCACCGCCGCCAAATATTAATGTGCCCATGGTCAATGTACCGCTATTCCACATCCATGGCTGGGGAGCGCCATTTCATCTAGTGTTTGCCGCGTCTAAAATGGTGTTCCCGGGCCGGTTCAGTCCTCAGAGTTTCTGTGAGCTGGTGCAGAATGAGAAGGTAAACGCTGCTGGTATGGTGCCGACGATGCTGGCCATGCTTGTCGAGTACCCGGACATCGATAAGTACGACCTGAGTAGCTTGAAGCAAATCGGCACCGGTGGTGGCGCCCTGCCACTAGGTTTGAAGCAGAAGGCCGAAAAACTATTCTCAACGATGAGAGCTGGCTCGGGTTATGGCATGACTGAGACCCTGGCTGGTGTTATCGGCGCTAGCCTCAGGCGGGATATGGTGGACTGGCCACAGGAGAAGATTGACCAGGTCCTGGTCAAGACCGGTGTGCCTTCATCGGCAATTTCAGCCCGCGTTATTGATGAGAATGGTAATGACGTGCCGCATGACAACCAGACCATCGGTGAGATAGTGTTGAGAGGACACTGGATAATGGAGAAGTACTATAAGGAACCGGAGAAGACAGCCGCCGCCTGGCGGGACGGTTGGTTCCATACGGGGGACGCCGCCAAGATTGACGAAGACGGTTACATAATAATCGCCGACAGAATAACGGACGTAATCAGGAGTGGCTCCGAGATGGTGCCGACCGTTCTGCTCGAGAATATAACGTCCAATGCCGAGTTCGTTCTAGAAGCCACCTATGTTGGCGTTCCCGACGAGAAGTGGGGAGAAGTACCGATGGCTCTGGTAAAGTGTGTGCCTGGCGCCAAGAAAACTGAGGAAGATGTCATCAAGTACCTGCAGGCGGAGGGTGTGGATACGGGGAAGATTACCAAGTGGATGCTCCCCGTTTACGTGCTATTTACTAGTGACATACCCCGGACAAGCGTTGGCAAGTTCGACAAGATAGCTATCAGAAAGAGGATAGATGAGTACGTAAGCAAAGCCAAGAAGGTGCGTAATGTCTAAAGTGGCCTTGTATGACCGACCTTGCCGTGTAGCCGCAAACCGGGCGCTAACCGCTCATTAGCTTGCGTCAACTCTTCTTAAGGGGAAGCCTTTATAAGAGAGGGGAGCGAAGCCCATCTTGGACGTCCCAATTTATGGTGATAAACCAGACCGTTAGGGCAAGAAAGAAGTCGCCACCACCCAAGCTTAACTTTCCGTCACAATGTGTAATCTTTGAATAGCGCTTGTTTCTAAAGGACAAACAGCTTATGCTAAAAAGTGACTGTAAAGCATCGAAAAGCATAATAGCGCGAGAACATGAATATATTTGCGATAATAATAATTGTTGCTCTCATCCTTGAATTTGCTCTGAATCTGACTGGAAATCTGCTGAATCTAAATGCCTTGAAACTTGAATTGCCTCCGGTTTTACAGCGAATATACAAGCCGGAAGATTACCGTAAATCTCAGGAATACATCCGCGCCACCACACGTTTTGGTTTAGTGGGCAGCAGCTTTACATTGTTTATTCTGCTGGCTTTCTGGTTTTCCGGAGGCTTCAACTATTTCGACCAAGTTGTCAGAGTATGGAACTCTGTTCCGCTTGTGAGCGGGCTGCTGTACGTCGGCATACTGTTCATTGCCTATAGCCTCCTCATGTTACCATTTAGCATTTATGGCACCTTCGTGATTGAGGAGCATTTCGGCTTTAACA
>JBGPRB010000271.1:0-2724 GCA_041489355.1 Dehalococcoidia bacterium
CTCCATGAAACGGAGGTAATCAGGTTTTCCACGACCCATGCCACCAACACTTTGCTACAGAGGGCGGGCCCCCGGCTGGGGTTGATTGTCACTAGAGGGTTTGAAGAAAGCCTTTACTCATCAGCCGCAAGGAGCCCGGCGCTTGATTTCATTATTCCCGCTGGGATGGTCATCGGCATTGACGAGCAGGCAGGCAAAGACAATGTGGATGGAGAGCAGGTGAGGTTGGCCATACGCAGCCTTCTGGGGCATGGGGCAAGGATTATCGTGGTCAGCCTTTATCGCGCCCATCTGGACCCGGCCAACGAACTGAAGGTCAGAGAGATAGCCGATGACGACTACCCAAAACACTATCTGGGTGCCGTGCCACTGCTGCTTTCCCACGAAGTCAGCACTACAACGGATGACGCTTCGCGGACCAATGTGGCCCTGCTCAATGCCTATTTCCATCCAGACATGGTCCGTTTTTTGTACAAGGCCGAGGATGATGTCAGAAAGCTGGGTTACAGTAAGCCGCTCCTGGTCGTCCATGCCGATGGCGGCGTGGCCCGGGTCGCCAAGACAACCGCCATTATGACCAATAACTCCGGGCCTTCGGCCGGTGTGCTTGGCACCACTTACATGAGTGGGCTGTACCACCTGCCGTACGTGGCCAGCATGGATATCGGCGGCACCAGCGCCGACATCAGCCTGGTAATTAATGGTCGGCACGGCTACAAGCGTGAAGCCATGCTGGAGGGAATACCGGTGAAACTACCGGTCATCGAGGTTTACCCGACGGCGGCGGGCGGAGGCTCAATAGCCAGACCTAAAAATAAGAAACAGATACAGGTGGGCCCGGACAGCGCCGGTGCCATGCCAGGCCCGGCGTGTTACGGACTGGGCGGCACGGAAGCTACCTCCACTGACGCCTGTGTCGTCCTGGGCTACATTGACCCGGACTATTTCCTGGGCGGCAAGCGGAAGCTGGATGCGGGCCTCGCTCGTGAGGTTATCACCGCAAAGTTGGCCAGGCCGCTTGGAGTTTCCGTAGAGGAATGCGGCCGGTTAATTACCGAGGCGATGGAAGATATTTGCGCTGAGGACATCGCCAACCTGATAAAAGCCGGCGGGTATAACCCGAGCGACTTCGTCCTCTTTTCCTTCGGAGGGGCCGGTAGCGTTTACTGCTGCGGCATCGCCGACAAGGTGGGCATACCCAAAATATACTGCTTCCGCTTCAGTTCCGTTTTCAGTGCCTTCGGCTCCTCATGCGCCGATGTCCTCCATACCTACGAGTCTCTATCGAGGCTGTCCCTCAAACGTCAAGACAGTCAATCACAAATACAGGGATTCAACAGGATGGTGAAAGGGCTGATGGACTCGGTGCTGCGGGACATGAGGGGGGAGGGATTCCCACCAGAAAAGGTTACCTTTTCCCTGGAGCTGGAAGTTGAATACGGCAATGCCATTACGGTGTTTGAATCTCCCGTGAATTTACTTGAAGGGCCGCAGGACGTCAAAAAAATTATTAATGCTTTTACCGTGCAGAATAATGCACCTGCTGTCGACGAACTCAAAATACGCCTCTTCCGGCTGCGGGCAACCAGCCCGGCCGCCCACCCGGAACTGGCTACCCATGACTTTGTTGGGCAGAGTCCGGAGAAGGCCTTGAAAGGATACCGGGACGTCTACTGGAAGGAAGGCTTCACCCGGACGGCTATCTTCAGCCAGCCGGAACTCAAGTGCGGTAATGTTATTCCGGGGCCGGCCATCATCGAGAGCGATGATACGACGATACTGATTCCCCTAGGAAAGAAGTACACTGTGGATAATCTACTGAACGGCGTCATCGAGCCAGCCTGAGAAGGAGGAACCGATGGGTACCAAAAGACAGATAACCGAATATCTGGATATAGACCTGGAAAAGGAACTGTGGTGCTGTAACCGCTGCGGACATGAGCTTGTCTCCGCCAGAGAAAATTATAAAAAAGGGTGCCTGGTTTATATCAGAAAAGACCCAACGACGATATATAATTCACCATTAAAAGGACCCTTCAGCTTTGCGCCGGACCCGACCTGGGCCATGCTGGTGGAGTTTTACTGTCCTAACTGCGGCGTGATGGTGGAAAATGAAATGCTGCCGCCGGGCCACCCGGTTACTTACGATATTGAACTGGATATCGACAAATTGAAAGAAAAATACCTTCAAATAGATAAAAAAGAGGTCGTTTAGCAATGAATAAGAAGCGTTTTCCAGCCGCTCACCCTGAGCTTGTCGAAGGGCAAAGCAAGTATACAGCTATGGTTCGACAGGCTCACCATGAGCGGTTGCTAAACGACCTCTAACATGGCAGGGAAATAAACCATAAGGCAGGTGTAACGATGAAGGTCTCTCTTGATGTTGATATCGGCGGAACATTTACCGACCTTTTCTTGAGCTATGACGGCAAGACTGTCTTTACCAAGACGCCTACGACCGCTTATAACCTTTCGGTTGGCTTCATGCGGGCGGTAAAAGATGCGGCGGTCCTGCTCGGCATTTCCGTTAAGGAGCTATTGGGCAGCACCGAGGTTGTCCGCTACTCCACGACCATTGCCATGAACACCCTGCTGCAAATGACCGGCCCTAGACTGGCGCTGATTACCACGGAAGGCTTCGAGGATATCGTACCCATCGGCAAAGGCGCTTCATGGTCAGACCAGCTGACCTTCCGGGAAATCAGGAACCTGGCCCGTATCGTC
>JBGPRB010000272.1:0-2570 GCA_041489355.1 Dehalococcoidia bacterium
GGTGTATACGGCGTGTTCCCGACGGCTAACTGGGGAGATAAAGTACCAGGCATGGCCAAGGCAATGGAATATGCCGAGAAGCAGCACCCGAAGGACGTGGGCAACCTGGACTATATCACCGCCTGGGCGCAGAGCCTCGTCGTTGCTGAAATTCTGAAGGACGCTATCAAGTACGCCGGCTATGATGTGCTGGCTAAAGGGAATGTCGAATCCTGGCGTGCTGTGGAGACAAAAGGCATCCAGAATCTGAAGGACTATGATGTCGGCGGTCTCCAGGGTCCGGTAAGTTATGATACCGGGGATAACCGGCTATCCAAGTCTCTCAGGATTTTCCAGGTAAAGAAGGGGGTTATCACCCCGATTACCGACTGGATTGACGCGCCACTGGTAAAATACGAAGATTTCGATTGGTTCGGTAAATAAGAAACAGAAACGTGGGGCGCTGCCGCAGCAGCGCCCCCCAAATAGGGGAGAATCATAGATGCTCAGGTTGAACAGCATTGAGGTCACCTATCTCAATGTCATCAGGGTATTGCACGGCGTTTCCCTGGCTGTGGAAGACGGTGCTATCATCGCTCTACTCGGCGCCAACGGCGCCGGTAAAAGCACCACGCTAAAAGCTATATCAGGGCTGCTGCGCGTTGAGGAGGGAGATGTGACCGATGGCAGTATCGAATGGAACGGCGAGAGAATAGATAAAAAAAGCGCCGAAGAGATAGGTAAGCTGGGCCTTATCCAGGCGCTGGAAGGTCGTCACGTCTTCGAGCACCTGACCACCGAGGAAAACCTGATAGTGGGCGCCCATAACCGTAAAGACCGCCGCGCCGTCAAACAGGACCTGGAGATGGTCTACGATTACTTCCCGCGCCTGAAAGAGCTACACCGGAACACGGCCGGCTACCTTTCCGGCGGGGAGCAGCAAATGCTGGTCATCGGCCGGGCAATGATGGCAACACCGAAGCTGATGATGCTGGACGAGCCATCGCTGGGCCTGGCGCCGCTGCTCGTCGAAGAGATATACGATATCATCAAGCGGTTCAACACCGAGCAGAAAACATCGGTTTTGCTCGTGGAGCAAAACGTTAGAATCGCCCTGAGTATCGCCAACTACGGCTATGTCATGGAAAACGGGCGGGTCGTGCTTGACGGTAGCGCCGATTTCCTGAAGAATAATGAGGACGTGAAAGAGTTTTACATGGGCCTTTCCGCCCTGGGCACCAAGAAGAGCTACCGCGAGGTGAAGCATTACAAGAGGAGAAAGAGATGGCTGTAAAGTCCCGGAAAAACGAGTTCTTTGACGAACTGGAAATAATGTCCCCTTTAGTCCGCAGCCAATACCTCGACCGGAAGCTTTCCGAGACGGTAGAGCACGCTTACCGGTACGCTCCTGCCGTGAAAAAACTTTTCGATAAGGCCGGTGTCACCCCGGACCAGATTCGCACGTTCAAAGACCTGGAAAAGCTGCCCGTTACCAGGAAGACCGACCTTCTGGAGATGCAGAGGGCGAACCTGCCTTACGGCGGAGTTGCCGCTATACCGCTCGAAGACATCAAGCGTGTCTTTATTTCCCCCGGGCCGATTTACGAGATGCAACCGTCCAATATCAAGTGGTTCGCCAAGTCTTTCTGGGCGGCGGGGTTCAGAAAGGGCGACGTGGTCATCAACACCTTTACCTACCACATGTCCCCGGCCGGCATCCTGTTCCACGAGGCGATACGCGACTGCGGGGCAACGGTGGTCGTGGCGGGTACCGGCAATACCGACCTCCAGATACAAATTATAAAAGACCTCAGGGTTACCGGATTCGTGGGCACCCCCAGCTTTCTGATGACCGTTCTCAAACGGGCGGAGGAAATGGGCCATAACTTAAAGAAAGATTTTTCTCTCAAACGCGCCTGGTTCACCGGCGAAATGCTCCCGCCCTCACTCAGGAAAACATTTGAGGAAGACTATAATATTAATACTTTCCAGGCTTACGCCGTGACCGAGCCGGGCGGCGCCATCGCCTACGAATGCCACCGGAAGTCCGGCATGCACCTCATGGATGAATACATTACGGAGATAGTCGACCCCCAGACGGGGAAGCAACTGGAACCCGGCGAGGTCGGTGAAATCGTTACCACGCAGATGTTCAACAAAAACTGGGGACTGATACGGTTTGGGACAGGTGATTTATCCTCGTATGTTACAGAGTCATGCCCCTGCGGCCGCACCGCCAACAGGATTACCGGCATCGTCGGTAGGGCAGGGGACGCGGTAAAGGTGAGGGGCATGTTCATCGTGGCCAAGCAGGCAGAGCAGGCCATTATGAGCTTTAGTCAGGTCGCCAGATATCAGCTGGTCGTGGGACGCCGGCAGCACCGCGACGAAATGACTCTTAAACTGGAGTTAAAAGATAGCGGAACTGATAAAGCTAAACTATCACTTGACATAAATAGTAAGTTCCAGGACATCTGCCGTATTAAGATAGACCGGATTGAGTTTGTTGTTCCCGGCACGATTGAAGAAAAGAAACAGGGGATTACTGACGAGCGCAAGTGGGAGTAAAATACAACTATTTTGATGATGAA
>JBGPRB010000273.1:0-2569 GCA_041489355.1 Dehalococcoidia bacterium
GCGGGCTTGATAACCTGGGAGGAGTTGTGTGAAAAGGATTACTACGTCATCCCCACCGACCCCAACTGGAAGACGTACCGGGCCGGCATGATAGAGTTCTACGAGGACCCCAAGAAACATCCCATGACGACACCGTCCGGGTTAATTGAGTTTTATTCCCAGGGTTTAGCCGAGCACTTCCCTGATGACGAAGAACGGCCGCCGGTGCCCCACTGGATACCCTACGGCGAATCGCACCAGGAAAGCCTGCTGCTGGAGAGGGCCAAGAAATACCCCCTGCTCGTTATTTCCAACCATCCGCGATGGCGTGTCCATGCCCAGCTCGATGATGTTAATTGGTTCCATGAAATAGTAACCGGCAAGGTCAGGGGTCCGGATGGCTACCTGTACGAGCCTGTCTGGCTTCACCCGACGGACGCTGCGAAAAGGGGTATTAAGAATGGGGACGTGGTGAAAATTTTCAACGAGAGGGGCACGGTCCTCGCCGGCGCTTACGTCACCGAGAGAATCATACCCGGCGCTGCCTACATCGACCATGGCGCCAGGTACGACCCCATCGTCCCCGGCGAACTCGACCGCGGTGGCGCCATCAACACCATTACCCCGCATAAAGGCACCTCAAGAAACTGCCGCGGCGGCATGGTCGTCAGCGGCTTTCTCGTCGAGGTTGAATCTGCCAACCTGGACGAACTCAGACAGCAGTACCCCGAAGCATTCAAGAGACCTTACGATCGCGCCTCCGGGCTGCGATTCGATAGAGTACTAGTTGGAGGAGAACAGAAATAATGAAAGCTTTGGTCATTGACATCAGCAAGTGCAACGGTTGCTACAACTGCCAGATTGCCTGCAAGGACGAGCACGTCGGCAACGACTGGACTCCTATCGCCAAACCACAGCCGGATACCGGCCACTTCTGGATGAAGGTCACGGACATCGTCCAGGGAACAGTACCCAAAGTCAGGGTGAGGTATATGCACGATATGTGCCAGCACTGTGAAGAAGCACCCTGCATACCCGCCTGTAAATCAAAGGCAATTTACAAAAGGGATGACGGTATCGTGATAATCGACCCGGAGAAATGCACCGGTAGCAGGAACTGCATCGACGCCTGCCCTTACAAAGTCATCTACTTTAATTCCGACCTCAATATATCCCAGAAATGCACGATGTGCGCTCATCTTCTGGACAAAGGCTGGAAAGAGCCCCGTTGTGTTGATGCTTGCCCGACAGGCGCCCTCAAGTTCGGCGAAGAAAAAGACCTCAAGGAATTGATAGGTAAAGCTGAAATACTGCACCCCGAATTCAAGGCTAAGCCAAGGGTACATTACATCGGCCTGCCCAACAAATATTTCGTGGCCGGAGCGGTGTATGACCCGGAGGAAGACGAATGTCTGGAGGCAGCCACGGTAACCCTCGTCAGCTCCTCGGGCAAGAAGTCTACCCTTAAAACGGATAACTTCGGGGATTTCTGGTTTGAGAGGATGCCGCCGGGCACCTATTCGCTGAAGATAGAAAAAACTGGCTATCTTCCTCGGAAAATCGACTCAATCGATGCCAGTAAAGATATAAATGTGGGGGATATCGAACTGTCTAAAATCAGCAGTTCGCGTTAAAAGACGCATTTCGCGGCACGGTTTAAGAAAGTATGCACTGGATAAAAAGTGTTGAACTCTCCGGTGTTTGCCTGTCCTGCGCGTCTATATATAATATTGTACCGTAATAAATTCCCCTTGATTCCGGGTAGAGAAAAGGAGCACAAATGTCGGATAAAGAAAAAACGGTAGTAAAAGGAATGAGTTTCTGTGGCATTGCTCAGGACGGCAATACTATCCAGGTCGATGTGAAAAACGGCAAAATAGTCCGCATCAGGCCCTTTCATTTCGATTGGAAGTATTCAGCCGAGCACCTGAGACCGTGGAAAATCGAGGCGCGCGGGCAGGTCTTTGAGCCCACCATGAAGAGCTTGATTCCGCCTATTACTCTGGCTTATAAGAACCGCGTCTACTCTCCCAACCGCATTTTATATCCGCTAAAGCGAGTAGACTGGAATCCCGATGGAGAAAGAAACCCGCAAAACAGGGGTAAAAGCAGCTATGTCAGAATCTCCTGGGACGAAGCTCTGGATATTGTTACCGGCGAGATAAAGCGGATGTATAAAGAACACGGTCCGGGCGCTATACTCGCCCAGGCGGACGGGCACGGCGAGACGAAGGTCATCCACGGTCCTCACGGCTGCCAGCTGAAATTGCTCAACATTCTCGGCGGCTTCACCCTGCAAAATAGGAACCCGGATAGCTGGGAGGGCACGTATTGGGGTGCCAAGCATGTCTGGGGCGGCGAGCCGGTCGGCAAGCAGCGCCCTCAGGACAATCTTATCCCCGATATGGCCAGGAATACCGAAATGATTTTATTCTGGGGTTGTGACCCGGAGACCACCACCTGGGGGTGGGGAGGCCAGTTTGTCAGCCGCTTATGTTACTGGTTTTCCGAACTGGGTATCAAATCCATCTATATTTGCCCGGACGTGAACTACGGCACCGCCGTCCATGCGGATAAATGGATTCCCATA
>JBGPRB010000274.1:0-2559 GCA_041489355.1 Dehalococcoidia bacterium
AGTATATAGAGATATTCTACAAGCGGCAGCGCTTGCAGCCAGGACTTGGTTTCCTGTCGCCCGCGGTCTTTGAGCAAAGATACTATGCAGGTCTAGTGGCAGCATGATAGGTTTCGTGTCCGTTATTGACATCCGACGTCAAAGAGAGCCTAACAATGAGGTGTATTCTCGGAGAGCACAGGTTAATTGCAGCAATTTAGGCGTGAAAATGTTGATATTTTTTAACGAAAACTAGTACATCTATAGAATATTAACGGGCAGTATAATCGGAGTGAAGTGGGTACTCCGATTTTTGTTTGCGTTCCAAAGTCGAAAGGCTCTTATTTCCGGTTGGAGCGGGCCGAGCTTGGCTTGCGCCAGGCGGATATCGCTGTCATAGCCGGAATTCCCCAGAGCTACGTGTCCTTCGCCGAACGTGACTTGGATATACCCTATTGGGCCATGGAGCGGCTTGAGAAAGCACTAGGATTTAATGTGTCTTTGGAGGCCGAAGGTGCCTAAGCCTGCCGTGTTGCCCTCCCGGTGTAAGCCGCTCTCGACCTTCCGCCTAGCGGGTGTGCATGGGAATGTGACGACTGCGCCGATGGTTTCATACTCGGCCTAATAAAAAAGGCGCTCAAAACGCCAGAGCAGCCGAGAACGCCGCAAGTTAAGGGGGGCCGCTTGTGAACGTAGTATTTGACGACCTCGATGTCTTTTACTTGGCGAATGAACTTTCCTTGCCGCAACTACGACACGAGATACGCCATGCGAATATGATGGTGGCAGTGGACGCAGCTTTCGACGGTACGACATACGCAGATACAACACCTTTCCCCTGGGCAGAGTTCGCTGAATGTTGCCGTGAGGCTGTCTGCGCTATCCAAGAACACAATCAACAGAATCCTCAACCGGCAGCTCCCGGCCACCGCATAGACGCCGCCGATATCAAGGCGCGGGCTGACATTGTTAGTATCGTAGAGCAATATACCCGACTTCGGAAGACCGGGCATAATCGATTCGTGGGTCAGTACCCGCTACATGAAGATAAGCACCCGTCAATGACGGTTTATGCCGATAATCAGAGCTGGCATTGTTTCCAGTGTAACAAGGGCGGAGACGTTTTCGATTTTATCATGGCCGTTAATTCCTGCGATTTCAAGGAGGCTCTTGAATGCTTGGCCTAGAAATCCCAGAGGTCGCATGGCGCAGCTATTTCAGAGACTACCGCGAGCTGGTGGCCGATACCACAGAAGCCAGCGACAACTTTCATTATGCCACATTCTTGAATGTTCTCGGATGTACACTTGGCCGCCGGCTTCATGTTTACCACGCAACTAAATTGTATCCCAACTTTTACACGTGTCTCGTTGGCCGCACCGGCCTCACCAGAAAAGACACTTGTGCCAATCGCGGCAGCGATATTCTAGCTAGGCTCAATGCTGATAATGAGAACCTTGAAGCCCCGCCCTTTCGTATGGTCCGCGGCATTCGCTCGTACGAGGGGCTTCTTGATGAGCTTTCAGGACAACGTAAGGTCAGGCTTGTGGTTCTTGGCGAAATTCTATCGCTATTAACTAAGGCCAGGCAGGAGTCGCTTTCAAATATCGTGCCCCAGCTTACCGAGCTATACGATTGTCCCGACCGGGAGCAGGGACTCAACTCTATCCTTGCCGAAATTGAGAGAGTCACTGGCGGCGAGGTTTCCTGGAGAAAAGAGCATCAGGACGGCAGTATAAAACGAGCCATTGTCAGGCTTCGCGACGACATACCGAAAGATGCCCTAAAAGCCGACCAGGTCAACCAGAAGTACGGCAGCACGCCAGCCCTTGTCTAAAGCTGTCTCAAAGTGTTTCAAAGTGATGCATTTTGATGCAAATTGTATCACTTCCAGGGGATACCCATGCCCAAAATCAGAGAAGAAGGGAGGTGAAAAGCATGACAACCCAGCTCGACCTTTTCAGAGAAGCGAAGGTCGAGATAGAGAAGCCAGAGCCTATGACCACGGTCCGGCTCGGTAAGAGAGAAGCTCGGGTCCCGCTGCGTAAGCAGAGAAGGGAAGCTATTGCCCGGCTCATGGACATCCTTGCAGACCTCGAGGGCAAGGATATCTACATCGGCTCTTACGACGCCGGCGGCCGCCACTTCTGGTTGGACAACCTGAAGATGCCCAAGCTGCAACTGGAATACCATCCCACCAGGTACGACCACGACCCGAATTACATCCCCAGCGTTATTGTACTCAGGGGAAGCAGGGGAGCCTGTGTCCGGATATTCACCGATTACTTGGTAACGGTCCGGACCCAGGAATACCAGGGCTACTGGCACTATCTTCTCGACTTCCGCAACGGCTTCTGGCAAAACCCGATAGACAACTTCCGCTCCCACTACGCCTGTATTCATATAACCAGGTTTAAGGACTAACGGGTAAACCGTTGAAAAACAACGGTTTAGCAAGGGGTACCCATGCCCAGAAAGGAGGTGATAGATATAGATGCACTGTTCGTAATCAACGCTATTTTTAACACTGGGCAGATTGTTGCCACGCGAGGGGTTTACGACCTGGCGTGCGAGAATACC
>JBGPRB010000275.1:0-2521 GCA_041489355.1 Dehalococcoidia bacterium
ATCGCCAGGAAGGCAACATCCGCGGCGACATCGGTATATCTGAGCCTGTCGATGAATTCGATGCAGTCGTAGATGCAGATGCCTTTATAGAAACAGATATGGGCGGCATGGAGGTCGCCGTGGCAGTCCCGTATCCGGCCCTCGGCCATGCGTTTATGAAAAAGAGGGGCGTTGACTTTAATGAAGTCCTCGGTGTAGGTTTTGATACGCCGGTAGGTTTCCGGTGCTATGATTATATTGAAGTATTTATCCGTCTGCGAGAAATTTTCTGAAGTGTTCTGGATAACGGCATTGATACCGCCGACGGTACTGATTTCAGCGCTGGTGGCTGCCCTCTTGTGGAAATTGGCCACGGTTTTTGCCACGTCAGCCACCATCCTCGGCGTGACCCTGTTTTTAGCGAGCAACACGTCCATCATGGCGTCCTGAGGGAGACGGCGCATCTTCACGGCGTATTCTTCGACCCCCCCTTTTCCCCCGATGATGAAGCGCCCACCTTCGCTGGTTATGGGCACAACACCCAGATAAGCATCGGCGCAGAGGCGCCGGTTTAGCTCGACTTCCTTCCTGCAGTAAGTCAGGCGTTTCTCCAGCGTGGTATAGTCCAGGAAGCCCATGTCCACCGGCTTCTTGATTTTATAAACATAGTCGCCGGCGAGGAAGACATAAGAAATCTGGGTCTGCATCATCTCCACCCTCTGCGGAGGGTCGGGATAAGCTTTCGGGTCGAGCAGGGCTTGAATCAGTACCGGTAGCTCCGACATTTTTCAGGATTTCACTTTCTATTTTTAATTATATAACGGAAATCACACTGGGTAGTTAGGTGTCGATTTCAGCCAGTTTCTCAGTTCCTCGAGAATCAGGTCGTAGCTGGCCCTGGTTACAGTTATCAGATTCACCTGGGGCTGGCGCTTGATGGCATCCCCAAAGGGATTCGCCTGGAGCATAATCGTTCCCATCACCCTTTTACCACTCCCGATTATCTCCGGGACGGCCTCCCGGAAAGCTGATGAGAACAGCTCCATTTTACCGATTTCATCAATGATAACAAGGTCACATTGTTCGGCGGCTTCGCGTAGGGCTGGGACGCCAACCTTATCCATGACGGAAATATCGACCCCGTATTTGCCGACGCGGAACCGTTTGTTGAAATCGATATGAGCCAGAATAGCCTCCTGGCCGTTGAGGGTGACCAGCTTGAAGCCGAGTCTTGTTCCCTGGCGTCGTATCTCCTCGGTATAGAACCCGCCGGCTTTTGTGGGAAATCCGGCCACAACCTGCTTGATAAGGCTGGTCTTGCCCGTTCCCGGTTGGCCGGTGAGCAGGTATACTGGCTTCATAGGCGCTAACAACTATAAACTATTACCGCAGGCGTTGCTACCCACCGGCATAGTCATGATAAAAGGGGATAGAACGCTCTATTTTGACGTTTTCGCCAGTGCTTTTCTCTGTTCCTTGTGCTTTTTCGCCGCTTGCAGGTGTTTGTGCCAGGCGTTTTTCTTCGATTTATTCATCATTAATAATATAGCTTAAATCAGGCTTTCTTGCCACCCCTCCCCTTTAACACCTCCGCAAAGCGGTTAAAGGAGCGGTCGTAAGTACTTTCCACTTCCGGCGGGAAGGCGCAAGCGGGCAGTTCTTCATTTTTCAGGTGGTAGGCGATACATTCGCAGCACTTGCCCTTGCGGGAGCAGGGCTCGTAAGTGCAGTTGCATCTGTCTTTGTTAGCATTAATATTACATTCCATATTTATTCAAACCCTGTTTTTATTTTTAGGCTTTGGTTTTGACTTTTAACATTTGAGCTTTGAAATTTATTTAGTGCTTCGATATCAGGATTTCGTATTTACCGCGTTATTTATACCTTTTCCTCATCTCTGCGGATAGCCCGGTGAGCAGTTCCAGCGCTTTTTCGGCGCCTTCCTCGCCGAGAGGCATCAGGGTGCAGCTGGGCGTGAGCAGGCTCTGCTTGACGATGTCTTTAAAGCGCATCCCGTTCCGGGTGAAGGGAGCTATCGCCTCCTCGAGGCGGTCTTTCAGGCTGGCTACCGACTCTTTATTTACCGGTTCTACGCTGTTGGGTACGATGCCCCACGCTATCGCCCCGCCCCGCGCCAGGAACTTCTTGATTTCGTCGGGGTAGAGGCTGACCGACTGCGCGTAGTTGTAAGCGTCGAAGTTCAGGATATCGAGCTTCGTTTTCAGTAGCACCGACCAGTCGGTATTGCCGCAGCAGTGGAGACCTTTGAGGCCGCTGATGCCATCAAAGACCTCGTCAATCATTTCGGCAATCTTTTCCGGTTTGGAAAAGGCGCCGGCGGCCACCGATGACCCGTAAGAGGCCATGTACGGCTCATCGACGAAGATGATGGTCTTTTTCGATATTTTTCTAAGTTCTTTTTCCTGCCAGGCTGCCTTGAGCTTGAGCAGCTTGGGGACGGCATCGCCGAGGACTTCGTGGTAGAGTACCGCCCGTTTATTCTCGTCAGCGACGGTCAGCCCCCAGGAAAGCGGCCCGGTGA
>JBGPRB010000276.1:0-2445 GCA_041489355.1 Dehalococcoidia bacterium
CTCCAATAAATAACAATAAAATTATCATGCCGAAGACCACCACGCTCCGGCTGAAAAATACTCTTCTAAAGCGGCGCCACTCGCTTACCCTGGGTGGAAGCTCCACCACTCCATTAACTACATCGGATATAGCTTGATTTGCCATTTGCATCCGCCTTTAATCGAACCGAATCCGGGGATCCAGCCAGCCATACACCAATTCTACTATCAAGTTCACCGCCAATACTGCGGCGGAGACGATTAAGACGATTCCCTGTACATAGGGATAGTCCTGATTGAGAACCGAGGTAACCGCTAATCTGCCCATCCCGGGAATGTTGAATACCGTCTCAATTAATACCGTCCCGCCCACTATCATGGGAACGCCCATTCCGGCCAGGGTGACTATAGGTATCAGGCCGTTTTTGAGGGCATGCCGCATAATCACCGCCTGTTCTTTTACGCCTTTAGCCCAGGCAGTGCGGATATAGTCTTGATGCATCACATCGAGCATACTGGAACGGGTCTGGCGTGCCGTGGAAGCGATTGGGAAAACCGCCAGACAAAAAACCGGCATGATGAGCTGTTTGGTACTCAACCAGAAGTCGGTAAAAGGGGAGGTATAACCCATCACCGGCAGCCAGTTTAAATACAAACCGAAGAGATACATGAGCAGGATACCCAACCAGAAAATAGGGACGGTAATCCCCAGGTTGGATAGGGTGGTCACCAGAGTATCTAACCATGTCGCTCGTCTGACAGCGCCGATTATCCCAACGGGAATGCCTATCAACAGGCCAATAATAAAAGCCAGGATACCAAGATGGAAAGTTATGGGGATGCGTCGCACGACTTCGTCGGATACGGGCACCTTCTGGAGGATGGAGTCCCCCATGTCTCCACGGAGGAAACCTCCTACCCAGTCGAAGTATTGGATGAACATCGGTCTATCCAGACCGTATTCATGTCTGACCTGCGTTATTTGTTCTTCGGTGAAGCTCTCCGTATTACTCGCCGTAATTATCATGCGAATCGGGTCACCGGGCAATAAGCGCATTGCCACGAAAACAAGTATACTGACGATGACCAGGACCACCACTGACTGGATAAATCTACGTACCAGATAAGATATCATGTCGGGCCTTTTTTAGTGTTGTCCAATTCACACAGCGCTGATTCATAATAATTATAGCTTACTTCGGGATCACTTCAAAGGTAATTGAAGCAATATTGATGCATGTGGACGTCAGATATGAAATGAAGCTCCAAGCGTAACAAACTTCGATTCAAACCTCAGCCGCGAACGCTGAACAACTTATTTATGGTTACAATGACAGGAGGCTGAGATTGCTCCCAACCTCCTGTCAAATGTGCCCGGTTAATTATTTCTTTAACCAGATTTTACCGTAATCCCAGGCATTTGCAGTTCCGAACTTAGTGAGACCGGAGTCCTGAACGTTAGGCGTAAGGATAAAAACGAAGGTGTTGTAAACCAGCGGTATTATGGTGCAATCATTATAGAAAGCATCGGATATTTGCTGCAAAATTGTCTGGTCCGGGGCGGGTGCGGCTAACGATTTGTTGAATAAATCAACATAGCCAGCCGGTTTTTTATTGCTCGGGAGGTAGAATCCGAGACCGGAGAAGAAGACGTTAAGAGTCGTATTGTAGTTCGACCATTCGTTTATCGGTATATAAATCAGGGAGTTCACTTTCGCCGGTTGGGTGGTGATGGCCTGCCAGGCGGCTGGTTCCGGGAACTGCAGGTCTGCGGTGATGCCGATCTTGCTCAAGTACGACTGGATAGCGATTATCGGGTCCCGGTTAATCCCCGGATTCACGAAAATCGTTGTACTAAAGCCGTTAGGAAAGCCGCCATCTTTCATTAGCTGCTTGGCTTTTTCTACGTCATATAAACGAGGTTTGAGGTTGGGGTCATAAGCCTTGGTGGCCGAGGAAGACAACTGGTAAGCCGGTTTATCAAAACCGTAACCAAAACTCTTGGCTAAGGACTCTCGGTCAATGGCATATTCGACGGCCAGGCGTACGTTCAGATTAGCAAAGGGAGAAGCGTCATTCTTGCTATCTGGAGCCAGCATGGTGGGGCCGCCGCTTCGAGCAAGGATGGTAAGATTCGAGCCCTGGAAACGTGAAGCTTGTTTGGTGGAGGAATTTAACATTTCGGCTCCGCCAGACTTCATTAACGTTTCCCGGGTCGTCTCATCAGCCACGTACAATAGTTGGACTTTATCCAGATACGGAAGCTGGTTGCCCTGGTCGTCTTTCTGCCAGTAGTTGGGATTTCTCACGGCGGTCATAGATACATCTTTCTGGTAGTCTGTCTGCATGAAAGGACCGGTACCTACCATGTGAGTCCTCATCCATTCGATACCATGGGTTTGATTAGCCGTGGGCGAGACGAAGAAGTAGTTTTCCCACGACCTTATACCGGTGTTTTTGAAGGGA
>JBGPRB010000277.1:0-2424 GCA_041489355.1 Dehalococcoidia bacterium
GAAGGGGAGTTTAACGACTGGATAAAGGGGGTGGATGCGGTTGTCGCCGCCGTCGGCGACTGAGGGGCATGCACCAAGTACCTTGTGTACGACGCTATTTATATCGAAGGGAAAGGTAAGCCCACCGCTACATTCTTCTTTGAACACTTCGCCAATGACGCCATGTCGGCGGCCTCCAGCAAAGGCATGCCTGTCGTCAGAATCGTTCCGGA
This sequence comes from Dehalococcoidia bacterium, assembly GCA_041489355.1. Taxonomy (GTDB): domain Bacteria; phylum Chloroflexota; class Dehalococcoidia; order Dehalococcoidales; family RBG-16-60-22; genus JBGPRB01. The sequence continues at coordinate 213 of JBGPRB010000277.1, forward strand.
GGCTATCGTCTCCGAGTGCACCGTCGTCGAAACCATCGAAGCGGCTATCATCGCAGTGTTCGATAATATAGTCGCCGCTCTGACCAGACCGCTCACTGCCGATGAAAAGTCGCCTAGGCGGAGAGAGCCGGAAAATCCGCCGAGAATTGTTTTCAAGGGTAATCTTGAAGAGGTCAACCAGTTCTTCTATCAGCGAGGTTGGACGGACGGCCTCCCCATTATCCCCCCTACCGAGGAAGCTTTAGTCGAAATGCTCACCGGCACCGACCTGCCGGCAAATCATCTGGTAGAGAAGCTGGAGCCGCGATTGGGCAAGGCCACGGTGGAGAGAATCGCCATCAATGCCGTCATGGCCGGCTGCCTGCCGACTTATATGCCGCTGCTTATCGCCGGGGTGCAGGCGCTCGCAGCAAACCCTGTCTGCGGCATGATGGCTGCCAGCACCGGCTCGTTTTCGCCTTTCTGGCTCGTCAACGGGCCGATAGCTAAAGATATTAACGTTCGCTCTACCTACGGCGCTACCAATCCGGGAGATATCGCTAACGCCACTATCGGGCGCGCTATGGGCTTGATTACCAAGAACATACGCGGCATACGCAAGCAAATCGAGGACATGGGTGTTCTCGGCAACCCCGGGAAATACAGCTGGGTGACCGCCGAGAACGAAGAATACAGCCCCTGGGAACCTTTCCACGTCGACCGCGGCTTTAAGAAAGAGGACAGCACCATCTCCCTGATGTTCCCGCAGTCCTTCCAGCAGATGATGCCCTTCGGCACGGATGATAAGGGTATTCTGGCGACCGTGGTCGGCAGCATCGTCCCGGCCCGTATGGGTTCGTTCGCTCTACTGCTCACTCCCACCAATGCCGGGTCGTTATCCAGCCGCGGCTGGACCAAGAAAGCCGTCAAGGACTACATTGTTAAGAATACAATTGTCCCTGATGACTATTATTCACGGCTGGGCTTAAAAGCCAGCGGGCCTTTTGACAGAGGTAATGTTACCGGCCCCGGGTTCGGCCCGACCATCTTTCATCCCAATCCCCGCGACCCCGACCCCGTCCAGGTCTTTGTTTTCGGAGGATTCGGCTCCTGGATGGGCTTTATACAGGGCGGCGGCCCGCCCATAATCAAAAAAGCGGAACTGCCGGCTAAATGGGCGCAGCTGGTCAAGAAATACAAGAGTATCGTGCCCAACTACGTGAGGTATTAGGTAAAACTTAAAAGCATCATGGTAAAAAAAGAGGGGGGTTATGCCCCCCTCTCCCTTTTCCACCACGCTGTCATTGCGAGGAGTCCCGATGTAATCGGGACGACGTGGCAATCCCTATTTAAAGCTTAAGTAATTTAGAACTACTATGTTCTCACTTTCCATGCTACTTGGTACTTGTTACCTGCTACTTATACCTCTTTACCTGTTAGGCGGTGGCGCTGGGGGTAATAACGGTAGACCCCCGGCCACATACAGGGCCTGTCCCGTGATATACGCCGAAAGCTCCGAAGCTAAAAACAGGGCCGCTCCGGCGATGTCCTCCGGCATGCCTATCCTCTGGAGTGGTACTTTCTTGCCCATCATGGCAAACACGGCATCCTGCTGTTTTTCTGGCATAGCACCTATCGTGGAATCATAAAAATGTGTCTTGATAGGCCCGGGTAATATACAGTTAACATTGATATTGAAAGGTGCCAGAGCTGTTGCCAGGTCGGCTGTGAAGCTGATGACAGCCCCTTTAGCGGTATTATAGTTAATTTCATGGGCCGGAGGCTGGACAGCTCCTATGGAAGAAAGCCCGATAATCTTACCGTATCTGGCTTTTTTCATGTAGGGAACGACATACTTGCAGAATAGGAAATGGCTTTTCAGGTTTAATGCCATGACCTTATCCCATATTTCTTCGGACATATCTTCGATAGGTATGTGGGCGGCGATAGCCCCGGCATTATTGACCAGGATATCTATCTTGCCGAACTTTTTAACGACTTTCTCCACGGTCTCGCCGACCTGCTGGCCGCTGGTGACATCGCATTTAATCGCGATGGCATTTCCGCCTTTCTTCTTAATTTCGGCTACGGTTTCCTCCGCTTCCTTTATGGCGATATCGGCGATGGCGACGGCACAGCCTTCCTCCGCGAACTTCAGGGCCATGCCCCTCCCCATTCCTTTAGCGCCCCCGGTGATGATGGCTACTTTGTCCTTTAGTAACATTTTTCCTCC
>JBGPRB010000278.1:0-2332 GCA_041489355.1 Dehalococcoidia bacterium
AGGAATCTCCCCGGTAGACCGAGCGTATGCCGGTAGTCAGTTCCGAAGATGCGGCGACTTTGCTGATAAAGCCGGAGGCGCCGGACTCAATCACCGGGAAGAAATACTCTTTATCATCATACTGCGTAAGGACGAGCACTTTTGTCCTGGAGAATTCCTTGCTTATCCGCCGGGTGGCTTCCAGCCCCCCCATGATAGGCATGGCGATATCCATGAGCACTACATCGGGATGTAGCTCTCTGACCTTATTCAGGGCTTCGTTACCATTGGTCGCCTCACCCACCACCTCGATATCCCCGGCCAGAGCGAGCAAAGCGCAGATACCATCCCGCACAATGGTATGGTCATCAACCACCAGTACTTTAATTTTCTGCATATTCTACTTCTTGACCTATAGGGATCCTGGCCCAGACGGTCGTCCCTTTCCCGATTTCGGACTCGATTCCACTCGTGCCCCCCAGAAAACCAATCCTCTCTCTCATGCTGAATAAACCACGACCCCTCCCGCTTTCTTCGACATCGGTGATCTCCGCAACGTTAAATCCCTGTCCGTCATCGCTGATGGTTAATAAAAATTCATTCGGTTTAAATTCAAGCACAATGGCGGCATTCTTGGCTTTAGAATGCTGGGTAATATTGCCCACGGCCCCCTGGATAAAGCGGAAGAGCGCGGCTTCAACCTCGGCAGGAAACCTCATCTCAGTCCCTCTTGTTTCTACGGTTACTTTAATTTCCAGGGGTTGCAGTCTTGTCTCGGCATGCTGGCGAACCGCCGGCACCAATCCCAGCGTATCCAGGAGAGCCGGGTGGAGATTGGATATCAACCTGCTGACTTCTTTATGCACCTGCACAGTCAACGATTGCACTTTCTTCAACCCGGCCACGAACTCGGGGTCCTGTTTGCCGGATATTGCGGACATTTCTATCAGCGCCTGTAATTGAAGGGCTATTCCAGAAAGAGATTGACTGGTCTCATCATGTAGCTCCCGGGCAATTCTTCTCCGTTCCTCTTCTTCTGCTACCAGATTTTGCCGGGCGAGTTTACGCAGCCTCTCACGCGCTTTTCTCAGGCGGTCGTACAGCCTCGCGTGTTCCACGGCGATGCCAAGCTGGTCGCCAATAGCGTACAGCAAATGCATATCACTGGTAGTGAATTTACGAGGCATACGGCTGGCCACGTTAAGGACACCCAGGACCTTATCTCTAGCCCGGAGAGGGACACAAATGAACGCCCTCAGGCCTTCCGCCGTAACTAGTTCGCGGTGTGCCACACGCGGGTCCGAGGAGATGTCCTCGAGAAGAATTGCCTTGCCACTCTGGGCGACGTTGCCGGTAATACCTTCACCAAGGCTAAGACGTACATTCTCTACAAATTCCTTACTCAGGCCACGGTGGACAAGATGAGAAAGTTCATTGGTATTTTCATCAAGGAGAAGGATTTCACCAATGGTTCCGTTCATGATGTCCAGCGTACTATCGAGGCCGACGCCAAGAATAGCATCCAGGTCCCCCAGGCCACTCAACGCCGCCGAGATTCGACTTAATACCAGAAGCTCGGACGGCCCCTTCTCCGCTTTTGCCCCTGACCTGCGCGAATCAGTGTTGTTCAATTTGGCCGCTTTCATATTTAAAAAACCTCAAGTGCCTGATAATTATCAGGTATAGATTAGCCTATAGAAAATTTCGGCACTTGTCAAACTTTGTTCTGAAATGATATCAGAGAGCCAGGGGAGTATCAAGGCAGTGTGGGAAGGAGAAAGGGCAAATGTTATTTTAACCAAAAGATGGGCTTAGTAGAAATATGGGAGTAAAAACATCTGAAGCGGTGGTATCAGTTGTTTCTTCTCAAACAGTTGACCTGCCCGCCAGAAATCAGTCCAACTTTAATGTTAGACTGAAATATGATAAAAGGGGGTAAGGTCACCGGTCTCGAAGAGAAATGGCATCGATGATAATTGAAGCAGCATCCTCAAAGCTCAGATGCTCAGTATTGATAACCAGGTCATAGTGAATCGGGTCTTCAAGCTCGGCTTTAAAATATCTCTTGATAAACTCGCGTCGGCTGCTTTCAAAGCGATTTATTTCCTGCTTTGCCGCTTTCTCGTCAAGCTTCCGACCACCCATAACCCGGTTCACTCGTATCGCTAGCGGTGCTACTACGAATACATGAAAAGCGCCGGGATAGTCTTTCAGGATAAACTGGCTACCTCGCCCCCGGATAACAATCGATTGACTTGCCGCCAGCTCCTTAATAACAGATTCCAGTCCTGTCAGATAGCTGATATCGTCGAGAGGGATTTCCCATGCGGGTAAATACATAGGCATAGGCATG
>JBGPRB010000279.1:0-2311 GCA_041489355.1 Dehalococcoidia bacterium
CTTAACCGGCTCTATGAAAAATATAATAAGGAAGATAGATACAAGGCTTCCTCGGTTATAACCAATCTTGTCAAGAAGGGGAAGCTGGGTAGAAAGACCGGAGAGGGTTTTTATGCCTATGGTCCCGGTGAATACGAGTTCGTCAAGCTTGATATCAAAAAGGAAACAAAGGTAGCCCGGTTAATCCTGAACCGGCCTAACCGCGCCAATGCCTTCAATGCCGACTTCATGACGGAGATAAATAAAGCGCTCGGTGAGCTAGAGAAAGACGAAAATGTCCGGTGCGTCCTTATTACCGGCGCCGGCGCCAATTTCTGCGGCGGTGCCGATTTTGCGGCATTTGCCTCGGGGGAAGTGGACGCCGCATTTAATTTCAGCGAAGCCCCGCACGAAGTGTTTACCAGAATCGAGACTTACACCAAACCGGTAGTTGCCGCCATCAACGGTCCGGCGATGGGCGGCGGACTGGAGCTCGCCCTCGCCTGCGATATCAGGATAATGAATAAGACAGCCATGGTCCGTCTGCCAGAGCTTACGCTGGGGCTGCTACCGGGGGCGGGAGCAACACAGCGACTGGGACGATTGATAGGCTGGGCACGCGCTAAAGAGATGGTGCTTCTATCCGACCCGATAAATGCCGATAAAGCCCTGGCATGGGGACTGGTAAATTACGTTGCCGAACCAAAAGACTTTAACAAACTCGTGGATGATATCGCCGTAAAACTGGCGGGCGGCGCCCCGCTGGCGCAAAAGCTGGCCAAGGGGCTATTGTATTACGGCGCCCAGGCCGACCAGCGGACGGCGCTGTATCTTGAGGCGGCGGTGTCCGGGGATATCGCCCTGACCCAAGACCTGAACGAGGGGATTACAGCCATGAACAGCCGCCGCTCGCCGAAATTTACCGGCAAATAGGTATCAAAATCCCCCTTAATCCCCCTTTATAAAAGGGGGACACGGGAAGGGGAAAAAGAGACATATCGTCTCCCTTTCTTAAAGGGAGATAAGAGAGGGATTTTGTAATGGACTTCAAGTTCACTCCTGAAGAGGAGGCGTTTCGCAAGCAGGTAGCCGGGTTCCTGGAAAAAGAAGTCCCCGCAGAATACCGCGAAAAACGCCTGACCTTCTTCGATATGTCCGCCCAGCACGACTGGATAAAAGTCCACCGGGCTATGGCGGAAAAGCTGGGGGAAAAGGGGTGGCTATCAATGCACTGGCCCAAGGAATACGGCGGCCAGGATGTCTCACCTTTCTACCGGCTTATTCTCAGGGAGGAACTGTCCAGATATCATTCGCCCGGTTATGATTCCATCGGCTGTGGCATCGTCGCTCCGGCGATTTTACTCAAGGGCAGTGACGAGCAGAAAAAGCGCCACCTGCCGGGCATCGCTTCCGGGAAGGTCATGTGGTGCGAGACACTCAGCGAGCCCAATCACGGCTCCGACCTGGCGGCGATAGAGGTCTTTGCCAAGGAAGAAGCGGACGGCTTCGTCGTCAACGGGCAGAAGATATGGACGACCAACGGGCATTTCGCCGACTGGAATGCTTTAATAGTCAGGACGGACCGCGCCGCAAGCCCGAATTACCGCGGCCTGACGTTTTTCCTGGTCGATATGAAGACGCCGGGGATAACCGTCAATCCTATAATAAATATGGCGGGACATCACGAGTTCAACGAGGTCTTCTTCGAAGATGTCCGTATCCCCAAGGAAAACATCATCGGCGGACTAAACAAGGGCTGGTACGTGGTGATGTCGTTGCTCGATTACGAGCGTACTACCGATACAGCCTATGCAGTGGCTGATGTATATCTGAGTGACCTGGCTGAGTATGCGAAGCAAAATAATTTACTCGATGCTGTCACGAAGAATCGCCTGGCACAACTGTTGGCTGAGTGTGAGGTGGCCCGACTGCATCATTACCGTGTCACCTGGATGCAGAGCAAAGGGATGGTGCCGAATATCGAATCGGCCATGAGCAAGATGTGCGGTTTCGAGTGCCTGCAGCATGTCGCCGAGTTCGGGATGGAGTTGGCGGGGCAGTACAGCCAGCTAACCGAGGGCTCGGCCAGGGTACCCATGTTTGGCAGGATACCGTCCATCTATCTCCGCTCCTTCGGGCACAGCCTGGAGCAGGGTACCTCGGAGATTGACCGTGACGTTATCGCCCAGCGCGGACTGGGACTGCCGCGCCTGCGTTAGTGCTTAGTTGCATAAATCAGGGTTAGAAAGAAGCGGTTTGATACCGCTCGCCCTGAGCCTGTCGAAGGGTAAGTTTTTTGTGGTTCGACAAGCTCACCACGAGCGGGCAATAA
>JBGPRB010000280.1:0-2017 GCA_041489355.1 Dehalococcoidia bacterium
AGGTTCTCTTCGTCGTCGGGATAGCGCAGGCTGTAACCAACGGCAATCGCTTCCAGCCCGCGGGCAATCGGGTCCTTATCGATATCGGGGGCAACGTCAGCCGCGTGGACCACTTTGGCCATCCGCAGCAGCGCGGGGTCTTTCAACTCGTACTTCACGATAATTGACTCGAACGAGCAGCGGCCTTCATGATGGTCAAGTTCAGCCTGACCCATCGCATCGAAAGGAATAGCCCCGGACTGCTCAGCCACCGCTTTTACCTGGCTTGGGGGAACAAAAAGGAATTCGGCTTCGTTATCGATAAAGCGACTGATGAGCCAGGGACAGGCAACCCTGTCAACATGAACGTGTGAACGGGTAATCCATTTCATCCGTTAGTCCTCCTTTTCTGATGAGCTTGGTTAGCATTATACACCGTTATTCCCCGCTGTTAAAATTTGATAATTACGACGCAAATAAAGTAGAATTACTCTTTAATGAGAATCAAAGTTTCGCCTTTTATCATGCTGTGTATCATGGGTGGCCTGGCTATCTTCAGCTCCACTATGTCCAAGAATCCGGCGCTGCCGTTGTTCATCCGATCTATGGGAGTACCGGTATCAACGGTAGGGTTCATAGCGGCAGCTTCGACGGTCGTCGGTATCGTCGTCAGCATTCCCGCCGGAATCCTGTCCGATATTATCGGCCGGCGGCGGGTTATTCTCATTTCCATGGTTGTCTTTGCCACCGCCCCCTTCCTTTATCTGATTATCAATGCCCCCTGGCAACTGGTGCTCGTCCGCATCTACCACGGGCTGGCGACAGCTATTCTCGGTCCGGTGGCCATGGCTGCTGTGGCGGATACCTATGAGAAAGGCCGCGGCGAACGCATGGCCTGGTATTCTTCGGCGACAATGGTCGGGCGCTTTATCGCCCCGCTTGTCGGCGGACTGCTCATCTTCGGTAACAACTTCCACTGGGTTTACCTGGCTGATGGTTTTGCCGGCGTCCTGGCGCTGATCGCCGCTCTCCGGCTGTCGATATCCACCACAACCTCTGCTACTACCGGTGAAGCTTTCAAAAAGCAGCGTAGTAAATATAAGGATGACCTGCTCTTTATATTCCGTCATCGTGGAATTCTGGCTACGAGCGGCATCGAGGCGGTGCAGTATTTCGCCTACGGCTGCGTTGAAACATTTTTACCTATTTTCTTAAAGGAAAAGCTTGGCTACACAACCTGGGAAATAGGCATACTGTTTACCGCCCAGATCCTGGCGGCTACCCTGACCAAGCCGATTATGGGACGTTTATCCGACCGCTACGGTCGTGTTCCGATGATCTCCGCCGGGCTGGCACTCGGCGGTGTGACCACCGGCCTTTTGATGTTTTCCACCAACTATGTTGAACTGATTGTTTTGATCGCTTTGTTCGGTCTGGGTCTGGCGACAGTCACCGCCTCTACTTCTGCGTTGGTCGCCGACCTTTCCCGTGCCTACAGCCGCGGCGGAGCTATGGGCATTCTCTCCAGCATCATGGATGTCGGCCAGTCCGGCGGCCCTATGGTCACCGGTATCCTGATCAGTGCCTTCAACTATAAAACGGCGTTCGGCGTGGTCGGTATCGCCATTATCGTCATCAGCCTCGTTTACGGGCTTGGCATGCGGCAGATTGCCAGTCGCATCAAGACGAGCTAACGAGGAATATAGCAATAATAAAGATACAGTCTTGACGATGGCACTTTCTGACAAGCTGTTCCATAATCATGCTGCCTATAATCACTTTTCCCATTAGAGGAACAAAAAAATAACTCAATGGGGAGTTTAAGAGGTATGCAAGCCCCTTCTCTTTCCTCCCCCTCAGTTGGCGTGCTATCCTATAGTAGGCAAAGGTGGTTGACCTTCAAAGTGGGGTTTCTTGATTTTAAGAGGGGGAGAGCCTATCTTGCCATCAAGGTCTAGGATCCCTTTTTTAACACCTAAACCATCATACGAGAACATTTCATTGACTTTAGAATAAATAGCCGATGCTATATGTATTG